>DATKVD010000578.1:0-3546 GCA_035530235.1 Planctomycetota bacterium | reverse complement strand
CATTCTGAACATCTCGGGGGGCGGGCCGGGAACGGGGGCCGTCGCGCCCGCATCCGGTGAGAGTTCGTCGTCCTCCAGCACGCCCGACTCGGATTTCTCACGGACGGCTTCCCTCGCGATGTCCTTCTCCATGACCGACATCATCTCGCGCTGAAACTCCATCATCTTGGGCATGATGATGTCGTAGCCGGCACCCAGGATTCCGAGACACGCGAAGATGATCCCCAGGATGCCCACAACCGTTGCCCACGCCGGTCTCTTCATTGCCGCTCCTTCCCCCGTGACGGGGTTCGCACGACCTTGCGGGTAAGGGCAAGCCGCCCCGCGGCTTCCGTCGGCCGCATTCAGATCGAGCGGGACTCAGTCGAGTCCCCACTTCTTGAGTTTCGAGATGAAGGTGCTGCGAGCGAGTCCGATGTCGCGCGCGGCACGTGACTTGTTGCCGTTCGCCTTCTTGAGCGCTTTCTTGAGGCTGTCCCGCTCGATGGCTTCCAGTTGATCGTTGAGTGCGCTGCCGTTGGAGGCGCCGCCCGTCTCGGCATACTCGTCGATCTCGATGGAGAAGTCGGCGACGGTGAGCGTGGTGCCGTCGGCCAGCACGACCGCACGCTCGATGAGGTTCTCGAGTTCCCGGACGTTCCCGGGCCAGTGGTATTTCTTGAACAGCTCGAGCACCGCCGGGTCGATGCTCTGGATGGACTTCCCGGCGGCCCGGGCATACTTGTTGAGGAAGTGGACGGCCAGGGGGAAGATGTCTTCCTTTCGCTCCCGGAGCGGCGGGACCTCGAGGGAGATGACGTTCAGGCGGTAGAAGAGGTCCTCACGGAAGGTCCCGCGGCGCATCGCCTCTTCGAGGTTGCGGTTGGTGGCGGTGATGACGCGCACGTCCACGCTGCGGACCTCGTTCGAGCCGACCCGCTCGAATTCCTTCTCCTGGAGGACGCGCAGGAGCTTCACCTGCGTCCGGGGCGAGACGTCGCCGATCTCGTCGAGGAAGATGGTCCCGCCGTCGGCCACCTCGAACCGTCCGGGCCGGGCCGCCACCGCCCCCGTGAACGCCCCCTTCTCGTGACCGAACAGCTCGCTCTCCAGGAGACTCTCCGTCAGCACGGCGCAGTTGGTCCGCACGAAGGCCTTGTCCCGCCGGGGCGAGTTGTAGTGGATCGCCCGGGCGATCAGTTCCTTGCCCGTCCCGCTCTCTCCCCGGATGAGCACCGCCGACGTACTCGGGGCCACCTTCTTCACCGTCTCCAGGACCTGCTGGGTCCCGCGTGAGGTGCCGATGATGTCCTGGAAGTTGTACTTCGCCTCGATCTCCTCCTTCAGGTAGACGTTCTCCGAGAGCAGCTGCTGCTGGAGGCCGAGGATCTCACGACGCTGCTCTTCGATCTTGCCGATGTTGGTCTGGAGGTCGAGGTTGAGTGACTCCATGCGCTGGTAGGTGCGGGCGTTGTGGATGGCGATGGCCGCGTGATTGGCGAGCGTCATCAGCAGTCTCACGTCGTCGGCGGTGTAAATCTGTCTCGAGCGCTTCCGTCCGAGGACGAAGAGTCCCAGGACCTCGTCCTCACGGATGATGGGGATGGCGACGTCGGCGTGCATCTTCACCATCCGCTGGACGATCTCCCCGGGCTCCGTGGCGTTCCAGCTGCGTTCGTGGAGTTCACGGGTGGTCACGGGCTTCCGTGCCTCGAGGATGTGTGCGAACAGGGGGTCCTGTGCACCCAGGGTGAGCTGACTCTCGGGCTCGAGGTACCCGCGTGCGACCGCGACCTTCACGTGGCCGCCCGCGGCGTCCCACAGCAGCACCGCCCCGCGACGGATGTGCAGGCTCTCCATGATCGTGTCCATGACCTCCCGCAGCAGCAGATCGAGGTCCAGGATCCTCACGATGGCCTGGGACGTGTTGTAGACCGCCTGCTGGAACTCGTAACGTTCACGGTAGAAACGCTTGTCGATGACGGTCTGCACCCACGCGTTCACCGGTCGGAAGAAGAGCGCGATGGCAAGCACCGAAATCAGGTACGGGATCCGTGACACGTCGCCCGTCACCTGGCTCAGGAGGAGTGACGCGATGCCGACGGCCGCCAGGTAGATCACCATCATCAGCCCGCTGACCATCACGTAGCCGAGACTGCGGTTCAGGATCGTGTCGACGTACATCAGTCGGTACTTCAGGAGACTCACCCCCGTGGCCACCAGCACCCCCAGCACCGCCATCATCCCCCAGAACTGGAGATAGCCGAAGATGTTCTTGACGACGCCCTCACTGAAGAGCACCCCCATCATGATGAGCGGGATGATGGCCGTGGCCACACCCCACCACACCCACTTGATCTGGTTCTTGACGTCCGTGTGCAGTGTGGTCCGCTGACAGTACCACAGACTGATGAGCGACGCGATGCAATACGCCACCGTGACCCCGAGCTGATAGAGTACCAGCATCTGGATGGTGTCCAGCAGATCGATGATCTGCTCGGGGACGGGCGGCTCGGCGTCCACGGCGTGCGCCGCCCGCAGCAGCATCACCACGAAGATGACCAGGTACACGACCGAGGGGAGGTAGATGAGTCGGGTGAAGAACCCGACCCGCTTGATGAGCGGACTGGTCTCGGGATAGATGAGGAAGAAATGCAGGATCGCGGGGGCCAGCAGTGCACTCGCGACGACGAAGGTCATGATCAGCGGAAGGTTCCCGGCGATGACGTACCACGTGAACGCCCCCATGAACGTGGCACAGAAGAGCACGCAGATGAGAAAGAAGAGCGTGGTGGGGGCGTCGTCGCTCCGGCGGTAGTGAAAGACGTACGCCGTGCTGATGACCAGCGCCGAGCAGATCATCCAGAGGAGCAGTCCGAGGGGGAAGGGGGTCTCGACGATGCGGACCTGGACGGTCTTCGGCGCGCGCCCGGGCGTGCGGAAGGTGACGGGGACCGTCTGGTCCATCGGGAGTTTCTTGGTGATGCGGATGACGTCGAGCGGGGTGGCGACCTCCTTGTCGCCTATCTTCTCAAGGATGTCCCCGGGCTGGATGTCCTGCTCGGCGGCCGAGCTGCCGCGGTAGACCGTCGCGACGCGGTTTGCGCGAAAGACGTAGAAGCCCTTCCACGGCAGGCGGGCGACGTACAGGAAGACGGCGAGACAATGCAGCAGGACAAACAGTCCCGCCACAAGCAGGACGAACCGCTTGATGAGACGCCTCTGCTCGACTGAAAACATGCGACCGCCCCTGAATACACCCGTATTTTACCGGGATTCCGACGAGAAGTCAAGCAGATTGCCTCGTCCGTAAGTCGTGTCCGGGACGGCGGTTGCGGCGTGGTCCGTCGGATTGTCGATACGTCTCGTCGGGTTTTCGACAGCGCGGCCCTTGGAAGACACCTGGCGGGAGTCCGTAAACGTCGAGGGGCGGTAGTCGTGAGTGTACACAAGACGGGCCACGGCAAGGATGAGTCAGCGTGGCCCAATCCACTGAATTCCAGATCTGAACAACGTGCGATGTCGGCGACTCGTCCTACCGTAGGTGTGATCGGATCGTGAGAGTCG
>DATKVD010000577.1:0-6342 GCA_035530235.1 Planctomycetota bacterium | reverse complement strand
GCGGGCGGCGTGTCGTCCAGTGCGTCGAGCCGCTCGGCCGAAGCGGGGTAGCGGAAGTTGGCGGCGAAGTCGGTGCCGTGGGGCCGGGCGTATCGGAGGGTGAGCCGTGAGGCCGGGATGCATCCGCGGCCGGTTGTCTCTTTCAGTTCGGTGACGACGGCGCGCAGCCCCTTGATCTCGCGGTCCGACCCGACGACCACCTTGCCGCTGAACGCCCCGTTCGGCGTGCCGACGATCCGGACGGGTCGGAGTGTCTCGTTGGGGTCGCCCCAGTCGAGGTCGAAGTCCATCTGGAGGGTGTTCGAGTTCCAGACCTGGAAGCCTTTGGGGCGTGTGACGTTGGGCACGACGGCGTCGGCGGCGCTCTTGGGGGCGCTCAGACGGATGCGCTCGACGGCGCACGGGGCCCTCGGCACCACGACGCCCTGCGGCCACTTGGTGCTGTTGAGGATGATCTCGTCCTCGCGCAGGGGCGCCCGGTGGACCTCGACGGCGAGGACGTTCACGCCCCGCCTCAGGTGTGCCGTCGGAAGCGTGCAGGTCAGTCGGCGGGGCGTCTGCTCGTCCGGGGCCGTCGGCACGGCCAGTTCCTCGACGCCGCCCGTGCCCTTTGCGCTCATGTGAGACGATGCGATCCGCACGCCGTTCAGGTGGACCACCACGCCGCCGCGATACTCGAGGTCGAGGATGAGCGCCGCCGCCCGGGCGGGGTCCTTGACCGTGAACTTCCCGCGGGCGCACACCAGCGCCCAGAACGGACTCGGACCGTCCGTCGCCTGCTTCCAGTAGGTCATCGTGGTGACGAGCGTCCCCGAGAGGCGTTCCCATCCCGACTTGTCGGGATCGAAGTCCGGCTTCATCCAGTCGTCGGGCGGCGGGGGCGTGTCGTGCCGGATCCACGCCGGCGGGCTCACGTACCGGTGCGTCGCCACGTCCACCAGATCGACCACCTTGCCCTCGCGCAGGAGCGCCGGGAGTCTGAGCGTGTAGTGCATCCGCCAGAACCCCGCCGTGTCCAGGACCGGGACGGCGGCCGGGTCCTCGGCCGACGCCGCGTGCACCGAGAGCAGCACCGCGAGACACAGCACGGGAACCGTTGGTTTCATCCTTCCGGCCGCCTTTCAGTCAACGGCGAGGTCGAGGCTTCTGGTCTCGACGTATTCCAGTCTGCATCGGACGATCCGGGCGCTGATCCGGTCGGCGATGAGGAGATAATCCTTGTAGCGTGCGATGGCCATCGGCCAGGCCAGGGGGATGGCGGGTTCGGGATTGGGGCCGTCGGGGTTGCCGTCACAGTCGGCGTTGCCGTAGCTGCCGATGCGGGCGATGAGGTTGCCGGCCGAGTCCACCGCCTTCACGTTGTATACAATATGCTCGGGGACCCAGATGCGGTCGTCGTCATCCACGCAGATCTGCGCCCCGGCACACTCGTAGCTGCAGGCCATCGAGTTGACGAACCCCACGCCGGCGTGACTCCAGAGGTGCCCCGCCTTGTCCTCCACCCCGCCGTCCAGTGAGTACTTCTGGAGCTTGTTGAAGAGCGTCCAGTGCGGGACGGCTTCGTCCCTTTCCGCCTGGAGTCTCATGCCCGTGCTCGCCCAGAACCCGGCCGCCACCGCATACAGACCGTCCCGGCCCGCCTGGATCTCGTTGATGCTGGCCATTTGAATGAGCTTCTCCCGCTTCAGCGTGCCGTCCTTCGTGTAGACGTTGACCCAGCCGGCGATCACGCCCTTGCCTTTCTTCTCCTTGTAGGTCGCGGCGACGGCGTGGTAGGGCTGTGCGCCTGCGACGAGGACGTCACCGTTCTTGTCGACGCAGACGCCCTTGACCCGTCCGGCCCCGATTCCCAGCCCCCATTGACCTTCCCCCGTGAAATAGAGGGCGTCTTCGCCGCCGATCTTGATCGGCTTGCCGTCGGGGTCGAACTTCCGCAGGCTGAAACACCGGCGCCGGCTCCATTCCGTGATGTACAGGTTCGCCTGGCGGTCCAGGCAGAAATACCCGTCGGAACTCGTCACGCGGACCGGGATCTCCGTGAAGGTCTTTCCGTCGATGTCGGTCTTGACGACGGCGTTTCGGCCCATGTCGAGGACGTAGACGTTCCCGTCGGCGTCCGTGCGCATCCACTGGGGTTTCTGGAGTTTCCCGGGCACGTTGCCGTCGATCACTTTTTTCTCGAAGGAGGCGCCCTTGTCGAGGACGCGCAGGAGCGTGCGCTCCCCGGCGCCGTTCGCCACCCAGACGACGTTCGCCTCGCTGTCGACGAAGACCTGGCAGGCGGTGTACGCGTTGCGGCCGGCCAGGGGCAGCTCCCAGACGATCTTCAGCGTCTCGAGCGAGTCGATCTTGTGGAGTTTTCTCTCCCTGCCGCTGCGTCGTTCGCCGCCGGTGGCGACGTAGACGCCGCCGGTGCGGTGATTGGCGCCGAGTTTGACCGTTGAGAACCCCACTTTTTCAAACCCGGGCGTCTGGTCATCGATGCGCGTGAGGAACCGGCCGTCCCCGTCGTACACCTTGAGACAGTCGGCGTCGCCCACCCAGAACCGTCCTTTGTCGTCGATCGCCACGCCGGTGGGGGCCTTGAAATGCGCCTCGTCTTCGCCCGGCTCGTTGGGCGTGCCGAGGTGGTAGACGGGCGTGTCGAGTTTCTTCAGACCCGACCAGGTGAAGCGGTTGACGGGCTTCAAGGTCGTCGCGTCGAAGCAGCCCACCACCCAGCCCCATTTCAGCTTGCCGCCCTTGGCGATCTGCCCGACGTCGGTGACGTAGACGTGCTTTCCATCGGGCCCGCTGCATATGTTCAGAGAATTGTAGGCGTGCGGACGCAGGGGGTCGCCGAACTTGTACCAGGGGGCCACGATCTTCCCGTGGTTGACGACCCGTCCGTCCTCGGCCCAGACGATGAACGCCCGCGGCGCCGCGATACGCCTCATCCCGATGATGCGTCCGTCGGGGGTCTGCGTGAGCGACGCGGCCGTCAGGCCGCCGAGGTTGTTGTCGTGCAGCTCGCCGAGCACCCAGTTGCCGTCATAGTCCCGCGCCCCGTAGGCCCAGTTCATGTCGTATCGCTTCCACGCGCTGGTGTCCCTGCTCTGAAGGAAGTCGAGGTAGGTCTCCCGGTCCATGTTGGGATTGAGCGGCCAGACGGTCCGGACGTAGCTGCCCTCACGGTCGAACTCCCTGACGAACGAGATGCGGTGGATCATGGCGCCCAGGTTCGCGGTGAAGATATGCCCCGTCTTGTTGGAGCCGCCGAAAGCGGAGATCTCACTGAAGAACGTGTCGTGCCCGTCGAGGAGGAACTTCTCGAACTTGGCTTCCATGCCGACGAGGACGACGGCCCTGCATCCGTCGGGTTTGACCGGCTTGCCTTGGTCGTCTCTGCCGTCCCAGAGGACTTTCTGGGAAAGGGACCCGGGGGCGAACGGCTTCGCCGCTTTCTCCAGTCCCACCATCCCGCAGGCGAGATGGCGAATAACATCGCCCTTCCGGTTGAGAATGCGGACGGTGACATCCGACGTTTTCGCAAGGGTGAAGGCGATCTCATGCCCGCCGGGTAGGGGACGAACACCGGGCTCAGCGACCAGTAATTCCTCGGCAGGCAGCGGCGAGGCAAAGAGCACAATGACAGCGAGAATGGGGATCGATGAGTTCAAACGCATTGTCATGGCACCTCATGGGTTCAACGCGATGTCCCGCCGGTCTGCGTATTCCAGCCGGCACCGCATGACGCGGTGGGCGAACATGTCCGAGATGAACAGGTCGTCCCTGTAGACCGCCATGCCCTTGGGGTACGAAAGCGGGATCTCCGGGTCGATGACCACGTTCTTCAGCTCGGGGTGGCGCTTGTCGCCGCCGCCTCCCTGGCAGTCCTCGTTGCCATACTTGCCGACGCGGATGATTTCGTTGCCGGCCTTGTCGATGGCTTTGATGCAGTACATGAAGGAATCCGGTATCCAGATCCGTTCGTCAGGATCGATATGGATCTGGGCGGCCGGACATTCCGTGTCGCAGTTCCACGGCGAAACGCCGGAGACGCCGGCGTAGTGCCAGAGCTGCCCCTTCCCCCCGGGGTCGTCGAGGATGCCACCCTCGGGCGAGAACTTCACCAGCCGGGAGAGGAGGCTGTAGCGCTTGTTCGCCTGGGTCTTGGGGTCCAGGGCGGCCTGTTCGGGCGTGAGGTAGGCAAAGGGCCAGTGCTTTTTGTAGGCGCGATGACCGGTAGCGGTCTGGCCCATCTGCGCCCCGTGCCACATGGTGCCTTCGATGATGTAGATGTTGCCGTCACGGTCGAGCGCCACGTCGTTGATGCCCAGGCTCTTCACGATGCCCTGCTTCTTGAGCGCCCCGTCCGGACCGTAGACGTCCACCCGCGTCTGGCAGGCCGCCTCGCCTCGGGCGGAGAGGTCCCCGAACCTCACGCCGCCGGTCATGTCCGGGGGCTTCTGGGTCCACTTGCTGGGCTGGACGACGACGTAGATGTCGCCGTTCTTCGCGACGCAGAGCCCCTTGGTGAGCGTAAAGGGGTCGCCTTCCAGCGAGAGGGTGATGGCGTCCTGATCGCCGAACCCGGCCCGCTGACCGTCCGGGGAGAACTTCCACACCTGCTGCGGCTTGTTCCGTCCCGTGGCCACCGTCACATACCAGTTGCCAGCGGCGTCAAAGGCGTTGTACCCGTTGTAGGGACCGATTGCCCACGGGAATTTCACGCCTTTGAAATCCTTGCCCTCGATATCGGTGTCGATGACACGGCCCGGGTCTTTCCTGGCGCTGTTCATGACGACGAGCCGTCCGCCGGGCCCGATCCTCAGGAAGAACGGGAAGCAGAGGGCACGGGGGGCGTTCTCGGCGGCGATGACGGCGTCCGGGATCGGTCTGGCACTCGGGAACTCCGCCTTGTCGGCGAACCTGATGAACTTGCCCTCCCTGCTGTAGACCTTGACACGGATGCCTTCGATCGTGAAGTTGCCGTAGCCGCTGAACTTCCCCTCCAGGACATGAAGGTTCCCGTCGTCGCCCAGGGCGACGCCGACCGGACCGATGAAATGTCCCTCGTCGTCGCCCGCCTTGTCGATTTCGCCGAGATAGTGGCGCGGCTCGGCGAGTTTCTCCTTGCCGTTGTGCGTGAAGGAGTTGATGGGGCTCATGTCTCCGGCGCGGAAATGCATGACAATGTGCCGTGAGGCGTACGCGACATAGATGTCCCCCCCCGTCCCCGCGGCCACGCGCCACAGGAAACCCCTTCGATGGTAGGACGGCGGCGTCCAGTTCATGACGATGGGAAAATCGTTCCTGTCCAGCGCCCAGAAGCCCTGCTGGACCGCCTTGGCGCGCACGCCGACCAGGCATCCGTCGCTCGTGAGCGTCATCCCCCTTGCGGCGTTGACCCCGACGAGATACCAGGAGTTGTGGCATATCTTGATGGGCACGCCGTCGCCGTCCCAGTCCGTCGCACCGAACTTGCCGGCCAGCAGGCCCTCGACGGCGGCCGCGGGCCGGTTCAGGCTCGGCGGCCAGACCTGCCGGATAAGCCTGCCTTCGCCGTTGAACAGGCGCATCGTGTCGAGGTGCACGCCCGACGACTGGTTGACGTAGGTGTTGCCGTTCGGCGCGGTGTAGCAGTGGTTGCGCTCGCTCGCCGGGCAGGCATCCTTCTCCCAGAGGATGAACTTGTCGAACTTCGCGGCAATGCCCACACCGACAGTCGCTTTGCACTCGGCCGCGTTCACGGGGTTGCCCGCGTCGTCCTTGCCGTCCCACGTGATCTTCTGGATGAGTGTCTTCGGAGCGAAAGGGGCCGCCGCGCGTTCCAGACCGACCATCCCGCTCACCAGGTGTCGGACGACCTCGCCCTTCGCATCGACGATGCGCACGGTGACGTCGGTGGGCTCGGTGAGCGTGAACGCGATCTCGCACCCGGCGGGGGTCCGGCGCACGGCGGCGTCTCGCAGCGTCGGCGCCGCCGACGCGGTGACCGGAATCGTCAGCACCAGCATCACGGCCGCAATGAACGGGTCTCGCCGCATCATGAGTCTATTCCCTCTCAAGCGCCTTGGCCACCTCGGCCGCGAGATTGTACAGCCTCTCGGAGCGTTCCTGCCAGCCCGATTTCACGTACGCCGTGTAGGAATCGTCGCTGGGGCCCTTGTTCCCCTTCCCGGTGCCATGGTATTTGCGCATCGCCTCGTCGCGCCCGGTGAGGACCTCCTGACAGCGTCGGGCGAGGTCGCCGTCGATCTTCTTCCTGAGCAGTGCGCCTTCGACGAAGATGCGTGCCTCGCTCTCCTGGACGCCCTCGCACATCATCTCGAACCGCACCGTGGAGATGGCCCCGTCGGG
>DATKVD010000576.1:0-9186 GCA_035530235.1 Planctomycetota bacterium | reverse complement strand
TGCTGGAGGCACTGGAACACGCCCGTGAGGCCGTCACGAACGGCCCCAAGAACATCGACGCCTACCTCACTCTGGCACAGGTGCACCAGATGCGTCGGGCGCCCGACGAGGTGAAGAAGGTGCTCGACGAGGCCCTGGAGGTGGACCCGAAGAGTCAGGAACTCTTCCGGTTCCTGGGGAACTACCACATGCGTCTCGGGGAACGTCTCAAGGCCGAGACGGCCTTCAAGGCGGCACTGGCCAACGCCGACGACGTGGTGCGGGGACACCTCGAGATGGGTCAGTTCTACGCGGCGAGTCGGGAATGGCAGCAGGCCGAGACACACTTCAGGCAGGCCTGTGACAACGCCACCACGCAGATGGAGAAGCTGAGCAGTCGCACCCTGCTGGGAGATTTCTACGCCCAGCGCGGACAGCCGGACAACGCACTGGTGCAGTATGACGAGGCCCTCGTCGCACTGCCCCAGTCCCCGGCGGTGCTCCTGAAGAAGGCCCGCATCTTCCTGGTGCAGCGGAACTCGGACGAGGCCCGGAAGATGGCGGAAGAGGTGAAGGCCCGTGGACGTCGTGACGGCTACCACGTCGAGGCCCTTTACCTCAGTGGACTCGCCATGCTGCGTGAGGGCCATCTGGACGAGGCCATCAAGGAACTGGAGCGGGCCCTCACCACCATGCGCATGGCCGACCTCAAGCTCGGGACCACCGAGGTCAACCTCGCACTGGCCCAGGCCTACCTGCGGAAGGGGAACTCCGGCGCCGCCCGTGAGGCACTCCTGAAGGCCTACGCCGAGTCCCCCGGGTCTCCCCACGTCTACACGTCCCTCGCCCAGGTGCTCTTCTCCCGTGGGGAGCACGACCAGGTCATCAACGTCCTCAACGTCCCGCGTCGACCCCACGACGCCGACGTCATCATCTCCCGGTCTTACATCGCCCGTGGAAAGCCTGAGGACCTCACGGAAGCCGAGAAGGTCCTCTCGGCCGCCTACAAGCGCAAGCCGGACGACTCGTCGGTCACGTTGGAGCTGGCACACCTTGCCGAGCGACGTGCCCGGTGGAACGAGGCCCACAAATACTATGACGAGACCCTCCGGCTCAGTCCCGATTTCGTCGTCCCTTACCTTCACAAGGCCCGCTGCTACGAGCGAGAGAAGCAGGTCGCCGACGCCGAACGCACCTACCGCAGCGGCATGAAGGTTCTTCCCGACGACGTCCGACTGCACTACACCTTCGCCTTGTTCCTCAGTCAGAACAACCGCTTCGCCGACGGTGAGCGGCTCCTCCTCGACGAGATCAACCGTGCCCCCGAGAACAGTGCACGACGTCGTGACTACGAGAGCCGACTCCCCCGGTACTACATGGCCGCCGGTCAGGTCGACAAGGCCCTCGACTGGTACCGAGAACGGGCCCGTGAGAACCCCAGAGACCTCCCGGTCCGACTCGCCATCGTCAGCATCGAGATGATGCGTGCCCGATACGAGGAGGCCGCCAAGACCGTCGAGGAGATCAAGGCCATCGGCGGCGAGACGCAGCCCGTGGTCCTCAGACTCGAAGGACAGTTGCTCGTCATGCAGCGCAAGTACAAGGAGGCCCTCCGACGTCTCCTCGCCGCAGAGGAGGCCAATCCCAACGACCTCGACGTCCAGTACTACCTTGGTCTGTGCTACCTCCGCTCCGCCGACCCCGCCAAGGCCCAGCCTCACATCGAGCGCGTCGCCGCCCAGTACCCCACCAACCCACGGGTCCAGCGCGCCCTCGCCGAGGTCCACTACAGTCTCGGGAACTTCGAGGAGGCCAAGAGACTCATCGAGGGACTCCGGGCCACCGGTGAGGAGGGACTCGCGCTCGACATCATCGGCGCCGACGTCATGACCAAGACCGGAGACGTCGAGGAGGGTGAAGCCGCCTGGCGTCATTTCACCGAATCCAGTCCCGAGCGGTCCGAAGGGTGGATCGGACTTGCCGACGCCCTCTGGCGGCAGGGCAAACAACCCGAAGCCATCGCCGCCCTCACCAAGGGATACGAACTCGACGGGAGGTCTTTCCGAACCACCTGGTCCCTCGCCAACATGCACCTCGTCCGAAAGGAATTCGACAAGGCCATCGAGGTCGCCAACACCTCTCTCGCCGCCGAGAAGGACAACCTTGCCCTCCTGGGGCTCCTCGCCCGACTCTACGAAATGGCCGGCAAGTCCGACGAGGCCGAGACCGTCTACCAGAGGATCGGCGAACTCGACCCCGCCAATCCGCTTCCCGCCGTCGCTCGTGCCGAGCGGGCCGTCGCCAACGGTGACCTCGCCGCCGCCGAGAACGGATACCGTCTGGCCCTCAGACTCCGTCCCGCCAACGACATCGTCCGCAACCGGCTCATCAGCGTGCTCATGCAGCGTGACAAGGCCGCCGACGCCGTCATCATCCTCGACACGGTGCTTCGCGAGCGGCCCGAGGACGTCGGACTGCACATCCTGAAGGGGCGGGTGCTCCTCACCGACCAGAAGCCCGATATGGGCATCCGTGAATACAAGGAAGCCATCCGACTCTCCCGTCAGGCCGGTCTGGAGAAGCAGAACTACACCGTCCACCAGGAACTCGCGGAGGTCTACCTGCGTCTGGGACGGCTGAGTGAGGCCCGTGAAAGCTTCCGCTCGACCCGTGACCTCAGACCGGACCTCTCCGAGCCCCGACTGCGTCTCGCCCAGATCGCCTACCGGCAGGGACACATCGCCGAGGCACGGGGCGAGTGTCTGAGCATCATCGAGGCCAAGCCCGACCTCGAGGCCCTCGTCATGCTCGGTGACATCGCCCTTCGGGACAAGAACCTGAGTGGGGCCAGGGAGTACTACGATCGTGCGGCCGTCGCCTTCCCGGACGAGTACGTCCCGCACGCCAAGCGGGCCGACCTTTTCCTCGTCGAGGGGAAGACCGATGAGGCCGTCGCCGAACTCGTCAAAGTCGTCGAACTCGACAAATACAGTGCACGCACCATCGAGGTCCTCGTCGGGGTGCTCTCCGACAGGAAGCGCTACGACCAGGCCATCACCCTCTGCCGGGGCTATCTCGACAAGTGCCCCGAGCCCTCCGCCCTCCACTTCTTCATGGGAAAGATCGAGGCCGCCCGTGGAGACTACGTCAAGGCCAGGGAACACCTCGACCTCTCACTGAAGGAGCGTCCGGGCGTCGCCGCCGCACACCTTGCCAAGGCACAGACCTTCCTCGCCGAAAAGGACCATCCCAAGGCGATCCAGGAGGCCCGTCGCGTCCTCGAAACCAGCCGCGCACACGAGCCGGCCTATATCTTCATGGAACGGATCTACCGTGACGAGGCGAAGCTCGACGAGCTCGAGGCCCTCTACCGGGAGTGGACGCAGGCCCTGCCCGACAGTGTCATCGGCGCCAACAACCACGCCTGGTTCCTCGTCGAACTCAGGAAGGACCCCGACGCCGCCTTGAGGGTCATCTCCGGTTTCCGAGACCGTATGACCGCCCAGCGGATGAATTACCGCTTCGGTGCGGAGCTTGACGACACCGAGGGGATGGCCTACCACACGAAGGGCGACTCCAGACGTGCCGTCGAACTCTTCAAGAAGAGTCTCGCCGCCCGACGCGACTCCGTCAGGACGTGGGAACACCTGAGGATGGGCTACGCGAAACTCCTGGAGGAGGCCCGCAAGACGGGTGACGAGATGGCCGCCCAGCGCTACGAGATCGAGGTCCGAAAGGCCTTCACACGCATCCGTGAACTCTCACCCGGGGACTTCGACATGCAGGCACAGCTCGGCGACGTCAAGATGTCCGAGGGCAAACTGAAGGAAGCCATCGAGGCCTACGAAGCCGCCCTCGACATCAAGAAGGATACGACCGTCCAGCAGAAACTCGTCGACGTCCTCATCCGTGACGGACGTCTCGAACAGGCCAAGAAACACGTCGAGGACCTCATCAAGACCGACCCCAATAACGCCGTCAGTCGTATGCTCGAGGCGAGACTCCTCTCCAAGTTCGACAGACACGACGAGGCCGTCCGCATCTTCGAAGACGTGGTGAAGGGGCACCCCGACATCGTCATGGCTCACTACCTCCTCGCACAGGAGTATGCCGAAAGCGGGATGATGGACAAGGGACGTGCCGAGCTGGACAAGACCATCCAGCTGGACCCGAAGTTCACGGGGGCCCGGCTGGTGAAAGCGAGACTCCTGGCGGCGGAGGGGAAGTACGACGAGGCCGTCACGGAGTGCGAGGCGATCGTCAAGGCCGAGCCGATGAACTTCGAGGCCACCTTCAACCTGGGCAACTTCCAGCTGGCCCAGAACAAGGTCGCCGACGCCGAGAAGACCTTCAAGGACATGGTGCGACGGTGGCCCGACTCCGTCGTCGCCCACGAGCGTCTCGGCGAAACCTACCGCTGTGCCAACCGTCCCGGGGAGGCACTCCTCGAGTTCGAAGACGCCCGGAGACGAAACCCGGCCTCCCTGATCGTCCTGCGTGGCCTGAGCACGGTGCTCCAGAGTCAGGGGAAGATCGACCGTGCCCTCCGTGAATACGGGACCTACCTCGAGGATAACCCCCAGGCCACCGACGCCTGGCTCGACCTCGCCATGCTTTACGTCCGTGGGGAGCGGTGGGGTGACGCCGAGCGGGCCCACAAGTCGGCCGTCAAGACCGACCGCACCTCCCCGCGCGTCCACAAGGCCATGGCCGACTTCTACAGCTACCGGAAGATGTTCAAGGAGGCACGCGACGTCGGACAGCGCATGATGCAGGACATCCCCTCGAAGGAAGGCGCCGCCATGGCCCACACCCTCATCGCCCGAAACTGGGAACTGGAGGGGAAGATCGACGAGGCCATTCAGGAATACCGACTCTCGATGACCGCCGACCCCGAGTACGCCGTGCCGGTCAACAACCTGGCCTGGCTCCTGGCCACCAAGAAGGGCCAGCCGGACGAGGCCGTCAAGCTCGCCGAGCCCTATCTCAATAAAACCCCGGGGTTTGCGGAACTGTTTGACACCGTGGGATGGGCCTATCGTCTGGCCGATGAGCCGAAGAAGGCCGAGCCGATCCTGGCCCACGCGGTCAGGGTGCAGATCGCACGCAGGCGCGTCCTGCCCACCATCCTCTACCACTACGGGGAGGTACTCCACCTCAACGGTCGAAACGCCGAGGCCAAGAAGTACCTCGAGATGGCGCTCAGTGCCCGCTTCCCCGAATATGATCGTGCCAAGGAGATTTATGACAAGATAAAGTGAGCTTTGGTCGATAAATGCCTGAGACGGAAGTCCGCTTGACGGACCGACTTGTGTCGTGTCCTGACTGTCACAAAACACATCAGCCCCCCCGGGTTATCCGGGGGTCCGCCGGCCGTTTGCATTCGTTCGGGGGGGAAGCAGACAGTCGAGGACAGCGTCTTGACCCATTCGGCTCCGCTCAGGGTCAGGCGGAAGCGGCTTGACTTTCGACATTTGTGGGTTACAAAAGACTGCCCGCTGAGGCAGGAAGGACGGGGGGAGGGCCCGGGAAGGCGAATTCCGGGGTCCAACGCCCCATAATACCAGCAGAGGCGGGGGGGTGACGTCGACGACGTCCCAAGGGGTGACGACGTCGGCCGTGAAAGGAGTGTCATGATGGCCGTCAAGAAGCCGGAAAGAACGATGCACCTGACCGATTACCTGTGGGTGCTGAAGAAGCGGATGCTGTTGATCCTGTTCTTCTGGGCGGTGGTGTTCGCCTCGGTGGCGGTGGTGACGTTCATGCAGCAGCCACTGTATCGGGCACACGCCACGATGCTCATCGAGCGCAGTGCCGACCAGCCTGACGTCCTCCCGGGCGTCACGCGTGCCGTCACCACTCAGGAGTTCTACAACTCCCAGTTCGAAATGCTCCGCTCCAGACGCATCGCACGAAAACTCTACACCGACATGCGCATGTACGACTGGGAGATGTTCAAGCGCATCGGTCCCGACCGTGACCACATCTCCATCGTCCGCAACTGGATCCGTGTCTCACCCATCCCGAAGACCCACCTCGTCGACGTCTGGATGCTCTGGCCCGAAGCCGAACAGGGGGCCCGCATGGTCAATACCGTCACCGATGCCTACCGTGACATCGTCGACGAGTTCAAGACCACCGCCGTCGACCGCTCCGTTCGTGTCCTCCTCGAACGTGTCCGTGACATCGAACGGAAACTCAATGAAACCAACCGTGCCGTCGAGCGCTTCAGTGCCGACAGCGGCATCTACGCCATGCCCGAAATCCGCTCCGTCGTCCTCACCCGTGAACGCTGGCTCCAGGAGGCCACCGCCCAGGCCAACGTCGACGTCATCACCGCACAGAGCACCTACGAGGCCGTCAACAAGGCCGTCGAAAGCGGTGACTACATCAACCAGAGAGAAGACGACCTGCTCCAGCGACTGAGAGAGAAGCGCTACGCACTCGAGGAAGTGGTCAAGATGGACCAGATCAACCGCACCGACCGCTTCCGGCAGCAGGACGAACTGAGCCGGACCATGCAGACCCGCATCGAGGAGGTGGACCGACAGATCGCCATGGAAAACGACAGGCTGCAGCGTGCCGCCGTCGCCGACGTGGCCCAGCAGCTCGCCACCGCCCAGGCCAACTACGAGGTCCTCTCCGACATGCTCAAGAGCAACCGTGAAGCCCTCACCCAGATCAGTCAGGACATGCTCAGACTCGACGGTCTCCAGAAACAGCAGGAGAACCTCGAAGAGATCCGCACCGCACTCAACAAGGCCGTCGAAACCGTCCGCACCCTGGCCGAATATGAGGAGACCCGTGCACGCGTCATCAGCAAGGCCGACGTCCCCAAGGAGAAGCACTCCCCCAAACCCGCACTGAACCTGGCGCTGGGACTGGTGGTGGGTCTGTTCGTGGGCATCACCGCGGCGTATTTCTTCGAGTACCTCAACACCACCATCCGCATGCCGAGGGACATTGAGGACGGTCTGGGTCTGCCGGTGCTGGGGTTCGTGCCGGCGATGAGTCCCAAGCTGAAGGACTTCGCCACGCGGTCACGGATCTCACACCTCGATTCGAGGTCGGGACCGGCCGAGGCCTTCCGCGGCATCCGCACCGAGGTGATGCTGCGCAGTGACCTCCGTCAGGTGAAGACCGGGATGGTCACGTCGACCAGTCCGCAGGAGGGCAAGACGACCGTGGCGGTCAACTGGGCCATCACCCTGGCTCAGGCGGGGAACAAGGTGCTGCTGATCGACGCCGACCTCCGCAAGCCGATGGTCCACCAGGCGTTCAACATGAAGGCCGACCGTGGACTCAGCACACTGCTTGCCGAACGGGATTCCGAGACGGTCTACATCAAGAAGACCGACATCGAGAACCTGCACGTGCTGCCGGGCGGTCCCATCCCGCAGAACCCGGCGGAACTCCTGGGCTCACGCAAGATGAGAACCCTCGTCGCCGAGGCCGCCGAGCGCTACGACAGTGTCATCATCGACGCCTCACCCGTCCTCGGGGTCGCCGACGCCAACATCCTCAGCACCATGGTCGACTGTGTCGTCCTCGTCGTCCAGGCCTCCAAGAACCGTCGCGGACTCGTCATGCGCGCCAAGAACCAGCTCGCCAGTGTCAACGCCAGACTCGCGGGGGCCGTCCTCAACAACGTCAGAGGCACCAAGGGGGATTACTACTATTACCGTCAGTATTATCATCCCCTTGCCGAGATCATGGAGGAGGAACGGGTGTAAGCGCAAAGGACGGTCTCAAGTCGCAGGTCACAAGTTGCAGGGCGCATAGAGACAATCTCCGCCTCACGCAAAGTCGCCTCCGACACGTCCGGGCCCTTGGGAAAGGGAAGCAGCAACGACAGGGACTTGCCACTTGTCACCTGTCACTTGCCACTGCCTTCTAGTGAGGACGAGTGAGACTTGCTCCGCTTCTTGAGAATTGCCATTGAACTGCTTCTGGTGGGGGCCCTGGCGTGGACCAGCCTGGTCCTGGGGGGCACCCCGTCCTGGACCTGGACGGTCCTGGAGATCATTGCGGCGGTGCTGGTCATCCTGTGGCTGGTCCGGATGATCGTCCAGCGACGACTGGCCTGGGTCAAGACCCCGCTCAATATCCTGCTGATCCTGCTGTTGGCGTACCTCTTCTTCCAGCTCGTGCCGCTGCCGGCGGGCATCCTGCGTGTGTTCCAGTCGAACACCCTGCGTGTCTACACGGTGGGGCCTCCCGAGGTGGAGGCGGCGGCCTCGGTGCCGCTCGATGTCGGCGGCAGCTTCCCCGTCAGTCTCAACCGCATGAGGACCCGTCAGTACCTCCTGCTCTGGGCCGCCTACGTCGCCTTCTTCCTCGTGCTCATCAACAACGTGAGGGGCAGACAGCAGCTCGGACGGATGCTCGGGGTGCTGATCGCCCTCGGGTCCATCGTGGCGATCGGAGGGTTCGCCACCGCCCGACAGGAGGAGAGACTCTTCTACCGTCGTTGGCCGGCGGCCGGTGACGGTGAGACACCGGCGATACTCAACGCCGACGCCAACCCGGAGTTCTCGGCGGGATACGGGTTCGTCTTTCACGTCACCGAGGGCGACCGTGTGGACTTCTACGTCCCCAAGGTGCACACGGGCGACGTCTTTGCGGGCTACCCCAGCAGCAACTCGGCCGCCACGGTGATGGCCATGGTGCTCATGCTCTCCCTGGGGGTCTTCTTCGCCTACACCGCGACACGTCGCACCGAGTGGGGAGGCAGCGGGGGACTCCTGTACACCCGGGAGGGCAACGTGACGATGCTCGTGCTCTTCACCGCGGTGCTCGTGCTGTGCGGTCTGGGCATCAGCCGGAGTCGTGCCGGTGTCGGACTGGTCCTGGTGGGCCTGCCGCTGCTCATCGTCCTGGTCGCCTTCAGTCGCAGTCTGCTCGCGGGTGTCATCACCGTCGCGGTCATCCTGGCACTCCTCATCGTGCCGATGGCGGTGGTGGGGAAGACCGAAGCGGTCGACTTCATCAGCACCCAGATCGGCACCTGGCTCAACCCGTCGGGTGAGGAGGTCCGACTCACGGCACGGGAATCGGCCTGGCGCATCGTGGGGGACTACCCGCTGTTCGGCACGGGACTGGGGACGTTCTCGAGTGTGTACCCGGGCTACAAGATCCGTGGTCCGATGCTCTACTTCGTCCACTGTGACCCGCTGCAGTGGTTCGCCGAGACCGGTCTGGTGGGCG
>DATKVD010000575.1:0-3287 GCA_035530235.1 Planctomycetota bacterium | reverse complement strand
TTGATCCCCCGCTCTCGCCGTCGGCGAAACGCCCCCCGCCCGGCCGTCCTCGCTCATCGGCCGCCGTCTACATCGTCATGCCCGCGACCGACGACACCAGGCTGAGCGCGTTCTGCACGATGCCCAGCAGGTCCGCCGCCGACCGTGTCGACGCCGCGATCCGCAGCACCTGCCCCGGCCGCATGTAGAACCGCCAGTGTGCCCGGGCGAGCACCGCTTTCATCTCGCGGTCGTCCAGGTACCGGTTCCACGTCCGCCCGAGACGGTTGTTGCACACGAACGTCCGCCACCCCTCCACGCTCGTGGGTCTCACCTCCGGCGGAACGAACTGCCATTCGTCCGTCCCCGGAAACGGCATGAACCCAAAGAATATGGCGATGTCCAGGCCGGATTTCAAAGCAAATCCGACCGTCTCCTCCATCTCGTCCGGGGTTTCCCACGGGAAGCCGAGGATGAACGTTCCCTGGGTGCGTATGCCGGCGTCGCGGCAGCACGCGATGGACCGGCCCACCCCGCCCAGGTCCACGTTCTTGCGGATGCGTTCGAGCGTCCGCTCGCTCCCGCTCTCGATGCCGAACGAGATCGCCCGGCAGCCCGCCCGCCTCATCACCTTCGCCATCTCGGGCGTCACCTGGTCCGTCCGGCTCTGGCAGTACCAGCTCACCCGGATCCGTTTGCGCACC
Source organism: Planctomycetota bacterium (assembly GCA_035530235.1). Classification (GTDB taxonomy): domain Bacteria; phylum Planctomycetota; class DG-23; order DATKVD01; family DATKVD01; genus DATKVD01. The sequence continues at coordinate 2,604 of DATKVD010000575.1, read as the reverse complement.
AGCCCCTCGCAGATGTCCATCACGCGTTCGCCGTCCAGCGTGAACACGTCGTCCCACACCACCACCGTCCTCACGCGGTGCCGGCGGTAGAGTTCCTCGAACTCCGCCACCACGCTGTCGGCGCTCCGTCGGCGGTACTTCCGTCCCATGGTGACGTTGGACGAGCAGTAGGTGCACCGCCAGGGGCACCCGCGGCTGGTGATGAGCGACGCCGTCCGGCCGCCGAACCGCATCTGCCCGTGGGACTTGTATTGCGACAGGTCGACGAGGTCGCGCGCCGGGAAGGGCAGCGTCTCGACGTCGTCGATGAGGACCGCCGGCGGGCCCTCCCGGACGCCCGCGGGCGTCCGCGCGACGAGTCCCGCGATGCCCGTCCAGTCTTCCCGTCCCGATTCGATCTCCCCGAGAAAGCGGTCCATGACGATCTCGCCCTCGCCCAGGCACAGGAAATCGGCCTCGGGGACGTCGGCGAGGACGTCCGCGCCCACGCTCGAGACGTGCTGACCCCCGAGGATGATCCGGCACCCCGCACGGCATTCCCGCGCGATGCGCGCCAGTCGCGCCGCCTCCGGATACGTGTTCGTCATGCTGCTGATTCCCACGACGTCGGGCGGGTGCGCCTTCATCTCCGCACGGAACTGCCCCAGACTCCCCACGAACATCCTCACCGACCGTCCGGGAACCCTCCGGATGTATGACGCGATGTACCCCAGCCCCAGGGGGAAATACCGCTCCCCCTTGACCATGAAGTCGGCATAGCTGTAGGGCGCCTCCGCCAGCAGCACGTTCACGACGGTCCTCCCCGGCGAGTCGCTTCCCGGCGGTCCGCCTTGACGGTTCGGTCTCCGCACACGGTGCCGTCGACTTACGGTTTCCACGCAATGAGCATATGGTTGAGCCACCACTCGGTCACGAAGTATCGTTTTCGGACGCGCACGAACCCCGCGCGCCTCAGGCGCTCCCGGATCTCGCTGTCCAGCAGGTAGAACGCCTCCTCCTCGTGCATCCCGCGCTGGCCGTCCATGTCCACCGTCGTCCCCAGCAGCCGATCGTACAGCCGCACCAGGAGGTGCACGATCACCTCGGCCACGGGGTTGCCCATGGTGACGACCACGTTCCCCCCGCCCTTCAGGCAGCGGAAGGCCTCGGCTAGCTCCGCGTCCCTGAGCGACGACGGGACGTGGTTGATGCACGCGATGAAGGTCACCGTGTCGAACGACGCGTCGTCGAACGGAAACCGTGTCGGGTCCGCCAGCACCTGCTCGGGCGTGAGTCCCTCGTACGGGCAGACGTCGATGCCCACGCCCTCGCCGCCCAGGAACTCGGTGACGAACCGGTTGTGTCGGCAGCCCACGTCGAGACACCGCCCGCGCACTTCTTCCGCCACGTACCGGTACCGCTCCGACTCGAGGGACAACAGTCCCCAGAGATCCTTCTCGAACAGCGTCACCCCCCGGAGTGGAAACGTGACGAAGTCGAGCGTCCGGCCAGCCCGGCTCCGTGCGCCTGTGCGTGTGCTCGTCGGATTGTGCCCCCCCCCCAGCATGCATTCGATTCCGCGTGCAGTATAACCCCGGACGCACCCAAACAAAAGCCTTAACCGCACGACGGCAGGCTGAAGCTTGCCCGCCTCTGGCGGGACTGTAGGCTGTAGGCTGCAGGTACGACTCAGCGTCTCACCTGTCCCGAGCGCAGCCGAGGGAGCGTCTCACCTGTCCCGAGCGCAGCCGAGGGAGTGTCTCAGCGTCTGGCTGTATTACCACCAAGGCACCAAGAACACCAAGGGGAGAGGCCCAACGCCGAAGTTTACCCGCCTCAGGCGGGGCGGAAAACAGCAGGGGGTGAAAACACAAAGCGACGCGCGGCGGGCGTCGCACAACTCATTCGTCGACCCGACGACATCTCGGCCAATCCGCACTCTCATCATTGACCAAGCAGCGTGGCCGTCAAACAGCTAGTCCTTTTTCCTGCCAACGGCCAGCTTCCCCCAGTCAATCAGTCTGATGAAAAGCTCGACAACGCGTTGGCCCCACCAGTGCTGAACTACACCGAACACAAAAACCCAAAGCACCAAGGAGAAGACGAACGCAAACGGGTTGTCCGTGCAAAGCCGCAAGACAACGGCAACCACCATGAACAGAAACGTGACGAAGAGCGCTGCCCGCCTCTCCCTTGTTTTGTCACTCCTTTTCACCCTCTTGAGACGGTCATATATTCTGATGACGTCGGCGACTCTGGGAAATTCGAAGGGCTTTTCTAGAAACGCTATTGCGCCTTGTCGCTCCGCCTCTGCCCGAGCTACCGCGTCTATGACACCCGAGAGGACCAAGAAGTCGGTGCCTCGCTCCTTCATCAGCGGTACAAGGGAATACCCGGATCGTGTATGCTCCATAGCAATATCAAGAAAAACCAAGTCTATATCATTGTGTTGCAGCGTATTCTCGGCCGCCTCCATAGAATCGGCGTAGAAGAGGTCCTCTGGAGTGCACGGCAAGACGCCCTGTTGCGCCTTGTCTCTTAGGAGATCCTGAACTTGGGTGATGAATTCTTCGTCATTGTCAACGAAGAGCGTTTTCACGGGCCACCCCCAATGACCTCGTCAAT
>DATKVD010000574.1:0-2340 GCA_035530235.1 Planctomycetota bacterium | reverse complement strand
CTTTTCCTCCATCGTCTGGGTGAGTCCCCCGTAGAGGGAAACGTAATACCTCTCCATGCTGCGGGGCTCGCCCCACAGCTTGAGTCCCGGGGTGTCGGTCGGGTCGGCACAGCGGACCACGCCGTATTCGTTCACGTGGTCGTAGAGGCCGGAGAAGTCCGAGGACCAGTCGAGGGCGAAGAACGACCGCTGGTAGGACCAGTTCCTGAAATAGGCCCAGTCGACGCCGTGGGAGACGGGCCAGCGGTCGGTGTGCTCGCCGCCGTGCTCGATGGCGAATTCCGTCGGCATGATGAACTCGATGCCGCGCGTGCCCATGAGTCCCGTGATGACCCAGAACGCACCGTCCTGGGGGTAATCGTGCGGGTTGGCGAGTTCGGCGTCGATGCGGATCCAGGAGCGTCCCGCATCGAGCGAGAGGTGCACACGTGCGGTCAGTCCCGTGCGGACGTCGGTGCGTGAGAGCGACACCGAAGCCGTCCCGTTCGGCCACGTGTGAAGCTCCGGCTCCCACCGTTCCTCGGTGTTCGGATCGTGTCCCCAGGTGGGGAACTCGAAGCGGAGTCCGCCCGTCGCGAACATCCACTCCTTGCCGCAGTCCCACAGCTCGTAAGGCGTCAGACGCTCGGCACGGTAGAAGACCCGTTCACCCGTGGGCTTGAAGACCGCCTCGAAGAGCCGCCCGCCGAGGTCCGGGAGGACGGTGACCTTGAGGTATTCGTTTTCGAGGACGACCGTGGTGAAGGTGCGGTCGTCGGTGCGGACGCGCCGTCCGTCCAGGAGACTCCGGTCGGCCCGGCGGTAGGGATAGCCCGGCCCCACACGGTCCATCGCAAAGGGCGCCGGGGTGTAGGACGCCTCTTCGAAGTTGAAGGTGGGCAGGGCGACGGACGCCGTGGAGACGCGGGCCGCCTCGGCGCCCGCGGGTGAGGGTGCCGGCGGGAACGCATGCGTCGGCGTGCGTCCCCTCATGCCGCTATACAGGATGAACGTGAACACGACGGCCGCCGTCACCAGCGCCGTCACCAACAGCCCTCTTCGCACAACCGCCTCCCACGCGCCACAGGAGAAACCGGCCCGTCGGGAACGTGCGGCAACCCCCGACGTCCCCACGGGCACGGAAACACGCACCTTCGCCGAAATACCGTGTCAAATCAAGCAAAAAAAACGGGCCGGGACTTCCGTCCCGGCCCGTCGACCGAACACCACCCGCGAACGCGTCGCGGGTCACTTGGCCTTTTTCGTCGGCTCACCCTTGACGGTGATCTTCTTCGCCTTCTCGCTTTCCACCTTGCCGAGCGTGATTTTCAGCACGCCCTTCTTGCACTCGGCAGTCACCTTGTCGGCATCCACGGAGCCCGGCAGACGCACACTCCGACTGAACGACCCGTAGTGCACCTCCCGACGGTGCGACTCCTTCTCCTTCTCCTCCTTCTCTTCCTTCTTCTCACCCTTGATGGTGAGGACGTCCCCGGTGATGGAGAGGTCCAGGTCACCGGCTTCGAGGCCGGGCACCTCGGCCCGGACGATCACCTCGTCATCGGTCTCGGTCACCTCGACACTGGGGAACTCCCGTGAGAAGGAGAACCGTTCCGGCAGGAAGTCCCCACGCCAGAAGCTGTCGAACAGACGGTTCATCTCGTCGCGGAGACTCACCAGCGGGTGCTCGAGCGACTCTTTCCTTTTCCCTGGGATCAGGCTCATCACACTCACCCCCTTTCCTGAGACCCGTCGTCTTCCCCTCTCCCTCCGGGAGAGGGGATGAAATGGTTACGGTCCCGCGTCAGACGGACCGTGCTTACTTCACCTCGATCTTCCGGACACGGGTGTCCCGGGCCCTCGGCAGTGAGACCGTGAGCACACCGTTCGACACCGTCGCGGCGATCCCGCCCTCGTCGACTTCCTCCCCGAGGGCGAACGCCCGGTAGTAGTCCCCGTGGGTTAACTCCTCGTAGAGCCGGGTCACCCCCGGGGCCGACGTCTCCCGGGCACGACCGAGGATCGAAAGCACCCCGTTGTCGATCTTCACCTCGACACCGTCACGCTCCACCCCGGGCATGTCGGCTTCCACGACGATCGCGTCGTCGGTGTCGTAGATGTCGACCACGGGGGCGTAATAGGTGCCGGGACCCTCTTCCACGCGTTCGGTCTCGACCTCTTCACTCTCAGGCTTCTTTTCGTTCTTCTCTGTCATCGCCGTCACCTCCTTCGGGCATCTTGCTTACTTCACCTTCACCTCGATGCGCCTGGGCTTCGAGTCGGGGTGCTTGGGCAGCACGATCTCGAGCACGCCGTCCGACAGCTTCGCGCCGATGCTGTCCACGTCCACCCGCGAGGGCA
>DATKVD010000573.1:0-6501 GCA_035530235.1 Planctomycetota bacterium | reverse complement strand
AGGTCTCGTCTGAGCGGCCAGGCGTTCTCACCGTCCCCGGCGGTGCTGCACCGGATGTTGCAGGTCATGACGGCGCCCCCGGCCGACGCAGCAGGTTCACCAGTCCCGCAGGTTCCATCGTCACGTCGGCCCACCACATCTTTCCCATGCCGGCCGACCACGACCCGAGGTAGACGGCGATCTTCGTATACTCGCGCGTGTTGATGGTGTAGCCGAGACGCGTCCAGTCCTGCGTGCGTTTGGCGTAGAGATACGGGACGTTGAGCCAGCGGCCCGAGTGTTCGCCGGTGAGTCCGAGTCCCATCAGCCTCACGTCGCCGGGGCTCGTGAGTCCCTCGGTCTTGAGCGCGACGGTGATGCGGTAGTACTGCCACGGCTTCACGTCGAGGGTCTGCCAGGCGCGTGCGTGCGAGTGGGGCGGGTTGTCCACGGGGTCCTGCATGCGCAGCGAGGGTTTGCCCTCGTAGGTCACGTCGGTGTCGATGAAGCACACCTTTCCGGGCGCGTCGACGCCCCATCCGTCGGGCTTGTTGTCCCGGTGCTTCTCGAACGTCCCGTTGACGAGCGTCGTGGCGTCGTCGGGGACGAGTCGGCCGTTCTTCACGACGAAGGGGGCGTCCTTGACGGGCATGCCCTCGGCGAGGTTGGGGTCGTTCGACATCAGGTCGTTGGCGTATCCCGTCGAGGTGACCGCGATGACGTAGTCGAGCTTGAGCTTGCGTGCGTATTCGCGCAGGCGCCTGCGTTTCGCGATCTCGGCCGCGCTCATCTCGTTCCAGCGCTTCACCTTGTTGTCGACCAGGACGATGCCGGTGTAGCCGGCCTTCGCGATGCGGTCCATGAAGGCCTCGGTGCTTTCAACGTGGCTGTCGATCGAGGGGTTCGCCTGCCAGCGTGCCCACAGGTGTTTCAGGTGCGGGTCGTCCTGTGCCGAAACCGACGAGACGCCACAGAGCAGCGTCAGAAGTCCCATCACCATCCACTTGTGTGACACTTCTCTTCTCCTATTTCTTTTCCGGCCGGGGGCCGTAGTGGGGTCGCTCGGCGCCGAGCTCGCAGGCCCCGAGGTCGGGGGCCTCGCCCTTGAAATCGTCGTTGAAGCCCGGAAGCACCTGTCCGGCGTCGACGGCGGCGCAGCCCGCCTTGAGACGCAGGTCGATCTTCTCCGGGTCGTAACGGGTGTTCCCGTCCGTCGGCCGTCGCGTGCCGTCGGCAAACGCCGTGGCCTCGTCGACGAGCACCGAATGTCGCTCGATGGGGGCTTTCGCTCTCACCTCGTCGATGGTCTTGTAGCGGACGTTGTTCCATTTCATGAAGAGGTCCCAAGGCCCGCCGCCGAAACCGTCATAGTCGAAATCGCAGTCCACCATCGCCGGGTCGAACGAGAACGCCCGCTTGCCCCCGCCGATGAACAGGTTGTTGCGGTACGTGATGTTATAGACCGGTCCCGAGCTCCAGAGGATGCACGGGTCGCCGTTCTTGACGATGGTGTTGTGAAACATGATGGCCCCCGAGGGCCACCAGTCGACGGGGTGGGTGGGACCGCCGTTGTGGTGCAGCTTGAACGGCTCGACCCCGACGTTGTAGAGGACGTTGCGGAAGATGTAGGCCGGTCCGCCGTAGACGGGCTGCTCCGAGATGCCCTGGTGGACGTTGGTGAGACGGTTTTCGAAGCAGCGGGCGTTGCGCTCGGAGAAGTCCAGCTCGATGCCGTCGTCCTTGCAGTTGAGGATGTCGTTGTGGTGGATGTCGATGGCGGAGCAGTACTTCGCCGGGAAGGTGTCGACGCCGTCCTTGAAGTTGCGGATGAGGTTGTAGCAGATGTCGAGACCGGTGCCGGAGATCTGGATGCAACACCACTCCTCGGAGCCGGCGCCGATGCGTCCCTGACCCCACGTGAAGGGTCCGTCGAGGACGTTGTCGGAGATGAGGATGTTGCGCAGTCGTCCCTGCTCGCCTTCGGGCACGCCGTAGATGCCGCACTTGACCTCGGAGACGGTGCACCGGCGAATCGCGAGGTTCGACGACCCGCGGATGACGACCGCCAGGTAGAACCCGCGGATGGAGAGCTTCTCGATGCGGACGTCGTGGACGCGGCTGATCTCGATGCCGCACTTGCCGGTGCCCCCGCCGTCGATGAGCGCTTCACCGTCACCCGCGCCGCGCCAGGTGACCGGCTGCCCGGGACTGCCGCTGCGCGTGACGTGGAACGTCCCCTCGTACACCCCCTTGTGCACCAGGAAGATCGTCCCCGGTCGGGCCTCCGACTGGGCGTAGTCGAGTCCGAGGTAGGGCTTCTCGGCCGAGCCGTCGCCGCCGCCCTTGCCGGGCACCACGTGACAGACCCGCGCGTTCGGGGGGTCCACCGGCTCGGCCTTCGTGCGGGCCCGCAGCACCTTCTCAGTCACCGCACCGTCGGGCCGCACGAGACGAAGTCGCATCTCGTACTCGGTGTCGGCCGCGAGCTTGACGACGCTCCCGGCGAAGAGACGTGCGTCGTCCGGGGGGTTCAGCTCGGCGACGTGGGTGACCTGGGTGGTGTCGCCCGGACGCACGGCCAGCATGGGCATGCCCGGTTTCCAGTCGGCGTCGCCGACCTTTCGGTATGCCATCTCGACGCGACTCTTGCCCTGCGCGTCGGCGGGGACGATCCACCAGGCCCCCAGCGAGTGCAGCGTGGCGTCTTCGAGCACCGGCTCACCCGGAGGCGTCTGCGACTTCGCCCGGGAAATCCCCTCCGCCGCCCCGGATACGCCGCATGTCAGCACGACGGCCAGCGCCGCCGCGAGGGATATCGCTCTCAGGCCGCATCTCATCATCCTCTCCTTCGTTCGTGAAAGCCGGTCCGCAGATTCTCCGCGGCGCGTGCATGCCTGTCAAGTGAATCTCTTTTTCGCTTCACCCGACCGGGCCGGCTGCTATACTCACCCCGGACCCGCCGAAAGAAAGGAAAGCGACCCATGAAGCTGTCGCCGGTTGCCAGGGTACTCTACGAAGAGATCGCCCGGCTCGAGATCATCGACGCCCACGAGCACCTGCCGCCCGAGGCCGAGTACCTGTCGTTCGGCTACTCGGGGCTCAACATGTTCGCACACTATCTGCTGGGGGACCTGCAGTCGGCGGGGATCCCGGAGAAATTTGCGTCCACCATGCGCACCGACGTCGAGACCCCCGTCGAGGTGTGGTGGACCACGCTCAAGCCCTACTGGGAAGCGGTGAGGAACACGTCCTACGCCCGGGCGCTTCGCATCACGGCACGGGACCTCTTCGGCATCGACGAGATCAATGACGACACGATCGTCGAGTTCGCCCGGAAGGTGAAAGCCGACAACACCCCCGGGCTCTACCGACGCATTCTCCAGGAGCGGTGCAACATCCGTCTCTCGATCACGTGCGTCGGGCGCACCGATCTCTCGAACGACCCGAACCTCCGGCAGATCACCGCGATGCCCAACATGTGGGGGGTCACGTGTGCCGATCTCCGCAAGGCCGCCGAGTGGGCCGGCCGCGAGATGAAGACACTCGACGACCTCGTCGAGACGCAGCGTGCGATCCTCAAGAAGGACCTCGCCGAAGGCGCCGTGGGATTCAAGATGGTGGTGCACGCGGTGGGCGAGCCCGACCCGCACCGGGCCGCGGCCGAATTCACCGAGGCCCTGCAGACGACCGACGAGAAACGGGTCTTCCCGGCGCTCCGGGATCTCATCTTCGATGCGTGTCTCGACGTGGCCGCCGAGGCGAAGGTCCCGGTCGCGGTGCACACCGGCTACTGGGGCGACTTCCGCACGCTCGACCCGAAGCACCTGTTCGACTTCGTCGTGCGTCGACGCGACGTCCACTTCGACATGTTTCACCTGGGTCATCCCATGCTTCGCGACGCAGCCGTCATCGCGAAGACCCAGCCCAACGTCAGCGCCAATCTCTGCTGGCTGGCGGTCATCAGCCAGGTGCAGACCGTGCGGATGCTCGACGAGCTCATCGACCTCGTCCCCGTCAACAAGATCACCGCCTTCGGCGGCGACTACCGTGTGTGCGTGCAGAAGGTCTACGGACACCTGGTGATGGCGCGTGAGGTGGTCGCGTCGGTCCTGGCCGGTCGCGTCGAATCGGGCGACTTCGACCGTGCCGAGGCGATGCGACTGGCGAAATTGTGGTTCATCGACAACCCGACGCGGGTTTACCATCTTGGTGCGTGAGGAGAATTGCATGAGACTCGGAACGGTGGTGCTGGTGGTGGCGGTGGTGGTGCTTTCGGGGTTTGCGGGGGCGGAGACGAAATCGCGGGGCTGGCGGGGCGACGGGACGGGGCGGTTCCCCGACGCCGAGGCGCCTCTCACGTGGTCACGCATCTCGAAGACCGTGGCGGACCTCCGCAACAGCGCCGCGAAACTCGACGAGGCCGACCTCGGCAGGGCAAGAGCAATACCGCACGGCACCATCCGCGAGTGGCTCATCCTCGGTCCGCTGCCGGTGGACGCCGAGGCTACGGAGAAGGCCCTCGTCGAGGCCGAGCAGATCGAGCGCGAGGCGCAGCTCCAGCCCGCCGAAGGTGATAAAGTCGGAGAGGTGGGCTGGAAGAAGGTCGAAACGACCGGAACGATGCTGCACTTCAACGAACACATCGAGGGTCTGGACGACCAGGTGGTCTATGCCTGCACCTACCTCCATTCGCCGCAGGCGCGCCGGGTCTTCCTGCAACTGGGCATGAGCGCCGGGAAATTCTGGGTGAACGGCGAGATGCTGTTCAGCCGGCTCAAGTCCGGCGACGAGAGACCCAACTGCAAGACGGTGGTCACGTTGCGCAAGGGATGGAACACGATTCTCGTCAAGACGCTCGCCAACAAGAAGGGTCAGCAGTTCGGCGGCAGCACGCCGGGAACGGCCTACGTGAAGCTCTCGCTCTACGGCGTCGACCCGGACGAGACCTTCGAGACCACCCACATCCTGTGGCAGGCCCGGCTGCCCGAGGCCGGTGTGGTTTTCAAGCAGCGGTTCAGCTGCTTCCAGCCGATCATCGTCGGTGACCGGGTGTTCGTCGCATCCGACCCGGGGTTCCTCATCTGCTACGACAAGAACACCGGCAGGCGCCTGTGGATGCACGACACAACGGCTTACGATTTCGTCACCGACGAGGAGCGGGCCGCGGACCCGGAGACCTTCGCGAAGATCGACGCCGACATGACGCAGTTCAGGCAAATCGCCCGCACCGTCACGGGCGGCCTGAAGGAACGCTTCGAACTCACCCGGCTGTGCCACGAGATCCGCACCGCGCTCAAGAAGGTGAACGCGGAGAAGTATCACTACGACACCCGGCAGGAGCCCGGCAACGCGGCGCAGCCGGTCACCGACGGGCGCTTCGTCTACGCGTGGTGCTACAACAACATCGCCGCCTGCTTCGACCTCGACGGCAACCGCATCTGGAAGGCTTACGTGCACGAGGAGGGACCGCAGGGCCGGCACGGCTACTACCGGTGTCCGATGCTCATCGGCGACGACTTCGCCGTCGAGGTGCGAAACCACATCATCGGCTTCGACCGGAAGACGGGCAAAATCAACTGGCGCATCCCCTACAAGTTCAACACGTACAGCACCTACAACCAGGAGGTCCGGGAGCGGAGCGACGAGACGGATATCGTCAGCTTCCGCGACATGGGGCTCTACAAGCCCGGCGTCGGGTTCGTCGCATGGTCGAGCGTTGTCCCGTCCGGCGACAGCCTGTATGGGGACGGCTGTCATCGGAACACCCTGATTCGCCACCGGATGACCGGGGGCGGGGATGCCCCGTTCGAGATCAAGCGGGTCCTGAGCCGGGGCACCGACGTCGGGAAGATCATCACGCCCGGGACGTACTGGTCCCGGGCGATCGGCACCGCGGGTTTCCTCGTCCACGACGGGCTCTTGTACGCGATGGGTTTCGGCGGCGTGCTCCGGGTCTTCGACGCGGAGACACTCACCGGGGTGTACGAGCGTCAGCTCGATTTCGCACCGGTCACCCACGCCTACCCTTATCCCTACGGGGCGGGCGTCTGCGCCAGTCCCACCCTCGGCGGCCGGCACATCTACCTGTGGGGTGTGAACGGGACGACCATCGTCATCGAGCCCGGCCGCACCTTCAAGCAGGTCGCGAAGAACCACATCGAGTCAGCCGTGGAAGGCGACCTCTTCACGTGGCAGGCGCACTACACCGAGAACCACTACTATCCGGAGTGCACCGTCAGTTCGCCCGTCTTCGACGGCAAGCGCATCTATTACCGCGCCGAGGAATACCTTTACTGCATCGGGGAGAAATGATGAGACGAGTGGTCAAGGCTGCGGTATTGCTGGCGTGTGTCCTGGTGGTCTCACCGGCCTTCGCCCAGGCGAAGTCGTGGGGCTGGCGGGGCGACGGGACGGGACTCTTCCCGGACGCGGAGGCGCCCGTGACGTGGGGCAGGCTCTCCTCGACGCTCGCGGGACTCACGACGCAGGCCGAGAAACCGAAGGGCGACGGTCCCGGGAAGA
>DATKVD010000572.1:0-8561 GCA_035530235.1 Planctomycetota bacterium | reverse complement strand
ATGCAGGCCGCCGACGTCCTCGGGGGAGACTACTCCCGGTCGGCCGATCTCTGGAAGACCCTCGTCGCCGGTCACCTCTTCGACGAATGGGAAGCGGAGGTCCGTGTGACGACGGGGAGACTGGAGCTGTCGGTCGAGTCGGAAGGCGGCGGGGGCCGGCTGCGGGGACTGGCGATCTGGCCCGTGGCCGACGCGGCCGCAGTCCAGGCGGTAAAGGACGTCCACGCCGCCCGACGTGAGGTCTTCCACAAGCAGTGGCGTGAAATCCGTCCGACGGGACCGGAAGGACCTGTCCGGACGGGGCCCGAGGAACTCGCACGCGGGTTCGCTCTCGTCAGGCGCAACCTGCTCGAGAAGATCACCCCCGATTGGCGGCCGGACATGGCGGACCGCTTCGAGACGCTGCCGGCGGCCGGCACGCCCGGTGAGCGGGCCGTAGCGGTCTTCATCGTCTATCCGGTCAGGGACGTCGCGACGTGCACGGTGACGGTGCCGCCGATGAAAGGTCCCGAGGGCTCGGTCATCGGACCCGAGCGCGTCGAGGTGAACACCGTGCAGTACCGGTACTGCCGCAGCGGCGAGGACGCCTATACGGTGGAACTCGCCCACCTCGTGCCGCGCAGCGCGTTCGCCGCCGAGAGGCACGTCCCGCGCGTGATCTGGATGAACGTGAACGTTCCCGCCGACGCGAAGCCCGGCAAGTACGCCGCCCCCGTCGCCGTCTCGGCCGACGGCCGGACCGCCCCTTTCGTGCTCGAACTCGAGGTCTATCCCTTCACCCTCGACAGGCCGGAAGCCCACGGCGTCGTCTATGCCCACGCCAGTCGCATCAAGGGGACGCCCGGGAAGATCGAGGCGGACCTGCGGTGTCTTCAGAAGTACGGCTGCAACTCGATCACGCCCTCGGGGACCATCGGCGGCAAGCTCCAGGGCACCGACGGGAAGTCGGAGTTCACCTTCGATCGGCTCGACGTCGTCATGACGGCCATGAAGAAGATCGGGATGACGGGACCGGTGCCGCTGTTCGACCAGTCGATCCAGGGGTACGCCGGTGGGGCGAGCAAGTGGCACGTCGGCTGGCAGGTGCTCGACGAGAAGTCCGACTGGGCCGTCAACATGACCCGGCTCACCCGGCAGATAATCCAGCGTGCGAAGGAGAAGGACTACCTCCCCGTGCTGATGTATCCGTCCACCGAGATCTCGAACGACCCGAACGTCGGACCGAGGTTCAACTCGCTCATCATCCGGGCGATCCGTGCGGGGGGGGAGTGCAAGTGCATCAGCTCGGTGAACCGTCCCGAGGACATCGACACGGCGAAGGAACTCGACCACATCATGCTGAACTTCGGGGCCGGGATAAAGCAGGAGACACTCGATCGGGTTCATGCGTCGGGGGCGAAGCTGTGGTTCCAGAACGTCGGGATGACGCGCTACGTCGACGGGCTGTTCATGCTGCGTGCCGGGGCCATCGGACACCGGCAGTGGGTGGCGAACTGGCCGGTGGGCGACCCCTACTCCGACTGGGACGGCGGGGATTCGAACTCGATGCTCTTCCCGTCGCCCGATCAGGTGCTCCCGTCGATTCGCCTCGCGTGGATGGGGGAGGGTGTGAAGGACATGCGCTACTTTCTGACATTGCGTCGTCACATCGCCGAGGCCCGTCGGGCGGGGCTGGCGGGACCCGCCGACGCCGCACAGAAGGAGATGGACGCGATGATCGCGAGTTGTCCGGTGCAGCTTCCCGACGGCACGCGTGTCTTCGAGGACGGGCTCTCGGTGATCGAGGGGTTCCGAGACCTCGACACCTTCGACCGCTACCGTCGACGTGCCGCCGAACTCATCATCAACCTGCGCAAGGCGATGGGGACACCCTAGCCGCTTCGGCTTCACCAAGAGGATTGAGCAGGAGAACAGGAGAGCAAGAGACCGTCCCGATGAATCGGGACTCCACCAGAAACAAAAGAGGCTCCTTGCGGAGCCTCCTTTATTTCTGGTACCCCCACGGGGAATCGAACCCCGGTCCCCAGGCTGAGAACCTGGTATCCTGGGCCGCTAGACGATGGGGGCACACGGCGTGTCCAACGACGCAAAGTATAGCCCGGTCGTCGGTTCTGTCAAGGGTTTTCCGGACCCGTGATGCCCCCGTGTCGCTACGTGGTCCCCATCACCTTCTTGACGATCCGCTTGAACGCCTCCGGCTCGATGGGCTTCTCGACGTAGGCGTCCGGCTCCTTGCCCAGGTACTCGCCCATGTCGTCGGCGGAGAAGGCGATGCCCATCTTCTCACCGACACCGGTCAGCATGATGACCTTGACGTCCCGGGCGTCCGGGTTCTTGGCCAGCTCGCCGAACACGGCGAAGCCGTCCTTCTTGGGCATCTGGACGTCGAGCACGATCAGGTCGGGTTTTGTCTCACCGACCTTGGCCAATCCGGCCTCGCCGTCTTCGGCCTCCTCGACCTCCCAGTCGTCCGACTCCAGGATCGCCCGCACGAATTCCCTTGCGTCAGCCTCGTCGTCCACAATCAATGCTTTCGCCATGCTTCCTCCTCTCTGTGAGCTCCCTGCAAGTCAACACCCATCGAACGCCGTGACGCGTCACGCCGGCCGGTCGCCCGGCGGCCTGACGGGCAGCTCGATGACGAATGCCGTCCCCTCCCCGGGCGTTGAATGGACACGGAGCGTCCCGGCGTGTTCCTCGACGATCTTCTTCGAGACGGGAAGTCCCAGTCCGGTGCCCTTGCTGCCTTTCGACGAGAAGAACGGGTTGAATATCTTCTTGAGTGCGGCGGCGTCGATGCCGCAGCCGTTGTCCCGGACACAGAGGATGAAGCGGCCCGGGCTGTCCGCCGGACGCGTCTCGATCGTCGTCGCCCCCTTGTGCGCCTCGCACGCGTCGATGGCGTTCCCCACCAGGTTGATCAGACACCGCTTGATCGCCGACTCGTCGAGTTCCACCTCCGGCAGGTCGTCATTCAGGTCACTGGTCAGCATGACGTTCCTGCCGGCGGCCTGCTCCTTCAGGAGGGCCATGACGTCCCGACACAGGTCGTTGACCGAGCACGCCTTGCAGACGGGTTTGCGCTCCTTGGAGTAGCTGAGCATGTCGAGGACGATGTTGCTGAGGAGTCCCATGTTGCGCTTGACCATGTCCCAGCCGCGCTTCACCTTGGGCAGCTGTCCGCCTTCGATGTTCTGGTCGATGATGTAGGACCCGCCCTGGAGTCCGTTGAGGATGTTCTTGATGCAGTGGGCCATGCCGGCGATGGTCTGACCGACGGTGGCGATGCGCTCGGCGGCGACACGGGCCTCGTGCTCGGCCGCGTTGTGTATGGCCACGGCGATGAGACTGGCGACGGCGACGGCCAGGTCGAGGTCGGCCTCATCGAACGGCCGTCCGTCACGATGGTTGAGCACCTGGATGACCCCCAGCTGCTTTTCCTTGGCGGTCAGGGGCACACAGATGACCGACTTCGTCCGGAAGCCGGTGCGGTTGTCATAGGCCGGATTGAACCGTGGGTCCTGGTAGGCATCGCCCACGAGAAGCGCCTGGGCGTGGTTGGCCACCCAGCCCGCGATGCTCCCGTCGTCCACACACACCCGGGCACTGTCCAGACCCTCGGTGCGCTCCCCCTTGACGATATGGAAGCACAACTCACCCGTGTCGTCGTCCCGCAGCAGGATCGAGCAGGCCTCGGCGTTCATCGCTTCCGCCGCCGCCTCGATGGCCGAATCCAGCACCGCATCCCGCTGGAGCGTGCCGGCGACCATCTGACTGACGGAGAGGAGCACCTCGACGGCCTGACGGTCGTGCTCGGCGTCGGTGTGCACCGCGGAGGCGCCATTCGGAACGTTCGGCTGCGGTGAGTCTGCGGTCATGGCAATTTCTCTGTACCGGCGGCGGGCCCGAAAAGAAAATCCCAGCGACGTCAGGACATAGTTTTCGGGCAACCCCCCCCGGATGTCAAGCAGGTTTTCCGACGGCCCGTGCGGGCCTACTCCCGTTTGTCCCCGCCCAGCCAGCCCTTGCGACGGAAGTTCACAAGCATGATAACCGCCACCACCACCATCACGATCCATACCACCGGGTAGCCCCACGCCGACCTCAGCTCCGGCATCTTCTCGAAGTTCATCCCGTAGACGCCCGCGATGAACGTCAACGGGATGAAGATCGTCGCGATGATCGTCAACACCTTCATCACCTCGTTCATCTTGTTGCTGACACTCGAGAGATAGACGTCCATCAGTCCGCCGGCCAGCTCACGGTAGGTCTCGACCACATCGAGGACGTGTATGGTGTGGTCGTAGCAGTCACGGAGGTACGTCCGTGCGGTCTTGCCCAGCAGCGCACTCTCATCACGGATCAGTGTGTTGACGGCGTCACGGAGGGGCCAGATGGACCGTCGGACGTCCAGGAGCCCGCGCTTGATCTCGTGGACGCGGCCGAGGGTCTGACGGGTCGGGTTTTCGACCACCTCGTCCTCCAGCTCTTCCACCACCTCTCCCACCTGCTCGAGAAAGGGGAAATAGTTGTCGATGATGGTGTCGATGATGGCGTACATCAGGAAGTCGGCGCCCTGCCGACGGAGCTGTCCCGTGCCCTTGCGCAGCCGCTCCCGAATCGGGTCCAGACAGTCCCCCGGGTGCTCCTGGAACGTCACCACGTAGTCCGAGCCGAGGAACATGCTCACCTGCTCGGTCTCGACGCCGTTCTCGAAATGCAGCATCCGCAGGACAACGAAGATGTTGCTCTCGTAGTCGTCCGCCTTGGGCCGCTGTCGGGTGTGCAGGACGTCTTCGAGTGCAAGGGGGTGAAGATCGAGGAGTGCTCCCAGTGCCCGGACCATCTCGAGGTTGCCGAGGCCGTCGAAATTGACCCACGTGACGCCCTCCCTTTTGCGGAGGTCGGCCAGTTTCGCCACGTCGTCGAGCTCCGTCTCTTCCACGGCGTCGGCGGTGTAACGAAACACGTGAAAGGACTCAGGCACGTGGGCCTCGTCCGGTGCAATGAGCGTGCTGGGCGGCGTGCCCGGCGGGGTGTGATTGTTCCATTCCATCGACCGTTCCTCCGATATGTCGCCTGTGCCGTGACGTCGGCGCCTCAAGGGGAGGTGGAGTCCCCCTCACGCGTCACCGCTTTCCTGGCCATCAGTCGGCCGCCGAGCGTCGAGGGAGAGATCACCTCGTCGGCGCCCACGTGTCGCACCTTCTCGATATTTCCCTCCTCTTCCACGCGAACGATGATGCGGAAGCGGCAGCCCTTCTCCGACCGACGATGCTCGTCTGCCGTGAGGGCGATCATCGTGTTCACCGAGTCATTGTCAAAGGCCGCGATGACCGCCAGGGCCTTCTTGACGTTCGCCTGCACCAGGGCCTCCCTCGTCGTCGCATCGGCGACGACGACGTCCTGTCCCCTGTCCCGCAGGTGGCCCACCAGGTCAGGTCGGTCCTCGACGATGAGGAAGGGGACGTTCTGCTCGCGCAGCTCGTCCATGATGCTGTCGGAGACGTTGCTGTAGCCACAGATGACCACGTGGTTGGTGAGGTTCTGGAATCGGCTCATGAGACGGAGCACTCCTTTCATGTGTGTCTCGACCAGGGGACCGGCGACCAGTGCGAGCGCGGTTATGAAAGACCCGACACCGACGACGATCATCGAGATCACGAATATCTTCGCGTCATCCGTCACGGGCAGCATGTCACCGTAGCCGAGCGTGCTGTAGGTGACGAACGTGAAGTAGAAGGAATCGGTCCAGGTCTCGATGCCGTTGAACTGGGCCCGCATCAGGTACGTCCCGACCGTCCCGTAGGACAGGGCGAACAGGACCGTGACCAGACCGAAGATCTGTCCGTAAACGATCTTCGTCTCCGCACGGACGTCGAACCGCCTGTGGAAGAGAATGAGCCCGACAATCGCCGTCCCCGAGAGCAGGACGGTCTGGGGCGTCGTCGCACGCCACAGGTTGTTCGCCATCAGGAGTGTCAGCAGCACCACGGCCCAGCCCCACGACCGTCGACGACGCTCGTAGAGTCCCTTCGCCAGTGCGATCAGCAGCACCCCCAGGAAGATCGACATGACGCCGCTGACACGCTGTGCGGGTGACAGCCTCAGCGCCTCCGGCACCTTGTCCAGCTGGAAGTACGCGGCCGCCTTGAAAAGCGGGACGAGACCCGTGGCCAGGTTCAGAAGGCCCGCCAGGGCCAGCACCGCGGCAATGATGCTCGGAAACGTCACCCTTCGGAAACGACCCATCGTCCCGGATCCCCTTGGGGAGTGGTGAGGCACACGCAGATTTTAGACTTCCCGACCCGCGTCTGTCAAGGTAGTATGTGACACCGACGACGACCCCTGACGCAAGGAGACATGCGATGTGGAAGTGGATAAGCGACTTTTCGACCGCCCACCGTGGCACGGCGGTGGCAGTGCTGACGCTGGTGGTGCTGTTTGTGGCGTACAAGCTTCTCACGCTGGTGGTGCGGCGCGTGCTGCGGGCCAAGGCGTACAAGACTGAGAACGCTGAGCATTTTCTCATGCTGTGGCGGTATGTCTGGCTGGGTGTTGGATTTATCTTCCTGATCGTCAGTCTCTCCGGATCACTCGTAAGTCTGGGGATCTCGGCGGCGTTTCTGGGGATGATTCTGGGCTGGTCGCTTCAGGCGCCGGTGACGGGAATCGCGGCGTGGCTGATGGTCATCCTGAAGCATCCCTTCAAGATCGGCGACCGCGTGATTATCGCCGGGATCACCGGTGACGTCACCGACATCAACCTCACGCATATTGTACTGAACCAGGTGGGGGGAACGGTCAGCGGCGAGGAGAAGTCCGGCCGGGGGGTCATGATTCCCAATGCGACCCTCTTTCAGCAGATCATCTACAACTACGCGATGGAGACGAGATTCCTCCTTGACGAAGTGCCCGTCATGATCACGTTTGCTTCCGATCTTGCCGAGGCGAAGCGAATGCTCATCGAAGCCGCAAGGGAGGTCACCCGCGATATCATCGCGGAGACCGGACAGGAGCCCTTCACCCGGGAGGAGTTCACCGACTGGGGGGTTCGCATCCGCGTCCGTTACCAGGCGATCGCGGTAGAGCGTCAGCGCATCTCCAGCGAGATCGTCGGGATCGTCTTTGACCGCTTCACACAGTCCGACAAGGTCCGGTTCTGCTATCCGCACTCGGAGATTCTCTATCGTCCCAAGGGACGGTTCGACGTCGTCGTCTCGCAAAGCAAAAGCCTCCCCGACGAAAGCCGCTAGCCCGGGTGGGTGCCCGCAGCACCGACACGTGCGGCCCCTTCAGCTCCGTCGTTTCAGCTGACACCCGTCGTGTGCCCGGCCCCCGTCTTGACAAGCCTCGCGCGGCCCGATATCCTCGTGAGGCGACCCAGCACCCCATTCCCACGCAGCGAAAGGAGCACGGATGTCGTCCACCGATTCGATGACGTTCGCACGCTACGGACGGTCATACCACCTGAAGATCGAAACCGCCGAGGACCTCGACCGGGTGCTGGAGCTGAACAAGGCCCACTGGGTGGCCACCGGCGCCCCCGTGGACACCCTCAACTGCGATCCGGTCCTCCTCGCTCACGTCGATTCCGACGCCAACGGCCGCATCCTGTGCTACGAGATGACCGACGCCATCCACTGGCTGAAGGACGTCCTGCGCGACCGGCAGGGCGTGACCGACCGACGGACCTCCCTCCGCCTCGGCGATGTCAACACCCACTCGGAAGACGGCAGACGCATCCACGTGTCCGCCACGAAAATCCTGACGCAGTCGGGCAACGCCCGGGCGGAGGAGATCACCCTCGAACAGGTGCGTGAGGTCAAGCGCAAGGTCGAGGACACGCCCGTCAGCGAGGCCGGGGTGGTCCTTCCCGAGGCGACGGAGGACCCGGAGATCAGAGCGTTCCTCGCCGACATCGTGGCAACGGTCGGCGGGGCGCCTCACCCGAGCGGCACCGAAGGCGTCGGTCGGGAGCAGCTGGACAGGTTCCTGAAAGAGGCCGAGGTCTACCTGGCGTGGCACGCGCGGGGCGACGTTCCCAAAGGCAAGACGAAGACCGGGATCATGCCGCTGGGCGACGAGACCGTCGCGGCGTTCGAGGTGTTTGCGGCCCTCCGTGACAAGGTGGAGCAGTATTTCTCACAGTCGAGGGCCGTTGCCCTCGATGCGCGTCTCGCCGCACACGTCGTCCCGAGTGAGGAGAAGCTTTCCGCCCTTGATTTTTCCGACGCCCAGGTGGTCGAGACGGTGCTGAAGGACGCGCCGCTCTCGACGCCCCGTCCCGAGCGAACGCTTCCCCTCGACGAGAAGGGAAACCCCTACTACACCGAGGCACTGGCGTCGTTCCGCACCCGGGTGGCCGCACCGGTGCTCGGCCGTGACGCAGCCGGACTCACCGAGACCGACTGGGAGAAGATCAAGGCCGCCTTCGCCGCGCACCAGGCCTGGGTGGACGAGAAGCCCGACGTGGCTGTCGAGACGCTCGGCGTCGAGAGACTCCGTGCCTGTCTGGACCAGAAGTATCGCACCGCCGTCGAGGCGTTGATTGCCGAGAG
>DATKVD010000571.1:0-7376 GCA_035530235.1 Planctomycetota bacterium | reverse complement strand
CCCGAGGAGAACAGCCCCCTGCGCGAGGTCGCCGACGACCCCGCGGAGATCTGTCCCCTGAAGCCCGACGCCGTCGCGTTCGTCAAGTCCCTCGTCCGGGACATCATCGACGGGCACGCCGAGAGCCGGTTCATCCACCTCGGCTCGGACGAGACCTACCGTCTGGGCACGTGCCCGGCGTGCCGGGCCAACTGCGAGAAGGTCGGACGCTCCGCGCATTTCATCAACCACATGAAGAAGAACGCGCAGCTCGTGATCGATGCGGGCAAGACACCCGTCATGTGGAACGACATGCTCATCGCGCATCCCGAGGCCGTCGAACTGCTGCCCAAAGAGATGGTGATGCTCGACTGGCACTACCACACCTTCGGCGTCTGGTGCGACGAGATGGATGCGTGGTGGCATCCCGACAGGAAACTGACCGCCGACAATTTCGACCGTGCACCCGAACTGCACCGGACGAACTATCGATCGTACTACGTGGGACATCACCCGACGGACGCGAAGAAGCTGCGCAGTTTTCCTTACACGAAGTATTTCATGGACCGGGGGTTCCGTGTGATTGCGGGGCCGTCGAGCTGCTGCCACGGCGACCCGGGCACGAACCCGAACATGGCCGCACGCGCGGCGAACACGTGGGGGTTCGCGGCGTCGGCGGCGATGGACGGGGCGCTCGGCTGCGCACTCACCTCGTGGCAGGTCCGCCGGCATCCCTGGGAGGTGCAGTGGTACTGCGTCGCGCTCTGCGCGGAGACGAGCTGGCACCCGTTCGAGGGGGTGCGGGAGGATTTCGACGCCCGGTTCATGCGTTCGGAGTATGGCGTCGACGACCCGTCGGTTCCACGGTCGTTTTGTGCGCTCGACCGGCCCATATCGGAGGACCGCTGTGACCACTACGGCGGCTACAACATCACCGGGCGGATGTGGTCGGGCTTGCCGACCGTCGAGCGTTTGAGAACGATGGACGAGAAGGGCGAACTCTCGGAGGACGCGGCGCCCACCGCGACAGCGGCCGAGACCACGCGACGCGCGAAGGAAGCACTGACGGTCTTCAAGACGTTCGCCGAGCAGGCACAGCGGAACGTCCTCGACGCACGCTTCTGGGGACTCGCCGCCGAGGAGACGATCTTCCGTGTCGAGCTTTTCGACGTGCTCAGACGCGTCTACCTCGCACGTAAAGAGGGGGCGGCCGTCGACACCGAAGCCGTCGCGAGGGTCGTCGCCGGGGGCGACGCACTCTACGCCCGTGCGGGAAAACTCTGGGAGAAACTCCTCCCGCCGCAGACGCTCAACGAGGAGATCTTCATCCGCTGGGACGATGTGCGCTCATACCTCTCCGGCGAAGGAGCCGTGGGATGCTGAACATCGGTGTCATCGGGTGCGGGATGGTGTCGGGGTATGGGCACCTGCCGACGATCGCCGCGTCGAAGCCCTGGCACCTGGCCGCCGTGTGCGACACGGACGAGAAGCGGCTTGCAGACGCGACGGAGAAATACCATCCGGACGAAGCGTTCACCGATTACCGGAAGCTCGTGAAACTTCCGGGACTGGACGCGGCGGTCGTGGCGACGCACGTGGACACGCACGAGAAGATCACGCTCGCCGCGCTCGGGCACGGACTTCACGTCTTCTGCGAGAAGCCGATGGCGGCGAGCGTCCGTCGGTGCCGCCGGATGGTGGACGCCGCGGCAAAGGCAGACCGCCTCCTCGCCGTCAACTTCAACACCCGCACCGGCACCGTCTACCGCAGGATCAAATGTCTCATCGACGAGGGGGCGATGGGGGAAGTGCGCGTCGTGCGGTTCGTCTTCGATTGGTCGTGTCACCAGTGGCACCCGGTGGAGCGACTGGAGCAGTTCATGGTGGGGGGCGGGCCCATCGTCGATTCGGGCGTGCACTTCTTCGACGGCATCCGGTGGTTCACGGGACGGGAGATCGAGGCCATCGACGCCCGAGGCGTCATCCTGGAGCCCCATGAGAACCCGCAGCACGTGATCGCTGTGTGCCGGCTTGCCGGAGGCGGCGTGGCACTGGTCGAGGCCGGGTGGCTCTACACCAGACGCACGAAAGACGAGGGGGCGATCTTCCGCATCGACGTCATCGGCGACGACGGGGCCGTCACCTTCGTCTCGCCCGGCGAAATCCTTCGCGTCTACACGAGGACCGGCACCTCCGAGGAGCGCATCGAGGACAGGGGCAAGCACTTCGAGATCGCCTACGAGAACCTCGCCGAGAGCGTCGAGAAGGGGAGGCTGGTGGGACTGGCCTCGGGTGAGGACGGGCTGAAGGCCACCGAAGCGGCCCTGCGGGCACTCGCCTCGGCAAGAAGATGAGAGACCGAGCCTGCGGACCCCGACACCGGCCTTAAATCCCTTGAATTCGCAGGACGCCGCATCCACAATATCCCCTTTCCAATCCGCATGAGAAGAAAGGAATCCAACGTGACTGCAAAGGGAGCAAAGAGGCCCGCAGGGAAGGCAAAGCTCCGCGTGGCGGTGGTCGGCGCGGGGGGACAGGCGAACCACGTCCATTACCCGTGTCTCGCGGCGCTCGACGACGTCGAGATCGCGGCGCTCTGCGACATCGACCCTGAACGCCTGCACGCCACCGGCGACAAGTACCGGATCGACAAACGCTACGGCGACGACAAGGACCCGCTCGTTTATCGCAAGATGATCGAGGACGTCGCCCCCGACGCCGTCTACGTCATCGGTCAGCCCAACATCATGTACGACCTCTGGGTCTGGTGTCTGGAGCAGAAGCAGAACCTCTTCATCGAGAAGCCGCCCGGCGTGAACCTCCACGACGCACGCAACCTTGCAGCGCTCGCCGAAAAGGCGGACGTCGTCACGCAGGTCTGCTTCCAGAGACGGAGCTGTCCCATCGCGGTGAAGCTGCGCGACGCGTGTCTCGAGCACGGGCCCATCTATCACGCCCTGTGCATGTTCGTCAAGTGCGACATCCAGCACTACACGGCGCTGCGCGACCGGCTCATCGACGACGGCATCCACGCGGTGGACACGCTCCGCTGGATGTGCGGGGGCGACGTGGTGAACGTCCACGGCATCACGCAGCGTATCGGCGTGCCCGACAACAACTACGTCTCGGCGCTGGTCGAGTTCTCGACCGGCGCCGTGGGCGTGCTCCTCACCACGTGGGCGAGCGGCCGACGCATCTTCAAGGTCGAGATGCATTCCCCCGGCATCTGGACGGACGTCGAACTCGAAGGCAAAGGCACCGTCTACTCGGACGGCGACACGAAGGGTGTCGTCCACGACACGAAGGAGGTCGCCGGTGGCGACGAGTTCTGGCGGTTCGCCGGGTTCCTGGCGAAGCACCGGGAGTTCCTCGACGCCGTGCGCGGCCGCGGCGAACCGTCGTCGACGTTCGCCGACGCCGCGAAAACCATGGAGCTGGCCGAAACCATCCTCGCGCAGTCGCTGCTCGAAGGGAGATGACGCCCCGGGGCTCCCGTACGAAACCACGGTCAGAAACCACCCCGATCACACACCCATAGACGGAAAGGACCGAGACCGTCATGAGACTCCTTAGCGTCCTCATCTGCCTGGTGCTCTCTCTCGGGTGCCCCTCCGCGTCGGCGCAGGACGGGAAGGTCCTCTTCTGGACCGGGAACCCGGCGGGGCCTCACCTCGACATCGTGGGTGACGAGGCGGGGGCGTCGGCCGGTCCGGTGAAGATCGTCGGTGCACGGAACGGCACCTTCTCCGGAAAGGTCGTCGTCTGCGCGACGAGCCCCCTCACGGACGTCTTGGCGAAGATGACCGAGCTCAGGAGGACGGGCGGCAAGGGGAAGATCCCGCTTTCGCAGGTGCAGGTGCGCTACGCCACCGGGTGGATCAAGAGCGGGTGGCTCGTCCAGTCGAAGGCGGGAAGCACGTTCGACGTGCTCGACGCGGCGCCGCCGGCCGAGCCCGTCCCCGTCCTCAACACGAACTACCGGAAGTATCACGCGTGGGTGGAGTGGGGCCGGAGCTATCTCCCCGTCTGGGTGACCGTCACCGTCCCCGTCGACGCCCCGGCGGGGGAGTACGCCGCCGCCCTCACCGTCCGCGCCTCGGGCGCCGCCCGGACCTTCCCCGTGACACTCACCGTCCACGACTGGGCGCTCCCCGATTCCACCCGCTTCACCACGTGGATAGAAACCATCCAGTCCCCCGATACCCTCGCGATCGAATACCGCGTGCCCCTCTGGTCCGAAGCGCACTGGAAACTGATCGAGCAGTCGCTGCGCTACGGGACGATGCTCGGGAACAAGACCGTCTACTTCCCACTGATCTGCGAGTCGAACTTCGGCAACGCCGAGTCGTCGGTCCGCTGGGTGAAGCAGCCGGGCGGGAGCTGCCGCTTCGACTTCAGCCTCGTCGAGAAGTACCTCGAATTGCAGACGAAGGTCCAGGGCAAGCCGCGGATCGTGTGTTTCCCGGTATGGGACACGTTCCTCGAGGGCGGGCAGTTCGCGGGGGACATCAAGTTCGAGCCCGAGGAGGCCCGCAAGGAACGTCTCGCCTACCAGGGCAAGGGTCCGGAGGTGACGGTCGTCGAGGCGTCGGGGGAGACCTCGAAAGCCATGCAGCCCACGCTTTCGGACCCGGAGTACGCGGCGCTCTGGACGCCCCTCATCCGCGAGCTCCCCGGGTTTCTCAGGAAGCACGGGCTCGAGAAGGCCCTCTTCTTCGGGACGGCCAACGACCAGGTCCCCGCGCGGGCGACGCTCGACCTCGTGGGGGGCGTCATCCCCGACGCGAAGTGGGTCATCCACGCCCACAGCTTCTATGGAGGCAAAAACACGAAAGCGAATTTCCAGTACGCCGCCTTCGTGTGGGGTGTGCAGGGGTTCTGCACCGGCGGCCAGGGATGGAAGAACCCGTTCCTCCTCGTCCAGTTCATGCGGAACATGGACGACCATTTCCCGATCACCTCCTACCGCCTCGCCCCCGAGGTGAACGTCACCGGCGGACAGCGGGGCATCGGTCGCATCGGTCTCGATTACTGGCCCGTGATCAGGAACGCCCGCGGCCGGCGTGCCGGACGCGCGTGGGAGCGATACCCCAAGGCCAACTGGCGCAACCTCAACATCACCGATAACCTGCTTGCACCCGGAAGAGACGGCCCCATCGCGACGGCACGTTTCGAGATGCTGCGCGAGGGCGTCCAGGAATGCGAGGCGCGCATCTTCATCCAGACGGCCCTCGACGGGAAGAAGATCACCGGCGCCCTCGCCGAGACCTGCCGGACGGTCCTCGCCGACCGCGACACGTTCCTGAGGAACGCCGCCATCGTCCAGGGCAAGGGACGTCCCTGGTTCGACAACATGAATCCCAGCGACGAAGCGTATCTCCTCTACGCGACGACCTGGCAGTCGCAGTCGGAGAGACTCTACAAGGCCGCGGCCGACGTCTCGCGGAAACTCGGAGGGAAATGAATGGATAGCGACCTGTCGTTCCGTCCGCTCCGGTTCGTCGCAGTCCTCTTCGCGTGTCTGCTCTTCGCGTCGACCGCCCGTCCCGAGGACCCCTCGACCCCGATCGGGGCGGGGACGGTGCTGTTCGACTTCGAGGCCGAGGCGGACGTCGCCGCCTGGTCGAACGTCGACGTCTACGCCCTGCGGGAGGCGGAGGCGAAAGCGTCCTACGATGCGGCCGCGAAGGCCGCCGCCGATCCAAGCAAGGTCAAGCCCTACAGACCGCTCGTCCAGCCCGCGAAAGAGCCCGAGGTAAAGATCGAACGGACGACCGAGGGGGCCACAAGTGGCAAGCACGCGCTCAAGCTCACCTTCGCCGGCGGACGGATGCCCACCATTTCCACCAGGTCGCCGCTGGATGACTGGCGGCCGTACAAGACCTTCTCGGCCGACGTGACCGCCGACCGGACGTGCATGGTCGTCTTCCGTGTCATGACCGGGACCGGCAAGTACGGCACCGGCTGGAACGAAGGCTGCTCTCGATGGGAGTTTGCGGCCCGCGTGGAGCCCGGGAAGAACACCGTGGTCACCGACGCCCCGCACCGCCTCTGGAACGCCATTTTCAACAAGGACGTCAGAACCTTCGAAATCTACATCTACCAGCCGCACGAGGGCGAGACGATCACGATAGACAACATCCGCCTGTCCACCGAAAAGCCCAGGACGGTCTCGCCCTTCAAGGACCCGTGTAGCGAAGGACTGCTCAAACCCTTCGTCCCGGCGGGCAGGTACAAGGTGCTCGGCACCGACCTGGAGGTCAGGGACGTCGACGATCTGGCCGACAGGCTCAAGGACAAGTGGGTCAAGCCCGAGAACAAGACGGTCGAGCAGGTGGAGGGCGACATCCGGGCCGACTACGAGAAGATCAGGAAGGGCCGCCCCAAGGCCGTCCTGGTGATGCTCCGCGACGGGCAGAAGGGGTACGACCCGGCCGACCCGGACAAGGCGTTCGCCGGCTGGGAGGACGCCTGCACGCCCTCCCACGTCCCGATGGCACTGACGCTGGGCTGCTTCGCCAACAATGGCAGGGGCGGATCGGTTGAACTCTCCTCGCGATACCGGCCGGCCTTCCTGCGGGTGGACCTGTCGAGCATCCCCAGGGACGCCCGGATCCTGTCCGCGCGGCTCATTCTCGTCCGCGCCTCGGAGCCAGGCAAGGACTGGGACGCCAAGCCGACCCTGTTCGCAGCCGAACCGTGCAACCGACCGTGGAAGGAAGTCGAGGTCAATGTCTTCGAGTACGCCCACGACAGGTTCTGGAACCAGTATGCCGCGATGGACTGGGACGATGACGGGGACCGGACGGCCGTCTTCCTGGCCTACGGCCCCCCCGGCGGCAAGGCCAGTTCGTGGGACTTCACCGAGGCCGTGCGGTACTGGACCGATGGCAAGCACCCCAACAACGGGTTCATCCCGTACTGTCCCGGCCTCCAGATTCTCTCGCGCGAGTGCGCCCAGGTGGAGAACCGTCCGTGCCTGGCCGTCATCTACGAGCCCAAGCCTTGAACCTTGAAGGAGGAATGCGATGCACAGGAGTGTCTTCTTGTTCAGTGTGCTGACGGTCGTCACGCTGGGCGTCTCGACTGCCCAGGCCGAAGAGATGGTGCTGTTCGATTTCGAGACCGAGGCGGACGTCGCCGCCTGGTCGAACATCGACGTCTACGCCCTGCGGGAGGCGGAGGCGAAAGCGGCGTACGATGCGGCCGCGAAGGCCGCCGCCGACCCGGACAAGGTCAAGCCCTACAAGCCGCTCGTCCAGCCGCCGAAAGAGCCCGAGGTGAAGATCGAGTGGACCACCGAGGGCGCCACCAGTGGCAAGCACGCCCTGAAGCTCACCTTCGCCGGCGGACGGATGCCCACCATTTCCACCCAGTCGCCGCTGGACGACTGGCGT
>DATKVD010000570.1:0-5088 GCA_035530235.1 Planctomycetota bacterium | reverse complement strand
TACCCGAGGGTCCCTCCGGTTCCTTCCCCTCCGATGCCGGCAGTTCCCGGATGACACGCACTGCGGGAAGCGCAGGCCGACCGGCGTCCTTCCACGCCGTCAACCACACCGACGCCACCATCTCCTGTGACCGCTCGAGCTGCCGCTTCACCAGCTCCCCCACCCGCTCGTCGAGCCGGTGGTAGTACCTCGGACCGAAGCTCGCGTCCAGTCCTGACGCCTCCCGGTCCGCATTGAGCACCTCAGGAATCAACGTGTACGACGTCCTGATGGTCCGCCAGGCCTCGGCGAGCACGTCGTCAAGCGGCTTCACATTCTCCGGTCGCCCGACGACGGCGTCGTAGTGCTCGGGCAGGGCCTCCAGAAGTCCCCACTCGAGCCGGTGGTGCACGGTGCGATTCGGCCCGCGCTCGTCCAGGATGACGTTGCCGCTGAACTGTCCCTTATAGTTTTTCGTGGTGTGCAGCGGCACCGTAGCATCCGCGATGAAATGCCCGATCCACGCCGAGTGCTTGAGGACATCCTCCCACCGTGCCTCACGGAAGGCGTCCGTCAGCTGCTCCGTTCGGGCGGCAATCTCCCAGGGAAGTGTCCCGGCAGCCGCGATTCTTTCCTCACCGAACTTCGCGACCGCAGCCGCATATGTCTTCGGTATCCCATCGAAAGGGGCGTTGTCGAGCTTGTCGAGGTCGATGAAGTGTGCGGCAGCCGGCGGTGCGTGGGCGGGGGCCCGGTCTCCCATTTCCACCCAGAGGTCCGGGTCCACGGCGTGCCTCACCACGAACGGTCGGTTGAGGTGGTAGAAATCACGCAGCGGCCTCGGCAGGACGTCAATGGCGCCATGGTTGACCGTGAAATGGGCACGGTGCCCCCATGCCCCAAGGACTCCCGGGAAGAGCAGCAGCCCCACGATGCAGACAAGAAGCTTGCGTCCGCGCATGAAGACGCCTCCTGACGAGATCGTACGGGGTGTGTTCCGCACGGTCAAGGTGAAAAGGCGGTCCAGTGGAAGGGGCTTGACACACGGAAGAGACGGGCTAAAATTCAATCGAGAATCCAGCCGGGGTAGCTCAGCTGGTTAGAGCGTCGGATTCATAAGCCGAATGTCGTGGGTTCGAATCCCACCCCCGGTACCAGAACCTCCCGGACGCCGACACGTCTCGTAACGTCTTTCCTGGCAAGCAGTTGCGGCGTCCGTTGGCCCGGCGGGAGGCATGCATGCACCTCTGGTTCCGACGCGTCGTGTTTCTTGCCGCTCTCGCCACCGCCTCTTCCGTCTTCGCACAGGGGCCGCCGCCCGCAACCGTCGACACGCTCGTGTGCCGGTATTTCGCAGCCACCACGGACGAGGCCAGGGCCGCCGTCGTCAAGGCCCTGGAGCAGCGTCGGGACATCACGATCGGCGACGTCGAAGACGCCGTCCGTCGTGGGGTCTTCTACACGCCTCAACCTGGCGGGACCCACACGAGAGAGATCACCGTCGAGTTCGACGGGTCCAGGACCGACTGCACTTTCTGGGTTCCGTCCGGCTACGACCCCACGAAATCCTACCCGGCACTCGTCATCATGCACGGCACCGGGGGGACGGGGCAGGCGTTCCTCAGCCGCTGGCTTCCCTACGTCCAGAACCGTGACATGATTCTCATTGCACCGACGGGCGTCACGGGTGTCGACAAGATCGACGGCAAGCCGTTCGGCAAAGGTCACGGCTACGGCACACACGAGATCGAGCGCTCGGTTCCCGTCTCGGCCCTCCACGCCGCCAGACGTCTCTACAACATCGACAGTGACCGTGTCTACATCACCGGGGTCTCAATGGGAGGCCATGCCGCGTGGGATTCGATCCTCACACACCCGGACGTTTTCGCCGGGGCCATCCCCGAGGCGGGCACCCCGATCGTCGAGGGGTTCCAGCTCGCGAAGTACATGTTCCTGAAGAACCTCTTCCAGGCACGGATGTGGGTGATGCAGGGGACCCCGGACAAGGACCAGCCGCAGATCAACGCCGAGGCGACGGGCCGCCTGAAGACCATGGGATATGCCGTCGAGTACCGTCAATACGACGGCAGCGGGCACGGGGCCTACCGTGCCGACAGCGACAAGGCCCTGGACTTCGTCCTGGCGGGGCAGCGGGACGTTTACTGCAAGAAGATCGTCCGTGTCGTGCACCGGCTCGTGCACGGACGCACCTACTGGGTGACCCTCAACCAGATACGGGGGAACGAGTGGGACCCCAGAAGGCGCATCAACATCAAGATCAAGGACCCCATCCCCAACAACGAACTTCTGAAACGCGCCGAGAACAGAATCGACCAACAGCTCATGCACCTCGACGCCGAGGTGCTCGCCGGCAACCAGATCAAGATCAAGGCCACCAAGGTGAAGGAGCTGACGGTGTTTCTTCACGATAAGCTCGTGGACATGGACAAGCCCGTCGTCATCCGGGTGAACCGTCAGAGCGCGAAGACGTTCAGGCACGTGAAGCGTGACGTGGGGGTCCTGCTCGAGGAGGTACGCAAGGACTACGACACGCGGCGGATCTTCTACAACAGCGTCACGCTGAAGGTTTACTAGTCACCGTTTGGCGAGCCCCATCTCCTTCAGCCGCCTTCGGGCCTGTGTCGGCGGCATCGGTCTCATGCGGGCATCCCACGGCGCGATGACCCTCAGCTTCCCGTGCAAAGCGCGATAGCAGTCCGGCAGGTCGAACTCAGCCAGGAGCCCCTGGAGCATCAACGAGGCCGGCCACTTGTAGACCGGCGTCTGCGTCAGCTCATGGAAGCTCAAGAGGCCGTTCAGGAGCCTCACCTTCGTCGGTCGGTCGTCGATCACGCACGCCAGTAGCGCAAGCACCGCCCCCATACCCCTCCCGACGACGTGGACGTCCGTGTAGCCGAGGGACGCCAGCCAGTCCAGCGTCGACAGGACGTCGTGCACACGTCGACCGAGGTATGGTTCCCCCAACAGCAGTCCGTACGAGCTGTAGAAGTAGTCCGAATCATAAGGGCTGAAGAACGCCTGGCACTGACAGCTCCGCGCCATGGACTGGCCGATGCCCCTCGGGTCCACGGCGAAGGTGCGCACGTTGCGTCCGATGAGCTTCCTCAGTTTCGGGGACTTCAGGTCGTCGGCCGCCCCCAGATGCGGCACCACCAGCACGCACCGTCTGCCCTTCGGGACGGGCGTGCGCCACTGCTCCGGGTCGGGCATGGTGACGATGGCCTGGATGCCGGGCTCGGTCTCCAGTGCGAAGTTCTGGAACGTCCTTCGGCCGACACGGTAGGAGGTGAGAACGCGGTGATGGGGCGGGTGCGTCCGCTTCGGCAGCACCAGGGCTTTCCTGAGGACGCTCTTGAGTTTCGCCGCGTCAAGGCGTCGACGTCGGGCCCTGAGCCGGTCGGCCCCGGCGCGCGTGAAATCGATCACCCGTTTCGTCCCGTGCCTGACCAGGAGACCCGACGGGCTCGCGTAGAGCGTCTCTTCCCTCTCAAGGGTCAGGCGCGGCTCCGCCGCGGCTGCCTTCACACCGGCGTGCCTGCCGAAGAACCCGTACATGGCCTCACGCAGTTCCTTCGTGTATCCGTGGGTTCCTCGGCCGGTCTTGATGCGGACGTTCCCCTCGGCGCCCAGGATACGGTAGATCCGCCTCAGCTCCCGGTAGACCTCGCGGCTGCCGCGCTGGTCGAAGAAGTCCCTCTCCTGCGTCAGAAGGATGAGCGGCCTGGGGGCAAAGGGGATGAAGAAGTCGCATTCGTCGAGACCGAACTCGATGAGCCTCGGGGGGATCTGCTCGACGTCGGCCGCCAGCTCGTTCTCCATGTTCGAGAGCAGTGTCGTGACGAAACAGCCGGGGGCGGCCATCGTGAGACGGTCTTCCAGTCCACAGAGCCAGGTGGTCATGGTCCCGCCGCCGGAGTTGCCCGTCACACCGACGCGGGTCGGGTCGACCTCGGGACGGGAGAGCAGATAGTCCAGGCCGCGGATGGCGTCCCAGGCCCGCCAGGTCCCGAAGAACTCCCCCACGAGTGCCTGCTGGTTGCCCACCATGTTGTGCTCGGGACAGAGTCCCAGTCTGCAGCGTTTCTCCCGGTTGGGATACTGCGGTCGCTCTCCCTGGCCGATCGGGTCGTAGATCAGGACGACGAAGTCCTTGCGCACCAGTCCCTGGCAGAACGACTGGTAGAAGCCGGCGGCCTTTCCTTCGGGGCTGTGTCCGCAGGTTCCCAGGACGCACGGGGCCGGCGCATGCAACCGCCTGGGGACGTAGAGGTTCGCGGAAACAAGGAAACCCGGACGGCTCTCGTAGATGAGTTTCTCGACGGTATGGGCCCGCCGCTCCAGCTTCCCGGTGATGCGGACGTTGAGCGGGGTCCGTTCGGGGAACGGGCCGAAGGACCGCCTGATCTTCGCACGGATTTCCTTCTGGAGCCGGTGGACGTCCTCCCGGGTTTTCACCGTCGCGCGTGCCCGCAGACGCCTCCGGTGGGCTTCACGCACCCGGGCCACATAATACTCCTGGACCATATTCGTGTACCGGTTGAGATACACCACCATCAGCTGTCCTCTTCGGAGAAAGGTAGCGTGGTGAGGCGGCTTACCACTCCGGGCCGCTCGTCTTCATGAAGTTTCGCAGGATCTCGTAACCGACCTCGGTGAGAAAGCTCTCGGGGTGGAACTGGACACCCTCGACGGCGAGCGTACGGTGCCGGAGGCCCATGAGTTCGTTCTCAGGCTCGGTCCAGGCGGTCCGGTCGAAATCCTTCGGCACGTCCGTGTCGCGCACGATGAGGGAGTGATATCGTGTCGCGATGAAGGGGTTGGGGAGTCCGGCATAGACCGTCCGTCCGTCGTGGTGAATTTCGCTCACCTTTCCGTGCATCAGCCGGTCCGCACGTGTGACCCTGCCCCCGAAGGCGTGTGCAATGCACTGGTGTCCCAGGCAGACGCCGAGCACCGGTATGCGGCCCGCGAAGTGCCGGATCATGTCGTTGGAGACGCCGGCTTCGAGCGGCGTGCACGGTCCGGGCGAGATGATGAGGTGTGTGGGTCTGAGTGCACTCGCCTTCTTCGGGGTGATCTTGTCGTTGC
>DATKVD010000569.1:0-3529 GCA_035530235.1 Planctomycetota bacterium | reverse complement strand
TCGGATCTGGAGGTGGGGCAGGGGGCTCTCGGCGTAGACGGCGTGTCCCGTTCTTGTATCGTATCTGGTGAGTACCGCGCCGCACGTGCCGTATGGGGTGCTGCAACTGTAGAAGATGTTCCGGCCGTCGGTGGCGGCGGCGACGGGCCGCATCCCGTGCGGGGGCTTGGCGACCACGCGGGGGTTCTCCGGAAAATGCGGGTGCACGGACGGGTCGTACTCGACGAGCTCGCCGCCCGTGTAGGCGGCCATGTAGACCTTCCGGCCGATCTTCCAGGTCTCGAGCACTTCGCCGCCGCCGGGGGCCGCCCGGCCGCAGTCGACGCCCGCCTTCGTCCGGACGTTCGCTTCCCAGAACCGTTGCGTGATGAAAGGCGTCCCCAGAAGCCGGTCGTCGTCGATTCGGCACACGCAGTCCACCCGCCCGATCGCGTCGGTCGGCAGCGTCTTCGTCATCTCGAGCGTCCCGCTCGCGTCGAAGCGGTAGAACACCCCGTAGGTGTTGACACAGACGATCCTGCCGTCGGCGGCGACCTTGACGCCGAGACCGCCGGTATCCGGGATGGTGCACAACTCGGTCACGTGACCGCCCTTCATATCCCAGGCGCAGACGGTGGTCTCCTCCCCGCCGCCTGAGGTGCCGAAGGCCAAGCGTCCGCGTCGCGCAAACCAGCACGCCTCGCGCTCGGGACGGGGACCCGTCTTCAGGAACCGACGCGTCTTCGGATGGTACCACCCGTATCCGGGGAAGTAGACCCGTCCCGTGTCGTCGGCGATGAGCCGCGTCAGGAGACCGGCCGGCCCGTGAATGTCGATCCTGTCGGCCAGTCGTGTCACGTCGACGGTCTCGCGCTCCGGGTCCCACCGCACCAGGGACAACCCCGGACAATGAAACAGGATCGACCACGTCCCATCGCCGTTGGGGAACGAGAAGCGCATGTAGTTGTCGGGGCACAGATCACGGTAGACCTTGACAGGCTTCCTCCGTCGGAAATCGAACGAGAAGGCGACGGTCC
Organism: Planctomycetota bacterium; assembly: GCA_035530235.1. Taxonomy (GTDB): domain Bacteria; phylum Planctomycetota; class DG-23; order DATKVD01; family DATKVD01; genus DATKVD01. Next base: position 2,513 of record DATKVD010000569.1, on the reverse strand, counting down.
GGGGTGGGGGGAACGCCGCTGCGAAAAGCTTGCCCGTCTTCCGGTCCAAGACCATCCCCTGGAAGACGAGTGCATAGGGGGCGCCGGTCTCGAACCACCGGAATTTCCCGGTGCGGAGGTCGAGCCACACGACACACCCCAGGTCCCCGCACAGCCAGAGGGTGCTCTCGTTCTCGCTTGCGGCGCTGTAGAACCCGCCGAACCGTCTGTCGAAGCGGTAGATGCGGTGGCGACCGGTCTCGTCCACCACCAGTCCCATGCAGCCGACGGTCGAGTTCCACGAGGAGATCCAGAACCGCTCGATGCCGCGACGGTCTTTGCCCAGTGAGAGCAGCGGCGTGTTGACGAACGGGTCACGCGTCTTCGGAATGGGCACCCGCAGTACCTTCGTGCTCACGGCGTCCTCCCGGGTCATCGGCATCGCCCGGGCGGGATTATGCGCACGCGCGGCGGGCGTGTCAACCGGCATCCGGGGCCCGGGCGACAGAAAGCCCTTGACACGTTCCGTCTTGCGGCACATTGTCATGGTGCGGAAAGTGCGGATTCACGTGAATAGCACGACGTCCGGCTCGTCTTGACGTGAGGTCGACCAGTGCCAGAGCATGAGAAGGCATCCCGTGAGACCCCCGACGAGGAACGGGTGGACCGGGCCGTGAAGGGTGACAAGGACGCGTTCCGCGAGCTTTTCGAGACCTACCGGATGCGGGCCTACCGTGTGGCGTATCGGTTCCTGGGCAACCACGAGGATGCGCTCGACGCGGTGCAGGACGCGTTCATCAAGGCCTACCGTGGGCTGGACGGGTTCGAGAGGCGGGCGCAGTTCCGCACCTGGCTGATGCGCATCGTCACCAACACGTGCCTCGACCGTCGTCGGAGCCGACGGAGTTCCTCCGCCGCGCCCCTCTCGGACGAAATCGTCGAGATGACACCCCAGGAAAGCCAGCCCCACCACCGCCGCGAGACCCCCCTGGAGGGGCTGGAATACGACGAACTGCGTGAGGCCCTTCACAGGGCCCTCGACCAGGTCTCCGAGGACCACCGGACGGTGTTCGTGCTGCACACGGAGGAGGGGCTGACCTATCGTGAGATCGCGGACGTCCTGGGCATCAGTGAGGGGACGGTGATGAGCCGACTCTATCACGCCCGCAAGAACCTCCAGAAAATACTGTCGAATGCGGGCGTGCTGTAGCTCGTCTATAGGGATGCTGGAGGAGCGTATTGACGGTCTCTCCCACATGTGCCCGGAAAGAGGCGGCGGGAGAAAGGACCAAGTCCCAACGACCAATGACCAAGGAATGGCCAATAACCGAATGCCCAACGGAAGCCGAGAAGGCGTTGAAGACAGTGAGGATCGAGGAAAGCTGATGAATACCTGTGAAACACTCAAAGGATACCTGGCCGCGTATGCCGACGGTGAACTCGAGGGTGACCTGTGTGAGCGGGTCCGTGTGCACCTGGCCGAGTGCGAACCGTGCCGGAACGAGTGCACCGCGTTGAAGCGGGTGGCCGAACTCTACCGGGACTCGGCGCCGCCCGAGGTCCGCACCGAAGACTGGGAGAAGGTGACCGCCGCCCTCGACGCCTGCATGCTCGAGGGGACGACCGGCATCGAGACCCTCCGTGCCCGTGCCGAAAAGCGTCGCGCCCGTCGCGGGGGGTGGTGGCTCTTCCCGGCGGCGGCACTGGCCGCCGCGGCGGTCCTGGTGACGGTCCTCGTCAATCCCCCGGCCTCCACCCCGCCCGCAACTCGCGTCGTCTCCGTCGAGACCGACCCCGATTTCGAGGCCATGGTCCGTGTGCCGGTCGACAAGGATGATTTTTTAATCATTGACGTTGTCCACGTGGAATAGTTACCCTATACGTCGTACACGGAGTGAATCACCATGCCCAGGAAAACCATTCATCTTGCCGTCGTGCTGGTGGGGGTCGTGTGTCTGACCGCGGTCCTGTCACGTCAGGCGGCCGCACAGAACATCACCGTCCGTGTGGTGCAGGTGCTGGCGTCGAACGAGGGAGAGGACTACGTGGACCCGGCACTGGGGGCACTGGGCAAACGACTCAAGAAGACGTACCCCTACCGCAACTACCGGCAGGTGGGTTCGAGCAGTCAGTCGGGCGGCGTGGGCGGCACACTCCAGTTCGCACTCCACGGGGGGATGCTGCTGACGCTCGACATCAAGGGCTGCCAGGAGACGGTGGTGTCGATGCTCGCCGTGGTGATCCAGGGCCGGACGCGACTCCTGAGCACGAGCCTTTCGGTGGGAAGCGGCCGCACCATGATCATCAACGTGCCGATCGGCAACGACCGGCTCATCCTCGCCATCACGCCTTACGTCAAGTAGCACGCAATCGGTATTGCTTGCACCCTTGCAGGCACGTGCCATGGAAAGCGACCCGAAAACACCCAAGTCACTGCCGAGAAGAGCCGTCCTGGTGTTGCTGCTGCTGGGGGTGTCGGCGTTCTGCGGCAGCAGTTACGGCATCCTTTACACCTATGGCTGCAAAGTGACGGT
>DATKVD010000568.1:0-9494 GCA_035530235.1 Planctomycetota bacterium | reverse complement strand
CACCGTCAGCGCCGCGAAGATCACCGTCAGTCCCAGTGCAAGTCCGAGGAACTTCCCCACCACGAACTCCCACCGACTCACAGGCTTGCTCAGCACCGTCACCACCGTCCAGTTCTCAATCTCCACCGTGATCGCGTGCACCGCCCCGAAGATCGCCACCAGCATCCCGCACAACGTCGCCGTCGCAATCGACAGGTCCTTCAGCATCCGGATATCGTCGACCATGCTCATCGTGAAACGTGGAAGCTGTCCCACCACCGCCAGCAGCACCACCGATCCGCCGAGAATCACGTAGACCACCGGCAGGTGGAACATCTGGCGAAAGGTGTTCCGCGCAATGGACAGTGATCGCATGGTGTCTCTCCGAAGCATGCCGTCGGCGCCGACGACTCCGCCCCTAGTGGTTCGTGACATCTGAAACTGGGCATCTGCCATGAACCCCGAGGCGCGGCCCACGGGTGGCCGCGCTACAGTAGGCGAGGTAGCGCGGGGACGTGCCTCCCCCGGCTTGTCGCGGCGCCCCGCGCCGACCACCAGGAATAACTGTCACGAACCACTAAGCGGTCTCACCTAAGTCTTTTGCAGTGCATGGGCGGTCCCGATGTATCGGGATCCCGCCGCCTGTTTGCCGGCTTCTGCTTGGTGGGACGGGAGCCCCACCACGCCGGTAGATTAAAGAACTCAGGTGACACCGCTTAGTGCTCGGTTAACAAATGCCCCTGCATTCTATGATGTGCCACAGCTTGCCTGCAAGCCGCACTCGCACCAGGTTCTGCATCGCCCGACCCGGCGACGCCCTGGCACGTCTTCCGGAGAATGCTACCTCATTCACTTAACAGGGCACCAGCCGCCGGCACCCGGCCTGAAGTGTGAACGCCCTTCAGAACCGCACGCCGAAATCGTGAAACTCGCCGGTCGGCTCCTCGAAGACAATCTCCCGCGAGCGGACAAAGCCCCCCATGTCGACCTGAAGGTCGTCGAGGAAGCGACGGACCTCCGTCTCCTCCCCTTCCGCGACGAGTTCTACCGTTCCGTTCGTGAGATTCTTCACGAATCCGCCGATCGCATAAGGACGGGCGACGGATCGCGCGGTGTAACGAAAACCGACCCCTTGAACGTTCCCGTGGTAGACGACGTGCGCCCGCGTCACCATTGGCTTCGCCCGGCCCGGCAAGTGGCTGTGTTTCCGCTGAATGGTCGCCTGAGAGGCCGGCAAGTCAAGAAAAAACGCCGCTTTTTTCTTGCCCCGTGCCCTCTGAACGGCTTTAACTGACTCCACCCGAGAGCGTGTGTTTCACGTGGAACAACTTGGGGACCTGTGTGACGCAAGTCATTGCCATTGCCAATCAGAAAGGCGGCGTGGGCAAGACCACGACGGCTGTGAATCTTGCGGCGGCGCTTGCACTGGCCCGCCGCCGGGTGCTTCTCATCGATCTGGATGCCCAGGCGAACGCGACGAGCGGAATCGGCGCGACCCTCGCCGATGCTGATGCACCGCATCCCCTGTTTGCCGTCCAGGAGGCCTCACTTGAGCCCCAGAAGACGGCCGTTGAGGGTTTGGGCGTCCTCGCTTCCTCGCCAGCACTCGTAAGCCTCGAGCACGAGCTGTCAAGGCACGCCGATGGGCGCTCACGTCTCGCACGTTACCTCCGAGAGAACGACCGCCCGCTTGACTTCGTCGTGATGGACTGTCCCCCATCCCTTGGCCTGCTGACGACGAACGCGCTGAATGCGGCGACCGGTGTGCTCATACCCATCCAGTGCGAATACTATGCGATGGAGGGACTCACGCGCATCCTCGAAGCCCTCGCTGAGGTGCGTCAGTCGACCAACCCGAGGCTTGAGGTCGCGGGCATCCTGCTCACGATGTTCGACCCGGGACTGCAGCTCTGCAACGAGGTGGTATCGGAAGTGCGCGGGTATTTCGGCGAGCAGGTCTACGACACGATTATACCGCGCGATGTTGCTTTGAGTGAGGCGGCAAGCTACGGGCAGCCGGTCTTTGCCTACGGACCGCGCGGACCCGGAGCCCTCGCTTATCTCGCCTTGGCCAGGGAGGTGATGTCGAATGGGTAAGCGCAAACTCGGCCGCGGACTGAACGTGCTCCTCGGCAGACAGGCGGGTGAAGCAACCCGGGCTGAGGAGGTGCTTCAGGTGCCCGTGAAGGAGATCGTGCCAAACCCATGGCAGCCCCGCACGAGCGTTTCTGACGAAGGAATGAAGGGCCTGGTCGAATCGATCCGAGCCAGAGGCGTCCTTCAGCCGATTGTGCTCCGTCGGCATGCGGACGAAGGCTACGAGGTGGTGGCGGGCGAACGTCGGTGGCGGGCGGCGCGCGAAGCGGGGCTCAGAGAGATCCCGGCCGTCCTGCGTGACGTGCCGGACAACGAGATGCTCCTCCTGGCGCTGCTGGAGAACATACAGCGGGAGGATTTGAATGCCATCGAGCGCGCGCATGCATACGCGGCACTCATGAAGAGCGTTTCCTGGACGCAGGAACAGCTGGCACGGCACCTGAGCGTCGCACGGACCACCGTGGCGAACACCGTGCGCCTGCTTGAACTGCCCGAAGAGATTCAGGACCTTGTTTCACGTGGAACAATCACCGCCGGGCACGCTCGCGCATTGCTTGCCGTCCCGGATCCAGAGGCACAGAAGCTTCTCTGCCGCAGGATCATCAGGGAGAAGCTCTCGGTCAGACAGCTTGAGGACCTGGTGGGGGCACGCGATGATACCCGAACCGCCAGACGGGCCGAAAAGCGCAAGCCTCCCCATATCCGAGAGCTCGAAGAGCGTCTTGCACGCCTTCTGGGGGCCAAGGTCACCATCAGGGAGCGAAAGAAGGGCGGAAAGATGACCATCGATTTCGCCTCCCATGACGACTTCGAGCGGATCCTGGCCCTCCTTGAGCCACCTGGACCGCCGGAAACGTCGCAGGAAGGCTTCCACGTCTAACCCGGCCATGGCGCAGCGCCTGCCCTGGATGCCAAGCCCATGAGAGGCCCGCAGCAAAGCGCCCGACGCCCTAGTCCTCCCGTTCATGAATTCTTGTAGGCTTTCAGGTGCTGTGCCACGGCTTGCTCGCAACCCGTGCCGCGCCACAACACGGCTGGGCAAGCTCTCTCACATCCGTTCGGGATGAACAGCCATGGCACACCTGGAAAAACCGCGTTCCTCGTACCCCTGCAAAGACTTACGAACGCGAGCACTTGGCAGGCTGCTGAAGAAGTCATACGGCATCTTCTTTTTCATGTAGTGCGCCCCCCTTGCTTGCCCCGAGCACAACGAGAGGTGGGGCGCCACGAGGGTTCGGCCGGGCCACGAGGGGGCCAGACTAGACCCCTTCAGCAGCCTGTTAGGGGGGATACGGGTGAGAGTCCCCAACGCGCCTGCACCGCCTCGCAATCACGCCTCGTCCGTGCGCTGAACCCGAGCGGAGGAGATGGTTGGACCGATGCGCGACGAGACATCGGGGGTGCGAGCGCGAGACGCATCGGGCAGGGCATTGGCGCAACAGAGGACCGTGTTTGAAGTGCACGAGTAGGCGCTGCCAGACTTATTCGTGAGATATCTCACGAATAGCTGACGTTGCCCCCGACCGAGGTTCCTATCGACGCCCGCGGTGCTGAGAAAGAAAGAGGCAGAACCGATCCAGACGGTTCTGCCTCTTTGCGTTGACGGCCGCGATCGCGTTAAAGCCCAAAGCGGCGGACAAGACGTGCCAAGCGGTTGCGGTGGATCCTCAGGTAGTGGGCCGCCTTGGATTTATTACCCCCGGCGGCGGCCAGTGCCTGGACGACGGCCTGACGCTCGGCATCAGCGAGGGTCGGCACGGGTGAGCTATCGGGGCGCTCTTCCGCACCGTCGCTCATCCCGGACGGCAGGTGTTCGGGCAGAATGATGTCGCCGGCGTCCAGCGCGTAGGCCCGCTCGATGACGTTCTCCAGCTCGCGCACATTCCCCGGCCACAAATACTGCAGGAAGAGGTAGGCCGTTGCCGGGTGCAGCGACTTCTTGCTCACACCGTACTCGAACGCATACTTCGCAAGGAAGTGCTCCACGAGGCGGGGCGTGTCGGCCTTCCGCTCGCGCAGCGGGGGAAGCTGAATGGTGACGACGTTGAGCCTGTAATAGAGGTCCTCGCGCAGTTGACCCTGGGTAATGGCTTCCTCAACGGCACGGTTGGTCGCCGCGAGCACACGCAGATCCACGGTGAAGTCGGCCGAACTGCCCACGGGACGCACTTCGCGCTCCTGGAGCACACGGAGCAGTTTTCCCTGGAGGTCGACGTCCAGCTCGAGGACCTCGTCGAGGAAGATGGTGCCGCCGTCCGCGGCGCGGAAGAAGCCCAGGGTGTCATACAGGGCCCCGGTGAAAGCCCCCTTGACGTGACCGAAAAGCTCGCTTTCCAGGAGGGCCTTCGAGACACTGGCACAGTTGACGGCGACGAAGGGCCCCTGGGCACGGTCGCCCTGGGTGTGGATCTCGCGAGCGACCAGCTCCTTGCCGGTGCCGCTTTCACCGCGAATGAGAACGGTACTACGGTTGTGGGCGACCGCTGAGATGAGACGGCGGATCTCCAGCATCCCTGGAGTCTCGCCGATGAGCGGGCGACGAGGAATGGTCCGGGTCATTTGTGTGGATTCTCCCTACTGGCCCGGGTGCCGGCCGCGCCCGAGCAAACCCCCCAAACACTCACGCACCCCTGTAAACTGCAAAGGGTGTGCCAAAAGTTGTTGAATCCTTTAAACATCTCGTCCAGGGCGCTAACAGCTGTCTGCGAACAGGGTTATGGCCTCCGCAAAACCCGCAGGCGGCGTTTGAAGGTCTGAAGCGGATCACGGCATGTCCGAAAAAAACAACACCTTCGGACCCTTCTGACACGACATGTGAGCGTAACTAGCTGATATGAAACGGGTTGGGACGTGATGTTTTTTCTCAACGCCGCAGGCCGTGTGCGGCACTTCAGCGCAACGCCGCCGCAGCGTCCGCTGCGCCAATCCACCGGAAATTGCTTCCCTTTGCGGTGGGGGGGTGCTATCTTGGGAACCCATTCACGCCTTGCGTGCAGGGCAAGTGCCGGTGTGGCGGGTGGAGGTCTCATGGGCGGCCAGGAGACGGCGACGGTGGTGGAGAGTCGGCGGCTTGGGCCCAACCACGTGCGGCTGAAACTGCGTGCACCGGGCGTTGCCTTGCGAAGCCTGCCGGGTCAGTTCGTCAACGTTCGCTGCACCCCCCTGGCGTTCGCCGCGCGGACGTTCGACGACTGGGAGACGTTCCGGCGCAGTCGCCGCACCACGGAACCGCAGCCGCCGGCGACGCTCCTGATGCGGCCCTTCGCGGTCTACCGCCGGTGGCCGAACGGACCGGATGGTGGACATATTGAGATCCTGTTCAAGATCGTCGGACGCGGCACGGACGCCCTCGCCCGGAAGCGACCCGGCGAGACGCTTGACCTCGTCGGACCCCTTGGCACGGGCTTCGACCTCGACTGGTGCCGGCGTCTCCGGAAGGCCGTGGTCGTCGCGGGGGGCGTGGGCCTGGCACCCCTGCATCCCCTGGTCGAGTATCTCAGGGAGCACGACGTCGACACGCTCGTCATCGTGGGTGCCATCCGGGAGGAGGACGTGCCTCTGGAGACGGCGGACAGCCGGGTGACGCTCTCCTTCATGTCGACGGAACCGGAAGTCACGATCACCTGTGAGGAGTATGAGCGTCTGGGGTGTGGGCTGGGGATCGTGACGCTGGAGGGCACCCGGGGGTACAAGGGGCTGCCGACGGAGATGCTGGACCGCTTCCTGCACCGGCGCGAGGCAGGCGGACACGGTGAGATGGGGGTGTTCGCGTGCGGTCCGTGGGGGATGATGCGTGAAGTGGCGAGGCACGCGGCGGAGCACGACGTGCGCTGCCAGGTGCTGTTGGAGGAGCGGATGGGGTGCGGCGTGGGGGCGTGCATGGCGTGCACCTGCCGCACGAAAGGAAGGACGGGAGAAGTGGTGCGGAAGCGGATATGCGTCGACGGGCCGGTGTTCGAGGCCGGTGAGGTGGTGTGGGATGAAGGATAATCCCGGAGTGAAGCTTGCGGTGAACGTGGGCGGGCTGGCGCTGGCGACGCCGATGCTCGTGGCGTCGGGGACCTACGGGTGGGGTACGGAGTTCGAGGAGATCGAGGGGTTCTCGAGCGCAGCGATCTCAGGGATCGTGCTGAAGGGGACGACGCTCGAGCGTCGTGAGGGGAACCGCACGCCTCGCATCGTCGAGACGGCCGGCGGCGCCGGCATCCTCAACGCCATCGGGCTGGAGAACCCGGGCGTGGAATACGTCGTAAAGCATTACCTGCCAAGGCTTAAGGACGTGAAAGCCCGGGTCATCGCCAACGTGGCCGGAGCGACCGTCGAGGAGTACGCGGAGGTGACCTCCCGGCTGGCGGGCGAAGCACGCATCGACGCGGTCGAGGTGAACGTGTCGTGTCCGAACGTGAAGCGAGGCGGCATGCAGTTCGGCGCGGATGCGGACGTGTGTGGTCAGGTCGTTCGGGGCTGCCGGAAGGCGACCAGGAAGCCGCTCATCGTGAAGCTCTCCCCGAACGTGACGGATATCCGGCCCATCGCGGGGGCCGCCGTGGATGCCGGGGCCGACGTCCTCACCATCGCCAACACCGTCCTGGGGACGGCGGTGGACGTCCGGACGCGACGGCCGATCCTCGGCAACGTGTCGGGCGGACTGTCGGGACCGGCGGTGAAGCCGATCGCACTTCAGAAGGTGATGGAGGTCGCGTGCTGGCTGAAGTCGGAGGGACTGAAGACCCCCGTCATCGCCTCGGGCGGGATCATGACGGGTGAGGACGCGCTGGAGTTCATGGTCGCCGGTGCGAGGGCGTTTGCGATCGGGACGGTGCTGTTCGCGGATGTGAAGGCCCCCGAGCGCATCATGAACGAGATGAGGGACCTCCTGGCGGAACTGGGCGTGACCGACGTGAACGACGTCGTGGGAACGCTGCAGTTGTCATGACGTTCGAGGCACGGACGGCGGGGCGTCGGGAGATACGAGAGTGGAGAAGAGGATGCGGGTGCTGGTTTTCGGAGCCGGGGCCATCGGCTCGGTGGTGGGGGGGATGCTGGCGCGTGGGGGTCACGAGGTCGTGCTCATCGGCCGTAGACCGCACATGAGCGCCATCCGGGAGGCCGGACTCACCATCAGCGGCATCTGGGGCAACCACACCGTCAGGAACCTGACGTGCTACACGTCGGTGGAAGAGATGAGCGCCCGGGAGGGGTCCAAGCCCTTCAGACTGCTCCTGGTGACGGTGAAGTCGTACGACACGAGGGCGGCCGCCCGGCAGCTGAAACCCCTCGCCCGGCGCGGCACTTTCGTCGTAAGTCTCCAGAACGGCTATGGTAACGTCGAGACCCTCGAGGAGACCATCCGCGAGGAACTCGTCCTGGGAGGACGGGTGATCTTCGGGGCGGAGCTCGTCGAGCGCGGGTGCGTGAACGTCACGGTCTACGCGGAGGAGGTGCTCATCGGAAGTCGTCTGGGACTGGTCGCGCCGGAGGACCTCCTGGAGATCACCGAGGCCTTCACGTCGGCGGGCATCCCCACGAAGCCGACACAGACGATCTCCCAGCACCTCTGGGGCAAGGTGCTCTACAACGCGGCGCTCAACCCGTTGGGAACGATCCTCAGACGGTCCTACGGTGAGCTGGCCTCGAACGTCTACACCCGTGAGGTCATGGACTGCGTGGTCGCCGAGATCTTCGCGGTCACGCGCGCCTCGGGCATCGAGATGCTCTGGGAATCTCCGGAAGAGTACCTGGAGGTCTTCTACAGGAAGCTCGTGCCGCCGACCGCGGCGCACTATCCGTCGATGATGCGTGACATCGAAAGCGGAAAGCGCACGGAGATCGACGCCCTGAACGGTGCGGTGGTGCGCCTGGCACACGGACTGGAAATCATCGCCCCCGTCAACCTCGCACTCACCAACCAGATCAGGTTCCTCGAAGACCCCACCGGTGAGCATCCTTGGATCACCTGAAACCCGCTCAGAGGACGGACTGAAAATGCGCAAACGAAGAAGACTGCCGGGCGTGTATCCGACGCCGCGCGAGATGGACCTGACCGGTCGCGACGTTCGGATGGACCGTGCAGCCATCGTCATCCCGAGAGGTGCAACCCGCAAAGAGCGTTTCCCGGCGGAGCTTTTCCGTCGATGGGTCGCGGACGAGTTCCTTGTGAACATCCCCGTCTGCGAGGGCCGGGCGCCGCGCGGCAGAAAAAAGATCGTCATCGGCACCACCGCCGGGCTACAGCGACGAATGCCCGCACTGAGGCCGAAGCTCAGCGTGCCCGCGAAGAAGGAAGGCTACGCGGTTTCCGTGACGCCGGGGGGAATCCTCGCGGTCGGGCGCGATGACCAGGGCGCCCTCTACGCCGTCAGCACGCTCATGCAGCTCCTCGAGCTGCGTCGAGGCGTGCTCTACGCCGCCGCGGGCGCCGTCAGGGATTGGCCCTATCTTCCGATACGCTACGTCCACGTCTACGTCCCGGGGCCGAACGGGGTGCCGTTCTTCAAGCGCTACGTGCGGGATTTCCTGCTCCGCTACAAGTTCAACGGGATCATCCTGGAAGTGGGCGGGGGGGTGAGGCTGCGTTCGCACCCGGAACTGAGCACGGGGTGGAAGCGGACGGTCATGGAGCTTTACGCCCTGGGCGACAGGGTCTACACGACGGGCGAGGGGTGTCCACGGGGACCGAAGGGACGGTTCTCCAACTCGATCCACCGCGGCATCGCGGAGGGAGGGTATCTCGAAGAGGACGAGCTGCGCGACATCGTCGCGTTCGCCCGCGATCACGGACAGGACGTCGTCCCCGAGGTCCAGTCGCTGTGTCACGTCTATTACCTCGCGTGTGCCCACCGTGAGGTCGCGGAGCTGCCGCAGGCGACTTTTCCGGACGCTTACTGCCCGTCGAACCCGGCGTCATACAAGCTGTTTTTCGACGTGCTCGACGAGATCATCGAAATCATGCGTCCGAAGACGGTGCACATCGGTCACGACGAATGGCGTGCGGCGGGGCTCTGTGTGAGGTGCCGGAAGGTGCATCCGGGGAAGCTCTTCGCCGACGACGTCATCCGCATCTACCGGCACCTCGACGCGAAGGGCATCGGCGTCTGGATGTGGGCGGACCATTTCGTCTCGGAGCACAACGAGCAGCGTCGGTCGTTCCGGTCGAAGCGCGGGACCTGGTACGACCACCCGTCGACCGAGGGCGCGTGGAAAAAAGTGGTCAAGGCCTGTCCGAAGATTGTGGTGTCGAACTGGTCGTGGAGCATGAAGCGGGGTGACGTGACGCGTCAGGGGAAGTACGACGCGGAACTGTTCGACAAGGGGTTCCGGTTTTTCTACGGCAACTTCCGCGGACTCCAGTTCGAAGACTGGGAGGAGCGTTCGAAGCGCTACAGGGCGCTCGGGGCGGAGACCTCGTCGTGGTCTGC
>DATKVD010000567.1:0-2453 GCA_035530235.1 Planctomycetota bacterium | reverse complement strand
GACCCGCCACGGTGAAAAGGAGCGTCGTCTTCCCACTGCCCGACGGACCCTCGACGACCACGAATTCCCCCGGACCCACCCGGAGGTCGATGCCGTCCAGGGCCTTCACCTCGCGGATGCCCTTCCGGTAGACCTTGCTCACGTCCTTGAGTTCGATCACGTGCTCTCCCCCCCGGGAGACCTCGTGCGGATCTCCCACCTCCACCATAGCGGATTCACGACGGTTTACAAGGCAAAACGGTCCGCAAGGGGTGTGAACGAAGCGGGGGGTGAACTCAGGGACACACGAAGGGGCAAAGGTCATCACGCGTCTTCGTCGGACGGCGCGGGGTCCGGCGGATCGGCCGCTTCCGCCAGCATCGACCCGCTCACCCGCAGACGAAGACGCAGCATGTCCGGAATGCAGGAGAGGATGCGGCTCATTGCCTCGACCAGGGCCGGTGAACTCATCCGGTAGAACACCCGCAGGCCTTCCTTGCGACTGCTCAGGATCCCGGCCTGTCTCAGAAGCGACAGGTGTCGCGAGACGTTCGACTGCTCGGCACGCACGGCCTTCACGATGTCCGTAACCATGTGCTCCTCGCTGCCGAGGAACCTCACGATCTGGAGCCGTGTGGGGTGTCCCATGGCTTTGAAGACGTCGGCCTGCATCTCGTCCATCGGGTTCGACGAAGTTGCCATGGGCGCCTTTCATGCGTGTACGCGCGGCGTGCGCATCCTGAACCCACACAACTCCCCCGGATCTTACTACGATACTTTAATACGTCAAGTAGAATTTTCGCCTCCAGACCAAAAAAAAAAGAGGCACGGACCATCTGCGGGACGAGGAAGACGCGCCTTGCGGCGGTGTGTCGTGAGTCTGTGGAGGTCGGCAGGGGGGCGGCCTTCGGCTTTCGAAAAAAAAACGCCCGGACGGCGGCGTGGCCGTCCGGGCGTCGTGTGGGATGCCTTCCTACCACTTCCCGCTCTTTTTCACCTCGGGCCTGGGCAGGTCCTTGAGTGCGTCGAGTGATTTCTTGAGGTCGGCGTCCGGCAGAGAGAAATCGGTCAGCTCTCCCGAGAGGTAGGCGTCGAACCCGGTCAGGTCCATCAGTCCGTGACCACTGTAGTTGAAGAGGATGACCTTCTCCTTGCCTTCCTCCCTGGCTTTCCTGGCCTCGTCGATGACGGCGGCGACGGCGTGACTGGTTTCGGGGGCGCAGATGAACCCTTCGGTTTCCGCCCAGATCATCGCCGATGCGTAGGCCTCGAGCTGGTGGTAGCTTTTCGGTTCGAGCAGTCCCTCGATGATGGCCTGGCTGACCAGGGGCGCCATGCCGTGATAGCGCAGTCCCCCGGCGTGAAGCGGCGGCGGGACGAACGTGTGTCCCAGTGAGTGCATCGCCATCAGAGGCGTCTGACAGGCGGTGTCGCCGAAGTCGTACACGAACGGTCCACGCGTCATCGTCGGACACGCCGTGGGCTCCGTGGGAATGATTCGGATGTCGGCCCCCGCGATCTTGTCGGCGAGGAACGGAAACGCCAGTCCGGCGAAGTTGCTGCCCCCGCCCGCACACCCGATCACGATGTCCACCTTCTTCTCACCCGCCAGCTCGAGCTGCTTCTTCGCCTCCTGGCCGATGATGGTCTGGTGCAGCAGCACGTGGTTCAGGACGCTTCCGAGTGAATAGCGTGTCTTGCCGCTCGCGTCCGTGACGGCCTCCTCGATCGCCTCGCTGATGGCGATGCCCAGACTGCCCGGCGTGTCGGGCATCTCCTTGAGCACCTTTCGTCCGGCGTTGGTCTGGTCACTCGGACTGGGGATGCACTCGGCCCCCCACACCTTCATCATGATCTTCCGGTAGGGCTTCTGGTCGAAGCTGATGCGCACCATGTAGACCTTGCAGCCGAGTCCGACGAGCTTGCAGGCAAACGCAAGGGCACTGCCCCACTGTCCCGCTCCCGTCTCGGTCACCAGCTTCTCGATGCCGAACTGCTTGTTGTACCAGGCCTGTGCGACGGAGGTGTTCGGCTTGTGAGACCCGGGCGGTGAGGTGCTCTCGTCCTTCCAGTAGATGCGTGCCGGGGTGTCCAGGTACCTCTCCAGATAGACCGCCCGTCTCAGGGGCGCCGGACGCCAGCGGTACAGGATGTCCAGGATCTCCGGCGGGATGTCGATCCACCGCTCCCGACTCACCTCCTGCTCGATGAGGTTCATGGGGAAGACGGGTGCCAGGACGTCCGGTGTAATGGGCGACCCGTCCGGCATCAGCGGCGGCTGCGTGGGTGTGGGCAGGTCCGCCGCCAGGTTGTACCACTGCCTGGGGATGTCCTTCTCCCGCAGGTGCACCTTCACTTCGGCCATCGATCGCTCCTTCCGTAAAGCCCCCCGCACCGTGTGGTGAAAAAACGCGGCCCGTGGGCCGCCTCAACCCCCTTGTAGCAGAAACGGGCCCCCGACGCAACCGCGAAAT
>DATKVD010000566.1:0-7109 GCA_035530235.1 Planctomycetota bacterium | reverse complement strand
CGACATCCCGCCCGAGCGCTACGGCGAAGCCCCCCATCCGAAGACGAGACCCGTCCCGCCCGAGCGCGACGACTTCGACCGTCGACTGCTCGACTTGCTCAAGGGACGCGACCTGCCCGTGCTCGCCATCTGCTACGGCATCCAGGCCCTGAACGTCGCGTTCGGAGGGACGCTCTGGCAGGACATCGCGAGCCAGCTGCCCGACGCCGTCAAGCACCACCGCGAGGAGAACGAGCCCAGGCAGTTCCACGTGGTGCGCCTCGTATGCGGGACGCTCCTGCATCGCCTCCTCGGCGTCGACCGGCTCGAGACGAACAGTTCACACCACCAGGCGGTGAAGGACGTGCCGGCCCCGCTCAGGAAGGTTGCGTTCTGCGAGACGGACGGCGTCGTCGAGGCGGTCGAAAACCCCGAACACCGGTTCATGCTGGGCGTGCAGTGGCACCCGGAGAGCCTGACCGACCGGGAACTGCATCTGAAGGTCTTCCAGGCGTTCGTCGAGGAGGCGTCGAAGTGAAAGCCCTCGCGAGGCTGGCCGCGAAGAAGACACTGCGCGTGGCGGGACTGATGAGCGGGACGTCCGCCGACGGCGTCGACGTCGCCATCGTCGACATCGACGAGGGCGGGGTCAAGCTTCGGGCGTTCGACACGGTGCCCTACCCCGCCGGCATCCGCCGTGACGTCCTGAAGCTGTGTGAGGCCCGGACCGTTCGGGTGGACGAAGTCTCCCGGCTCAACTTCGCCCTGGGAGAGGTCTTTGCGTCGGCGCTCATCGAGGTGGCGGCGGGAAGCCGCATCGCACTGGAACGCATCGATCTCATCGGCTCGCACGGGCAGACGGTCCGTCATCTTCCCGGCGGCGTGCCGCCCTCGACGCTCCAGATCGCCGAGCCGAGTGTCATCGCCGAGCGGACCGGCATCACGACGGTGGCGGATTTCCGTCCGCGCGACGTCGCCGCCGGAGGACAGGGGGCGCCCCTCGTGCCCTACGCCGACTACGTCCTCTTCCGCGACGCGAAGAAATCCCGTGCGGTCCAGAATATCGGCGGCATCGCCAACGTGACGTATCTCCCTGCTGCGTCAAAGGTTACGGATATCGTCGCCTTCGACACCGGTCCCGGAAACATGGTCATCGACCACGTCGTCCGTCTGGCGACGCGCGGCCGACGGACCTACGATGCGTCGGGAGCGGTGGCTTCGAAGGGCACGGTGAACCGGGCGCTCCTGTCGGCGCTGATGAGGCACCGGTTCCTGCGCCGTCGGCCGCCGAAGTCGACCGGACGCGAGGAATTCGGTCGTCTCTTTTCGGAGAGACTCTACGCACGTGCGCGTCGACGACGCATCCGCCCGAGTGACCTCCTGGCGACCGTCACCGCGTTCACGGCACGGAGCATCGCCCGGGCCTACCTGCGGTTCATCACCGGACCCATCGACGAGGTGATCCTCTCGGGAGGCGGGGCACACAACCGAACACTGGTGGGGATGCTGAAGGCGGAGCTTGCGGCAAACGCGCGGGGTCCGGTGCCGGAGGTCCTGCTTTCCGACGCGTTCGGCATGAGCGTGGACGCGAAGGAGGCGGTCGCGTTCGCCATCCTCGCCCGTGAGACCATCCGCGGCGCCTGTGGCAACGTCCCCTCCGCCACCGGCGCAAGACGTCCCGTCGTCCTGGGGAAGATCATTCCAGCATAAGAAAGCGGCGGGACGGGCGCCCCGCCGCCGGTTAGCGAGAAAGGCTTGTCGCGGGGCGCCCGCCCCGCCGCAGCTCCCACACGGTTTGACGGCAGGCAGGAATGCCTGTCCTCCTCGTCTTTTCAACAGAGCATGACTGTCGCGTGTTTCGCCCCGCCGGGCAACACGAATGCGAGTGCGATCGACGCGCAGAACACGAACATCCCGAGAGCATTCTCCCACACGACGGTGCCCTCACTTCGCCAGCTCGAGGACGAGGCTCTTCATCACGGGGGTCGCCTCGCACTTGATCGTGTAGGACTCGTCGGGCGTCCTGGCGACGTGGACGTCGCGCCTCTCGAGCCCGCCTTCTTCCCAGACGTAGGTGACCTGGACGGGACGGAACCCGCCGGCGGGCTCTCTGTAGTCGGCGTCGATGCGTGCGTTGCAGAGGGCGATCGTGTTGTTGCCGATGCCGCGGTAGCGGACGAGCGCCGCGCGCGTGGCCGCAGGGACGTCGCTCACCGTCACGTAGCGCCCGACGTAGAAGCGCGGGGTGTCCCCGAGGTCCGTCTCGGTCGGCTGGTCGACGGTCTTCCACGTCTTGCCGTCGTCGAACGAGACGTCGATGAGGAACATGCTGTCCTTGCCCTGCGACAGGAAGTAATCGGAGACGCGGAGGCGCGTCATGTCGCCCGGGGTCTTCACCGGGAAGGTGACGCTGCCCTTGCCCTCGGACTTCGGGATGACGCCGGGAGAGAAGCCTTCGAGCGTGGGATGGAAATCGCCGTAGAGCAGCTGCTTGCCCTTCGAGCTCGCCTCCATCGCGCCTTCGATGGTGATGGTGCCTTCCTGCGGACCGGCGGAGAAGTTGATCCTGTTGTCGCCCAGGACCAGCGCCGGGAGCGGACGCTGCGAGTGCTGGATGTCGTTCGTGAGCTTGAGCGCGTCGAGCCCGGTCCCCTTGCCCTTCATGACGAACCGGACGATGTAGACGTAGCGCCGGCCGATGAGCGGCTTGAGGTCGAGCGTCCGGTCGCCCGTCTTGTCGAGGGTGGCGAGGTCCTTCCAGTCGAGCCCGTTGTTGTCGGAGAGCAGCACGCGGATTTCTCCGCCCCCGCCGACGACGGCGTTCAGGACCGCGGAGCCGGCGAGGTAGACGTAGCTCGACGCCATGCGGACGTCGAGGACGCCGGGCTGCGCGGGGTCCTTGACGTGAACGGCGGGTGAGGTCTGGTCCTCGGCCTTCGCGGCGAGGTTCCGGGCCGTGAGCGCGCCGCCCCGGAATTCGCCGGTCGCCAGCGGGACGTCGTACTCGAGCGTGCCGTTGCCGACGCGGCCGGGCGCGATGTCCCCCCAACGGGTCGAGTAGGCCAACGAGCCCACCCCGACCTTGGCCGTGAGCGACCCCGGGACGTTGCCCCCGCCCAGCATGTTGACGTGCAGCCCCTTGTTGAACCAGTTGCGGGTGAGCCGCTCGCCCACGCGCAGCTGAACGTTCACGCGGTAGCCCATGGAGTAGCACGACTGCCAGCTGTTGCTGATCTTCGAGAACTGCGACATGCTGTCGCCCCAGGCGAAATAGGTGTCGGGCAGCCAGCCGTTCCCGTCGTAGAACGGGTTGCGGCTGAGGACGTCGGGACCGTTGGCCTTCCAGCCTTTCTCGTTCATCCACTTGTAACGGCCCATCTTGTCGTTGATGGGGAAGTCGGGGTGGTCCTTGAGCCACGCCTGCACGCCGTCGACGATCTCCTGCAGCGAGGCGAGTGAGCCGTCGGCCTTGGGGAAATACCCGATCAGGTCGGCGTCGAGCATGTGCCAGGCACCGTCATAGTAGATCTCGGGCACGACGTGGTTCTGGATGGTGAAGACGCGCGCCTTGAGCCCCGCGTAACGCGCCAGACACGCGACGTTCGCCGCGCTCACCGAGCAGAGCGTGTAGCCGTAGACGTTGAACATCTTGATCGGGTCCAGCACGGTATCTTCCCGCTGCAGATACTCCATCGGCGGGGCGTCGGCGTTCTGGAAAGGGATCTCGGAGTTGAAGATCGCGAGGGCCTTGTCCTTGTCGCTCATCCCGTCCTTGATGAAGGACTTCTTCCAGTCCTCGAGACTGGTGACGTCGGGCCACTTGTCCTTGAGCACCTTGATGTTGCTCACCACGCCGGGCGCCGCCTGCTGGGCGCCGGTGGACCCGACCGCAAAGACCAGAACCAGAACCGCAACGACCGGGACGAGCGCTGCACGAACCATGCCTGACCTCCTATTCCCTTCTCATGCTCTTGATGAGGACGGGCTCGACGGGGACGTTCTCGTAAGGTCCGCGCGTCGTCGTCTTCACCTTCCGGATCTTGTCCACCACGTCCATGCCGGACGTGACCTTGCCGAAGACGCAGTAGCCGAACCCGCGCGGGGTCTCGTCACGGTGATTGAGGAAGTCGTTGTCCACGACGTTGATGAAGAACTGTGCGGTGGCACTGTCCACCACGCCGGTTCTGGCCATGGCGAGGGTGCCGCGTTTGTTCTGGACGTCCGCCTTGGCCTCGTTCTTGATGGGCGCGTGCGTGGGTTTCTGTTTCATCTCGGGCGTGAAGCCGCCCCCCTGGATCATGAAGTTCGGGATGACCCGGTGGAAGATCGTTCCGTCGTAGGACTTCTCGTCCACGTAGGTCAGAAAATTCTTCACGGTGATCGGGGCCTTCTCGGGCCAAAGCTCGATGGTGACGGTGCCCTCGGACGTCTCCATCACGACGACGGGTGCTGCCGGTGCTTCCGCCATTTCCGTTTTCCCCTCGCTGGATTGACCGCACTGAACCGCAAGAAAAGCCACCACCGCCACGATCACGATGGGAAGCCACTGATGCCGCATGATGCGTCCTCCTTTCGCAATGTCGTCCCGAGCCGCCTCAGCCTTGTCCGCTTGACAGTGACATTGTAGCGGATGTCGCACGTTCCGGCAATAGCGATGGCGAAAAATGACGTGAGCACTGGCATCGTCGGCGTCCATGCGCTACAATGCCCCGCGTCCGCGGTTTCCCGAGTTGTGGAGCAGTTACATGAAGGATCGCTCGAAACTCACGACCGAGAAGCACAACCCGAAGTCGCGCGACATCGACCGGCGCTCGACACTCGAGATCGTGGACCTCATCAACGCGGAAGACCGGAAGGTGGCGTCGGCGGTGCGGAAGGAGCGGAAGCGCATTGCGAAGGCGGTGGACATCATCGCGGAGAGCTTTCGCCGGGGCGGGCGGCTCTTCTACGTGGGCTGCGGGACCTCGGGACGTCTCGGGGTCCTGGACGCATCGGAATGCCCCCCCACCTTCGGCGTGCCCCCGAGTAGGGTCCAGGGCATCATCGCCGGGGGTCGGCGGGCGCTCGTGCGGTCGTCCGAGGGCATGGAGGACCACGAGGCCGGCGGCGCGGCGGCCATCGACCAGCGCAAGGTGAAACCGCGCGACACCGTCGTCGGCATCGCCGCCTGCGGGATGACGCCCTACGTCCGCGGGGCGCTTCGCCGTGCACGCAAGATCGGCGCGAAGACCGTCTTCATCACCTGTTCGCCTGAGGTCAAGCGCGAGGTGAAGGCCGACGTCGTCATCTGTCCGGTCGTGGGTCCCGAGGTCGTCACCGGCTCCACGCGCATGAAGGCCGGCACCGCGACGAAACTCGTCCTCAACACGCTCACCACCGCCGCCATGATCCGGACGGGTAAGGTCTACGGGAACCTGATGGTGGACCTCTCGGCGAAGAGCGAGAAGCTGCGTGACCGTGCCGAGCGGATCATCATGACGGTGGCCGGGGTCTCGCGCCCACGCGCACGCAAGCTCCTGAAGGATGCTCACGGCGAAGCGAAGATCGCGGTCGTCATGCACTTCAGGAAGATGACTTACTCGGGCGCCTGCAGAAGGCTGAAAGCGTGCGGCGGCCTCCTGCGAGACGCGATCCAAGCAGAGGACTGACGTGTCAATCGCACTCGTTGACTGGGTCATCATCGTCGGGTACCTCGTCTTCGCCCTTCTGGTGGGACTGGTCTTCACGCGTCGCGCCGGCAAGAGCACGCGGGAGTTCTTCATCTCGGGCCGGAACCTGCCGTGGTGGATCGCCGGGACGTCGATGGTGGCGACGTCGTTCGCTTCAGACACGCCGCTGGTCATCACGGGGTGGGTCCGCAAGGGCGGCATCGCCGAGAACTGGATCTGGTGGAGCTGGGCGGCGGGCGGGATGTTCAGTGTGTTTCTGTTGTCTCGCCTGTGGCGTCGGGCGGAAGTCGTTACTGACGTTGAACTTACGGAGCTGCGCTATTCGGGACGTCCGGGCGCCGCACTCCGCGGGTTCCGCGCCGCCTACCTCGCCATTCCCATCAACAGCATCATCATGGCGTGGGTCATCGTCGCCATGGCCAAGTTCATGAACGTCCTCTTCCTCGACCCGTCCGCCGGTGCGACGGTCATGACGCCCTACGTCAAGGCGGTCATCATCTGCATCACGATCGCGACGGTCTATTCGGTGCTCTCGGGGTTCTGGGGCGTGGTGGTGACGGACTTCGTTCAGTTCATCATCGCGATGGGCGGGTCGATTGCCCTGGCGGTGCTTGCGGTCCGTCACGTCGGGGGTCTCGATGCGCTGCGTGAGCACGCGGCGGCGGCGAGTTCGCTGGGGACGAGGCTGCTGCGGTTCTTCCCGGAGCCGCCGGACGGCGCCGCGCTCATGAGTTGGGAATTCTGGCAGACGCCCTTCTTCGCGTTCCTGGTCTACATCTCGGTGCAGTGGTGGGCCAACAAGAACGCCGACGGCGGCGGGATCATCATCCAGCGGATGGTGTCGTCGAAGAACGAGCGGCATGCCCTCCTGGCGACGCTCTGGTTCAACGTCGCACACTACGCGCTCAGGCCCTGGCCGTGGATCCTCGTCGCACTCGTCTCCGTCGCCGTCCTCCCGAACCTCGCCGACGGGGAAGCCGCCTACCCCGAGATGGTCAAGGCCCTCGCACCGGCGGGACTCCTGGGACTCATCATCGCCTCCTTCCTGGCGGCGTTCATGTCCACCATCGACAGCACGCTCAACCTCTCGTCGTCCTACGTGGTCAACGACTTCTACCGCCGGTTCGTCCGCAAGGACGCCTCCGAGCGTCACTACGTCGGTGTGTCGAGGGTCGCATCGGTCTACTTCATGATCCTCGCGTCGTGCATCGCCGTCATGTTCGATTCCATCTCGGGGCTCTTCAAGTTTCTCCTGGCGTTCAGCTCGGGTGTGGGTCTGGTGTACATCGGTCGGTGGTTCTGGTGGCGCATCAACGCGTGGAGTGAGATCTCGGCGATGGTCGCGTCGTCAGCGATCGCGAGCTGCCTTTACCTGTGGGGCAGAGAAGGCCTGACGTATCCGCACATTCTGCTCATGACGGTAGCCGGCTCGACGCTCGTGTGGATGCTGGTCACGTTCGC
>DATKVD010000565.1:0-6845 GCA_035530235.1 Planctomycetota bacterium | reverse complement strand
GTCGGAACGCCGTGTCGAAGGACGTCCTCCCGCAGCACGCGTCCGCCAGCAGCACCCCGCCGTTCGACAGGAACTTGCCCAGATTCGTCACCTCGGCCCCGCCGAGCGTGAAATCGTGGTGACCTGTCATGTAGAGAAAGCTGTGCTTGAAGACGTCACGGGACTGTCGAAGGTCCACGTCCGCACGTTTGAACTGGACGTCCATCGTCGAATAACGCCCCACGTATTTCAGCAGGTTCATCACCGCACTCGGGTCCGGGTCCCAGTCCCCGTCGTGCCGGATCTGCCCGAAGACGAACTCGTCACGTGTCTTCCGGTCCGTCTGGTAATACACCTTCTCGGTGCTCAAGAACCGTCCCAACTGGTAGGTCGCCAGTGCGTAGGTCATGATGTTGGCGCCCAGCTGCAGGGCGTGACTCGGCATCACGCGCGACCCGTGCGGGTGCGTGTGGTGGTCCCACCCGCACGACAGGTCCTGCCGTGTGAAGAACACCGCCGTCCGACAGCCGATGTTCATCCCTTCGATCTCCACGCGGTCGGTGAACTTGCCCTTCCCCGCGACCTGGTACTCCACCTTCCCCAGCCGGTAGAACGATTCCAGGAGTGGGTGGTCGTCGGGGATCACGAAGCGCTTGCGGTTGGGCAGGATGGCGTCGATCTCACGCTCGAACGCCTCCGCGAACGGCTTCATCCCGCAGCAGGCGTCGCCGATGATGAACCCTCCGTCCCTGAGGAAGCCCTGCAACCCACGGCGCTCGTTCGCCGTCAGTGTGAAGCCCTCGTGACCCGTGAAGTAGAGGATCGGGATCTCCGCGGGCGAGTAGCTGAAGTCCTTGAGCGTCACGTCCACCGGACGATACCGGATGCCGAGCTTGCTGTTGGTCCAGTTGAGGAGGTTCTTGACATCGGCCGGGTCGGTGGTCCAGTCACGGTACTGGTAGCGGTTGCCATTGGCGTCGGTCGCCCATACCATGTTCCCGTGGACCACCTTTCCCATGAGCGTGGGGGGTGCCGGCTCGCGCTTGCGCTCGGTGCGTCTGATGGGCGTCGCCGGAAGCGGCAACGGCGGAAACGATTCCCCTCCCTTGATGCGCTGCGGCTTCGCGGGCGGAGGCGGGCCGCACGACTTCGGCTCCGCCGCATACAGGAGCCCACCCGTATCGAACAGCCGGAACCCGCCGGGCAACGCCAGTCCCGCTGCCGTCAGTCCCGCGATCCTGAAGAACTTCCTTCGTGATACCTGTCTGTCCCGTTTCGACATGCCACAGCCCCCTTTTCACAGGAAAGGCCCACGCATTAGTTGCGTATGCTCCTCAGAGACGATAGAGATACACCACCCCCTCCCCCATTAGTTTAACCCACACGCCGGCACCTTACAGCCGGAATTTCCGCACCAATCTTCAGATTCAGATATTCCCGCTCACGTCGACGATTCACGACCGACGGAACCCACGTCGGCATCGGCCCTGGCGGGAGAGCGTTGTTTCAACCCAAAAAAAGTCCCTTGCGGAAAGCGCCGGCTGGCGGCATCCAGAAACAGGACTGGTTTTGTCCTACATTTTAATCCACTTTGAAGGGGCCTTAACTCCTGACACCACAGGATGTTGCGGATTGCCGGGCCCTTGAGGTCTCGCTTGGCCCGGGAATTGGGGAGATTTTCTCAACTTTTCCTGGCGGCCCGCCGATTTAGACGGTACAAGGCGGGACGTGTGGGTCGTCCCGCATGAGTCGCCGTACGTGCAGTGCGTTGCCATAGGGTGTTTCTCCGAAAGGACTTGCAGCACGCGGGGACCGTGGCAACGATCGAGCTGGAGGGGGGGGGTAATGAAGGTACGTGGGCCCGCCGATCTGGGCGGCGCCGAGCCTGTCCGCGGTGCCAAACCATCGCACGCCAGGGCTGTTGAGGGGACTCGTCCCGTGTCCCGTCCGGACACCGTCGAGATCTCCGAAATGGCCAGATTCCTCGAAAAACTCGCCCGGCTTCCCGAAATCCGTCAGGACAAGGTCGACGCCGTCAAGAGGCAGATCGCCGAGGGCCGCTATCTGACCCCCGACAAACTGGACAAGGCTATCGACAACCTCCTTGCGGACCTGCTGTAGCACACAGGAAACATAACCCCGTTCCGTGGCGCGGAACGGGGTTTTTCTGTCTACTTCCTCGGCGCACCTCGGGCCTTCAGCCTGACTTCAGCGCCTCCTTCACCCGTCGGCTCGATTCCGCCAGATATTCACGGTCGATCTCGAAACCGATAAACGGAACCCGAGTCCTCGCGCAGGCAACCGCGGTGCTGCCCAGACCGAGGAACGGGTCCATCACCCGCCTGATGCGACGAAGCCCGTGCAGCCGCAGACACATCTCCGGAAGTTTCTCCGGAAACGTCGCCGGGTGCGGCCGCTCCCTGTCGCGGCTCTGAATCGTCCTGTACGGAATGAACCACGTGTTTCCCCGACAATGGACGTCGCCGCCCGCCGCCCGCCAACGTTTCACGTTGGACTTGTCCTGGTACGGCACACCCACCCCAAGTCGGTCGAGCCGGACCTCCCCCGTCCGCGTCAGGTGGAACACGTACTCGTGCGCCGCGTTCAGGTACCGCTCACTGTTGATGGGCTGGTAGTGTCCGAACGTCACCGCCTCGTCAGCCGCCGTGCCATGCGCCAGGTCCTCCGGCTCAATCGCGATGGACTTCACCCAGTGGATGACGTTCTGTAGGACGAGGAGATCGCGGAAGACGGTCAGGACGTCAAACGCGACCCACGGGTCCTGAGGCCGTGCCCCGACGTTGAGGAAGAACGACCCGCGGGCCGACAGCACGCGCGCCACCTGCTCACCCCAAAGTCGGGTCCACGCGAGGTATTCCCGCCGCGGGATGTTGTCGTCGTAGGTCCCGTAGGCCTTGCCGGCGTTGTAGGGTGGCGACGTGACGACCACGTCGACGCTCTTCGGCTCCAGCCGCGCCATCTCTTCGATGCAGTCGCCGAGGACGAGCCGGATACGTCCCCGCTTCCGCGGCATCGAGAATGTCTTCACGCGACGCCGGGGCGTGGTGCTCGTCGCCGGTGACTTCCTGCGTCCCTTCCCTTGCTTGCCTTTGCCGGCCTTCGCCATCCCGTGTCATCCACGCAGAACAATCGGAATCGGAGTGATCTCTCAGAATCTTAACGGCAGCGGAACGTGAAGACAAGTGCAATCGCGGGCACGCCCCCGCAGGCGCCTGACGCCATAACCACAACGACAGGAAGCAGTTACGGCGCATCGCCCACCCATGCTCCCCGGACGTCTTGAATACTTGCCCCGCCTGGTTCGTCTTAAACAGTGGACGTTGACGGCCGTCGGAGGACATCCGTCGGTCACAGGAAGGGAGGCCGTGAGATGGAACGCACGATTGTGATCCTTGCAGTGTTGGCCGCACTCCTCATGACGGTGTCGGCGGCGGCTGATACCCGCCCGGCTTTCGGCGGGAGAGGCCGTCACAACGACCGGGGAGTCACCGTGACGCTCTACATTGGAGGTGCCCCACGCGTCAACACCATGCCGCGGGTGCACCACCCCGCGTCGGTGCGTCCGCGTCCCCCTCGTCAACCGGTCTATCGTCAGAGCACGTACTTCCGTCACCCGGATCCGGCGGCATACTGGATCAGCCGCTATGGCGGTCAGGCCTACCGTCACGGTCCCTATCTCTATGAGCCGGTCCGGAGCTGGGACGGGGTGCGAAGGTATCGGAGGATACGAATCGGCCATTGAGTGGCCGTGGGACAGATGAGGTGTTCGACCACAGCAGACGCGAGGCCCGTTCCGACGCGTCGGGACGGGCCTCAGAAACAGCCGGCGGATGGGTCCGCGGCAGTTCGCTCGGTTATCGCTCGATATTGCTCACCGGACTCTCGGCGAAGATGCAGACGGCGTCAAACGGTGTCTTGAGAATACAGTAGGGGATACTGAGTGTCCACAGGCTCATCTTCGCGCAGTAGTCACACGACGTGATGTCCGCGACTTCCTCGGTGCGCGTGATCCGGCCTCTCACGTGTTTGCGGGCGTCGTCGCGCTTCATCGACTCGCCGTCCAGCGTCAGATGCGTGTCCGGGTCCTCGATGTGCCGGACGGCCTCGATCGTCTCCCAGTAGGCTTCGATCTTACGGAACCCTTCCTCCTTGTCGCGTGCGGGCATCGCCTCGGCGTACTTATACCGATCCTCGGCATACCACCGCAGGTCATGCTGCGCCGTCTTCGTGTGGGGCGATATGCACCCACAGAAGAGCGCCGCAAGAAGAAGGATGCCTGCCTTCCGCCGCACGGTCTTTCCCCGGTCCAGTGCTCGACAGACGTACACGACCCCTGCCTAGGTTATATCGGCCAACGGCACAAGCGACATGAGTCATACCTAACCCCTTGCTCCGCTATTACTTGCGTCGACGCCTCCCCCCCGCCTCGACCCGTCGGGCCTCCCTGCCGACCGACCCGCCCAGAGAACCTTCGCACCCGGAGCGCCTTCCGTCTTGACACATCCTCGGGTAAGCGGCTATTATCATTCTGCCATCACGCAAGGGAGGAGTCCAATGGTCAGAACCGCCAAGCCCCAATCCGACAACGAGAAACTCTCGGAACTCATCGGTCGTCTTGCAGTGAAGCACGGTCTCGAGGTCTACAAGGCCGGGTGGGCCCGCACGACGTACGACGTCAACGTCCGTGACAAGCGCACTCGCGACGTCAGGACACTCGTTCGCGTTGAGAGCTTTGCCAC
The DNA here is from genome assembly GCA_035530235.1 of Planctomycetota bacterium. GTDB lineage: Bacteria > Planctomycetota > DG-23 > DATKVD01 > DATKVD01 > DATKVD01. The sequence continues at coordinate 2,106 of DATKVD010000565.1, read as the reverse complement.
CACGGACGGGAGGATCACGCTTCTTGCCCCCGAGGGCAAGGCGTTCGCCGAGGAATTCGCTGCGGAACTCGAAAAGGCATTTCCGCAGATCGGCGAAGCCGTCATCGTGGAGAACTTCCGCGACTGACCGGCCGACTTCCGCAGTTCGCGACCACGGCCCGACCCGAGGTAAGCGCATTGGCAAAGCGGAAACACATTATCGCCGATTGCCTCACCTGGAACAAGGTGCTTGCCTTTCTGGACACACTTCCTCCCTGGCAAAGCCTCTGTGACGACGTCACGTCGCGCTGTGCGACCTTCACCGAGGCCACCCGCCGACTGATGGCGGTTGCAGTGGGGGTGTGTGCCCACAACTACGATTTCCCGCAGAGCCTCCACCGGCTGCTCAGGATGGTGAATGATGGAGAAGCGAAGCCCTTCCGCTGGCACGGTCACGTGGACCCGAAGCGCTGGCTCGCCATCAACACCGTCATCATCGCCATACAGGGCTGGCTTCAGGAGGCGTCGATCGTGTCGCTGTCCAGACAATACAGCGTGACACAGAAGCACCTGAAGACACTGACGAACTGCATGGGGGCCGAGCGTTCGCACATCAAGCGCGCGATGCTCAGGAGACTCCTGTGGAACCTTATCGACAATGCGGTACACAACACCGGACTCGGGATCATCGGCGACTGTGAGGAGATTCCCCCCGCCGAGTTGAAGTACCTCGACTTTACCGAGGCCTACCGATTTGACGAGGACCGATATTATTACGAACTGCGTCCGGAGGACCGGCCCATCCGGGAGCTGGACGAGGAGATCGAGAGCTTCGGGCAGTCGGGGGTGAGCTTTCTCAGCTACGTGAAGATGCCGACGCCGCCGTTCTGTCAGCAGAAGATGCTGCGCTACCAGCAGATTGCACTGCACCGCATCGCCGGCAAGTGGACCGACCCGACGGCCCGTCCGCCGGGAGGCGTGCCTCGCTCGCACTACGAGACGCTTTTCGACGCCTACTCGGACGCCGTTTCCCGGTGGTATGAAGACCTGGGGCCCGCCCGTGCCACCGACAGTCCTGAAGTGTACGAGACGGTGTTCAAGCTTCTGGGCGCACGGACCGAGTGCAAGCGTGCGGTCGTTGATTGCCTCATCTTCCGCAGCAGGTCCGCCCAGGACCTCCAGGAAGCCGCCTTCTACTGGCTGAAAGAGAACACCCAGAAGGCCGTCTGACGCTCTGCGTTCCCCTTCTCAGATGTGTCGCCCAAGAAGCGCGATCGACTTCAGCACCCCCTCGTGGTCGTCCCCCTTGCCTTCGAACTCGATGAGGACGTCCCCGTCGAAGCCGGCCCGCCGGAAGATGTCGAGACACCGTCCGACGTCCACGCGAGTCTCTTCGCCCGTCTCGTCGAACTCGTGCATCTTGGCGTGCAGCACCTGTGCCCAGGGGGCGACCTTCTCGAGGCCCTCGTAGCGGACCTCCGCGGGGAAGTTGCCGAAGTCGGGACACATGCCTAAGAAGCCCGAGTCGTCCGACCCCATGAGTCTCACCAGGTTGTCCGGGTCGCGGGCGATGACGCCGCCGTGGTTCTCGACGATGATCCTGACGTTCTTCTCTTTACCGGCGGCCGCCAGTTCGCCGAAGCTCCTGATGCACGCCTGCATGACGTCCTCACGGAACTCGCCCTCGTGCGGGCCGCCCGAGAACGCACGGATGCACGGACTCCCCACGCCCAGTGCCACGTCGAACCAGGCGGCGTAGTTCTGAACGGCCTGCTGTCTCTCGGACTCGTCGGTGGCGGCGAGGTCGCCCTGGCCGTCGACGGCGATGTTGGCGACGCGGGCCCCGGCGGCGTCGATGCGGCCCTTCAGTTCGCCGACGTAGTCCGCATCCGTCGATTCGAAGAAGGGCGAGTTGAGTTCGATGACGCTCAGGCCAAATTCGTCTTTGACGAGGGCCGGGTAATCGAGCAGCACGAGTGCACCCGCTCTCACGCGTCTGACGAGCGACCACCCGGCGAGTCCGATGTTCATGACTGTCTCCCTATCGTGAAGGTTGAGGTCGTCTTCAGGGGGGCATCATAACGGTGGCGGCCCGGAGGTGCAATGGAAGGACACCTTTGCTGCAAA
>DATKVD010000564.1:0-14523 GCA_035530235.1 Planctomycetota bacterium | reverse complement strand
ACAACGGATCGGCCACCGGCTCGGCCGCCTGGCCGCCGGCGTGCTGCAGGGCCTGTCCGCCCGCCGAGCCGAGAAACCCCGCCGACTTGCCCTCAATCACCGCCTGCAGTCCCGTCATCAGGTCGATCAGCACCTCGTGGGCCTCGGCGAAGAAATACGCCGAGAACGCCAGCAGCACCGCCACCCACGCACTCAGGAACGTGCTCGCCGTCACCGAAACCACCACCACCAGGAGAAATGAGAAGTAGATCAAGACGAGTGACTTGAGGTAGGCGTATTCGAACGAAACGGACGGACACATGAGCTGGAACTCGCCCTTCGTGACCCGCACGTAGGCCCCCGGCTGAAGTCGTCTCACCGTCACCTCGACACCGGCCTTCGGGTCGATGAGCGACCGTGGGAAGGAGATGGTGAGGGTGCGTCCACTGTCGAGCGTCCGGTCGAACCGGCGCTCTTCGGCGGTGAGCGGGTTGCGGACGACGACTTCGCCCGGGACGTTGGGCAGCTTCGCACCGGTCGAGACGTAGGGGGTCATCTCGAAGGTCTGCCCGTCCTGGCTCAGGCGGCCGAGGCCCCTGTGGAAGTGGAAGACGAGCACCTGCTCGGCACTCCCGCGCAGGACGGCGGCTTCCGCGTCCGGGGCCAGCCTCTTCTCGGGCAGCGTCCCTTCACGGAGCATGACTTCGGTGGGGTCGATGCCGCGCTTGGCGACCAGCAGGTCGTCCCGACCGGTCTGGCGGGCGGCCCACCGTCCCACGCTCCGGATGACGCCCCAGCCCACCACCCCCATCACCAGCAGGATAATCCCGGAGGTCATCGCGAAGCCGAGGATGCGTCCGAGGAGATAGTTGAGTCGGCCCACGGGCTTCGTCATCACCGTCGTGATCGTCCCCTCCGTGCGGTCCTCCGGCAGTGCCGTCGCCGACAGGAACACCGCCACGATGATCCCGAAGAACGACATGGCCCACAACGCCAGCACGATGAGCGTGGCGAGGTGCTTGACCGGGTCGTGGGTGGGGATGAGTCTCTGTCCCACCAGCACCACGGCGACGAAGAGCACGAGGACGAGGAGCACCTTGCGACGGAGACACTGACGGAGGGTCTGGCGTCCGATGGCCCCGATGACGCCCGGGGTCACGGGGAAGCGGCGACGGTGACGGTCAGTCGTCGTGGGTGTCATTGGCGGGAGCGGCCCCCACGATGCGTAGGAAAAGTTCTTCCAGTGTGCTGCGCGGGTGTGAGACCTCCAGAACCTCGGTCTTTCGCTCGGCGAGGATCGTCTTCAGGTGTTCGAGGGCCTCGCCCGAGAGCCGTCGCAGACGGATCTGCGTGATGTCCTGCACCGTCAGCAACTCGTCCACCACCCCCTCCACCTGGAGCTGACCGGTCTTGAGGATCGCGATGCGGTCACACACGTCCTCGACGTCGGCCAGAAGGTGGGAGCACATGAGCACCGTCTTGCCGCGGGCCTTCAGCTGGAGCACCAGGTCCTTGATCTCACGCGTGCCGATCGGGTCGAGACCGGAGGTGGGCTCGTCCAGGAGCAGCAGTTCGGGGTCGTTGATGAGGGCCTGTGCCAGTCCGATGCGACGACTCATGCCCTTGGAGTACCCGCTGACCCGACGTCGTCGGGCGTGTTCGAGTCCGACCATCCGGATCAGGTCGTCGATGCGGCGCTTCCGCTCGGCACGTGGAATGCGGAACAGCCGGCCGTAGAAGTCCAGCGTCTCGTCCGCGTTCAGGAACTGGTAGAGGTAAGACTCCTCCGGCAGGAACCCGATGCGCTGGTTGGTCTGGACGTCGCCGGGCTCACGACCCAGCACCTCGGCCGTCCCCGACGTCGGAAAGATGAGCCCCAGGAGCAGCTTCAGTGTGGTGGTCTTTCCGGAGCCGTTCGGTCCCAGGAGTCCGAACACCTCGCCGCGACGCACCTCGAGGTCGAGGTGGTCGAGGGCGACCACGCGGTTTCGTCCGAACCATCCCTCGAAGACACGGGTGAGACCCACCGTGCGGATGGCGGCGTCGAACCCGACGGACACACTCGGTTTCTCCCGGGTTTCGGTTTCCACGGTTTATCCCCGTCGGGCGGTATCGTGTGTGAGTGGGGTCGTGACGGTTCCGGACGTCCGGACCCCGTCCAGGACGAACCCCGGTCCCGATGGGTTCCCGAGGGATCGGGACAAGCCGGGGCCGGGGCATCTTCGGGTACCACGCATGGACGGGATCAGATTTCCGCCGACTCCTGCTGGGCCCGCTTGAGTGACTTGCGACGCTTGCGACGACGACGCTCCGAGGGCTTCTCGTAATACGAGTTCCGCTTGATGTCCTTCGTCAGCCCTTCCTTCTCGCAGAGCTTCTTGAAGCGTCTGAGCATCTGGTCGATCGACTCGTTGCCTCTGCACCTGATCTTGATCACTGACGATCACAACCTTCCGGTGTTGTCTGGGGCCGCTGACGGAGGTCCGGTGGCGGCCGGTCAATGAGACGGGGAAACACGCCTGCTCCCCGGAATTTCCGCATCTTCCGGGCACGGCACTATACCAGAGAGCCGTCGGCATCTCAAGTCAAAAAACCGCAATTTTTGGCCGTCCCGGACGTCCGCGGCCGCCTGTCGACCGTCCCTTGCATACCGATGCCTTCCGTTTACAATGGATGACGGGGAACGGATCCTGTGGTCACGCTCCCTTGTGGGACGTGGGACGGGCCGGCTGGGCCCACACGGCCCGCGGGGCGGCCCGGAAGGGGGACTGACATGAGGAAACGACACCGGGGCTTCCGTGCCGGGCTCGGCGGACTCATCGCCCTGTTGCTTGCCAGGCCGTGCTGCGGTCATGCCCTCACCCCTTTTCACTATCCCCTCGGCCCCTACCCCGTGCTGATTGCGAGCGAGATGTGGTACTTCATCCCCGCACTGGCCGCGGCGGTCGTGGTCGAGCTGCTGCTGCTCAAGCTCCTCGCCCGACGGGTGTCTTTCGCGGGCAATCTGTGGCGGGGTCTGCTGATGCACGTCGCCGCAAGGGGTGTCGAGTTTGCGCTCTTGTATTTCACCGTTCTCGGCCAATGGGGGTGGGGCCCCTACTATTGGCAGACGTCCGTCTCGACGCTGGTCCTTCTTGGCGGCGGCACGGCCGCGAGGGTCCTGCTGGCCGGGGTCCTCTATCGTCGTTCGGGGATGCGGTGGCGTCGGGCGGTGAGGGCCGGGGTGTCCACGGCCCTCGCCGGCTACTGCGTCATCCTGCTCTTCGCACTGCCCGAGGTGGTCCGTTCCCTTGGAATCCTGTGAGCGGGCCTGTCGCCCGGGTCGCGAAGCGACAGCAGGGGATGGGAACCCATGAAAGTCCGTCGATTGCACAGATGGGACGTCGATTACCACGCCGCGGTGGCGATTCAGGAGCGGCTGCGGAAGCGCATCATCCGTCGCGGGTCGCCCCGGAACGTCAAGCACGTCGCCGGGGCCGACGTCAGCTACGAACGCTCGGATAACCGCTTCTACGCCGCCGTCGTCGTCATGCGCTTCCCACAACTCGACCTCGTCGAGGAGGCCCATGCCTCGGGCGTCGCCACGTTCCCCTATATTCCGGGACTGTTGACCTTTCGTGAGGGACCCATCCTCGTGCGGGTGTTCGAGCGGTTGAAAACCCGGCCCGATCTCGTTATCTTCGACGGTCAGGGGATCGCGCACCCGCGGGGGTTCGGGCTCGCGGCGCACATGGGACTGCTGATTGACGTGCCGTCGGTGGGGTGTGCCAAGACGCGGCTCTGCGGCGAGCACTCAGAGGTCGCGGCGCCGGTCGGCTCGACGAGCCCGCTGCACCTCGGGAGCAAGACCATCGGCGTGGTGCTGCGGACGCGTCGGAACGTCAAGCCGGTGTTCGTCTCGGTCGGACACCGGATCGCGCTTGAGAGCGCGGCGGCGTGGGTGCTGAAGACCACGGCGGGGTACCGATTGCCCGAGCCCACCCGCCAGGCGCATCTGCTGGTGAACCAGTTGCGACTGGAGGCAAAAGGGGCCACGTCCCGGGACTGAACCGCCCGTGGACTCCAGGAAACCACAGAGGACAGGAAGTCGCAAGTCGAAACTCGAAACTGGAAACTCCAAAGTTCGGCGGAATGCCCGTCGCTGTTGACTTTCGAGTTTCGAGTTTCGAGTTTCGACTCAACCTGCGCCCTCTGTGGTTAAGAGGGTTCTTTCTTTGGAAGGGAGGCATACGATGGACGTGATGGACGCGATTCTGAAGAGGCGGAGCATCCGGGACTTCGAGGACAAGCCGATCGAGAAGGAGAAGCTCGAGCGGGTACTGGAGGCGGGACGCCAGGCGCCGAGCGCCGGGAACGCACAGCCGTGGAAGATCGTCGTCGTGACGGACGCCAAGACGCGAAAGAAGCTCGTGCAGGCCGCCAACGGCCAGGCCTTCGTCGGCGAGGCCCCGGCGGTCCTCGTCGGCTGCGCCGCCAAGACCGATAAGGTGATGTCGTGCGGTCAGCGGGCCTACCCCATCGACGTCGCCATCTGCATGACGACGATGAGCCTGGCGGCGATGGGCGAGGGTCTCGGGACGTGCTGGATCGGCGCGTTCAAGGAAGACGCGGTCAAGGAGCTGTTGGGCATCCCGGACGACGTGCGCGTGGTGGAGCTGATGCCGATCGGGTATCCGACCTCGCAGCCCGGTGCCCGCACGCGGATGCCGATGGACGACTTCGCGGTCTTCGAGAAGTGGTCGTAGGAAAGGCACGCCGCCGTCCGTGCGACGTTGTTGTCCCTCTTGCCCCCGGTGCCGGGGGAGAGGGTTCACCCCCAGCGAAGCCGAGGGGCCTGTGTGTGCCACCAAACATCGTTCCTGTTCAACAAGAGTGTACCTGGAATTCAACGCAACGCAACTTGGCAGAGCGTAAGACCTTGCGATAAAATGGGCCTTCCGACGCAAGGAACGTGTTCAAAGAATTAAACAAGGCGGCGGCACATGTCACCGGGCTTGTCAGAAATATCCAAATTATCCTCGTCGCAAAGGTAGGACCCCAAAGCACTTCGGCAATGCGAAGAAAGACACAAGAATATTGAGCCCCGACTGGCACGCGATTTGCTGGAAATTGCACAGGGGAGGCGACTGGCGCATCATCAAGGGGCCTTAAGCCGCGCTGGACACGGGCAGCCCCGGGGCCGCTGGACGAACAACGCATCCCAACACACTTCGCCGAGCCAACCTGCACGGCACGGAACTGGAGAACCCGGTCACGACCGGATTCCCCGGTCCGAGGGGCATCGACCTGACACCGCAAGCGAAAGGGGGGGCGCTATGAAGTGTCGAACCATCATCGTGTTGGCCGCATGTCTTTCTCTCTTCGCCCTCGGCGGTCGAGCCTCCGCCGAGGTCATCATCGATGAGCTCTTCGATGCCAATTCGGTCATCGAGAGTCCGCTGTCGTTTGCCATGGTAGGCATGTCCATGATGGGCATGTGGATGGGCGGAACGACCATGGCCGAGGGCATGTGGCAGGCGATGTTCGTCCCTGGGACCATGGACATGTATCAGGCCATGGGGTCCGTGAACATGGCCACGGGAATGGACGCGGGAATGACCGCTTCGTGGAACTCACTGGTCTACTTTGTCGGCAAGCCGGCGAGAGGCTGGGGCGGTTACCGTGTCGAGTTCTCCTTTGATTACCATACGGAGGATCTCCCCAACGGTCTGGCGGCCAAGTTCGGGGTGTATGGCTGGGATGGAGGCGAGACGCTGAACCTCGAGAGCGGCGATCCCTCGGGCGGGGAATCCCCGTTGATCGAAGGCGATCTGATGAACGGGTCCGAGTGGCACACCGTAGAAGGAAACTTCAGCGGCGACCTGGACTCCTTCAACTTCATCGGCGTGACGTTCACCATCGGGGATACAACCGCCGACGGAGAGGCGGTGTCCTTGGAGATCGACAACATCAAGGCAGACGCGGTCCCTGAGCCTGCCTCGATGCTTCTGTGGGCTGCGGCCACGGCCTGCGTCTTAGGCCGAATCAGGAAACGCCGCAGGGCCGCCGGCCCGGCGAAGTGAGTTGCCTGCCGCCACGTTGCCTCATGTGCGTTCCGGAGCGTCGCTTCGCGTCGCGAGGCGCTCTGTTTGTCACACGTGTCTGTGGGTGCCACGGACCCATCGACAGGAAGTCGTGTGACAGGCCGATACTCAGGGGGTCGCGGTGCCCTGCCGATAGACCTTGCCTGCCTCGTATAACCCCAACCGAAATTCCAGTTCCGCGGTCGGCGCCTTGGAGTCCCGGCGGAGGATGGCCAGCGCCCGCTTGGCGGTCTCGACGGCCGATTGGAACCGGCCGGCCTCGGCGTAGGCGGCGGCCAGTGTATCCAGCATGACGGGGACGGCGTACACGGTGGCCTTGCAGGTCCGCTCGGCCAGTTCGACGGCCTGCGACCCGTCGCGACAGGCAGCGTCCGGGCAGGTGGCCAAAATCCAGGCGAGGTTGTTCGCCGTCACCAGGTCGCTGGGCTTGGCTTTCAGGACGATCCGCAGATGGCGGATTGCCTCCCTCGGCTCCCCGCTTCGGCTCAACAGGCTGCCGAGGAGACGATGGGCGGCCAGGTAGTCCGGACTGATCTCGAGGGCCTTGCGGACATACGGGATGGCTTCCGTCTCCCGCCCCATCCTGGCCAGACACGACCCGATCAGATAGGTCGACTCGAGGTGGTCGGGCTTTTCCTCGAGCGCCCTGCGGAACGCCTCGACCGCCGCGGCATGCTCGAACAGCCTCTCATGGTTCAGCCCGATCCGGAAGTGCGTGTAGTAGTCGGCGAACTCCTCACGGATGCTGGCGAACTGATCGGGTGCGAGGTTGACGAACTCCGGGATGTTGGCCGCCCGGTCCGGCGCGGTGAACCGCTCCAGGAGCACCGGCGGGGCGTCGTTGCCCTGGGCGTCCACGTGCGTCAGCCAGAGCTGTGTGTAGGGACCGTTGGCCTTCGAGGCGAACACCAGCCACCGGCCGTTCGGCGACCAACTGTGCCAGGAGTTCATCTTCCCCGCGAGGTTGCACCGCATTCTCCGGGGCTCGCCGCCCTCGGCGGGCATGATGTAGAGCGTGCTGTCCGGCTGGAGCAGCATGAATGTGTCCGCCTGGCAGAATACGATCCACCTGCCGTCCGGCGAGAACCGGGCGAAGTAGTTGCTCTTGCCGTTGCCCGAGGCACCCGGGACCGGCAGCGGCGTGCCACCCTTGCCCCCGTTGAACGGGATCCGGTACAGGTCGTAGCGGAACTTCTTCCCGCCCTCGAAGAACTCCTGGGCCTCCTCGCGCATGATGACGGCGGCACTGCGGTCTTTGAGGTTCTTGAGCTCGTAGGCCTCGCTGCGGGCGAAGAGGATCGTCTTGCCGTCGGGACTCCACATCGGGTTGCTCTGCACGTAGCGCGGGTCGTCCGCGCCGGGGAGCGGAAAGAACCGCTTCGTTTCGCGATCATACACCACCAGGATGCCTTTGATCGGGAAGAAACGCTGCGAATACCAGAGATCCGGCACCGGAGAGAACACGGAGCGATCCTTGACCGTGCTGATGACATAGCGCCCGTCGGGGGAGATCTGCGACAGCAGGCCGAACGTCAGCTCCTTGTCCTCGCGTCGGTAGTCACTCCAGGTGATCACCTGATCCTTGCTCAGGACGGTTTCCCGACCGACGGCGGTGATGATGTAGGACCCCTTGTCGTTGCCGTAGTCCACGTCCATCGCGAGCGTCCTGCCGTCGCGGGTAAAGGAATGACAGTTCCCACAGACCTTCATGTCCTTGAGCAGTGCCGGCGGCGGCTCGGCGGACGCCACGTCTCCCAGGCGCCAGCGGATGAGCTGGAGGTTCTTCAAGGCGTGAATAAACGGCAGGGGCAGGTCGCGATAGAATATGGGCGCCCCGACCGGCTCAGGTGAGGTCCGGAGCGCCACGACCCCCCGAGAAATCGGCCTGCCCGGGATGCCCGCGTCAAGGCCGAGGATCGTCACCGTGGTGGGGCCCTCGACGGATCCGCGCTGGATAGCGGCCCAGACCTCCGCGCCTGCCTGCCATCTCCTGGCGGACAACTGGTATGGCGTGGGCCTGTAATCCCGGGCGGCTTCCGGGACGTCCTCGGGGGCGGTCTCGGGGGCCGGGGCAGCGGCATCACCCTTCGTCAGGACATAGACGTGACCCGATCCGTCGCCCGGGCTCACGTCAATCAGCCAGGTCTTCGCCTCTGCCGCCGAATCGTGCCAGGTGAATGTCGGCGGCGGGAAGCCCGGCGGAAAGACGGCTTCCGAGAACGGGTAGTCGATCGTCACCGTGGCCAGATCCTCGGCATCGCGTGCGGCCCGGGCCGTCGACCGAATGATCTCCTGCTGACTCGCACCTGGCGTCGAGCGCCGCTCGCCCGTTTCATCGAGGACCGCCTCGTGGGGCGGCGAAAGCGACCCAGGGACGTCAAGCCTCCTCGCGCGGCGGCCGGCATGCCGGACATAGCCCAACACGACCAACAGCACGACAGCAACGCCGATCGCGACACAGACTGAGAGAGTCCTCTTCACGATCTCGCCTTTCGAGAGCCTTCTCCACCCGGGCAATGCCACCATGCCGCCGGACGACAGGCCCCCATGAACCGAGACGGGTGCCTGCGTCACCGACGGCTGCGCCTTGCCCGTAATTCCGTACCATAATACGACATGGGCCTTGGTTTGGCAATGACAAGTCCGAGGGGCAGAGCCGTCGATGGCATGCGTCTCACAACGCCCCCTCGGCCCACTTTTCGCTTGACAGTTGCCGGTGGCCGTTTAGCATCAGGAGTCCAGGGTGTTTGTCTGCCGGCACTTCGCCGTGCTCGCGTCGGACGGCGTCCGGGCGGCCCATTGGGGAGGAGACCGTTGAACACTCGTGTGGCGGTGCTGTGCGTGGTTGTCCTCACGTGTGTCGGGTGCTGGGGACCCCATCTCACCTGGCAGCAGAAGATGAACTCGTCCGCCGGGGTCGAGCGGATGCAGGGGGTCATGACCGTCGGTGAGGAGCGCAACTGGCGGGCCCTCCCACAGGTCATCGAGCGACTGGAGGACGACGACGAGTCGGTCCGGCTCATGTCCGCACGGGTGCTCCAGGAGATGACGGGCGAGGATTTCGGCTACAAGGCCTACGCCCCCGAGCACGAGCGACGCGAAGCCGCCAACCGCTGGCGAAACTGGTGGAACACCACGGGCCGACACGGCCCCGCCGCCGCCAAACGAAAAGCCGGAGGCCAATCTTGACGGAACCCAGCGGGACACCTCCCGCCAACGACCACGCCGTGACGCTCACCGTCCCGAGTGACCCGAAATACATGAAGCTCGTCCGTGGACTCGTCGCCGCCGCCGCCGAGGTCGTCGGGTTCGTCAAGCCCGACGTCAACCACGTCTGTCTCGCCGTCGACGAGGCCTGCACCAACGTCATCAAGCACGCCTACAACCGTGACCACGGCAAGACCATCGAGGTGCACCTGACGATGCACCCCGACCGACTGGACGTCACACTTCGTGATTACGGTCGCAAGGCGAAGCCCGGGGAGATCAAGCCCCGCGAACTCACCGACATCCGACCCGGCGGACTCGGCGTCCACTTCATCCGGGAGATCATGGACGAGGTCGTGTACGACAGCAGTCCACCCGTGGGCACCGAGCTGCGAATGACCAAGGCCCTTCCGAAACCCCGACAGGAATGACATGGAATTCACACGTGAAGACAGAGACGGCCTGACGCTCGTGAGACTGACCGGCGAGGTGGACATGCGCAGCTCGCCCGAGCTGAGGAAGGGACTCCTCCAGGTCGCCAAGGAGTCGGTCCCGCACGTCGCCGTCTCACTCGAACACGTCACCTACATCGACAGCTCCGGCATCGCCACCCTGATCGAGTGTCTGAAGAACGTGTCCCGGTACGGCGGCAAGCTCACACTCATCGGGGTCAACGAGGACATCTATCCCGTGTTCGAACTGGCACACCTGCACGACGTGTTCGACCTGCACCGGGACGTCACGATCGATTGAGGACGCAAGGAAGACGCCATGGCCGACGGCCCCGTTTCGGGATTCCTGGGAAGTCTCGGAGGTCGGGGTCTGGGGTTCTTCCGTTACCTCGGCGGGATGGGGTATCTTCTCAAGGAATCGGTCTGGGATTTCCTGTCGCTGGTGTTCCGGGCGGCGGGGACGCGTCGCGGCGGCGGTCGGGCGGTGGCGGCCCAGATGGTGCGCGTGGGCGTGCGGAGCATCCCCATCGTCTGTCTGGTGCTCTTTTTCGTCGGGATGATCCTCGCCTTCCAGATGGCCTACGTGCTGCGGGACCTGGGGGCCCCCCAGGCCGTTCCCATCACGGTCGGCGTGGCGATGCTGCGGGAGCTGGGACCGCTCCTCACCGCCATCGTCCTCACCGGGTTCGCCGGGGCCTCCATCGCCGCCGAGATCGGCACCATGGTCGTCGGCGAGGAAATCCTCGCCCTGGAGACCTCCGCACTCAACCCCGTACGCTTCCTCGTCATGCCGCGACTGATCGCCGCCGTCATCATGCTCCTCTGTCTCACCATCGTCGCAAACCTCGTCGGCATCCTCGGCGGGTTCGTCATCTCGGTCTCCCTCCTCGACATGTCGCCCAACTTCTACTACGCCAACACCGTGGACTTCCTCAAGATGCAGGACCTCATCACGGGACTCGTCAAGAGCGTGGCGTTCGGTGCACTCATCGCCCTCATCGCCTGCCAGGAGGGCCTGAAGGTGTCGGGGGGTGCCGAGGGCGTGGGACGCGCCACGACGCAGAGCGTGGTATTCGGCATCGTGGCCATCATCATCACGGACCTCTTCTTCAGCTGGCTGTTCTACACGGTGCTCTGATGAGTGAACAGAATTCAACCGGACAGCCGACGCCGTCCGACGAGCAGCCGACGCCGCGCGCGGCCGAACCGATCATCCGCGTGGAGAACGTCGGCATCGACTTCGAGGGGCGCACCGTCCTGGACGACATCAGCATGGACATCCATCCCGGGGAAACGGCGGTCATCATGGGGGGCTCGGGCTGCGGCAAGAGCACACTGCTGCGGATCATCGTGGGGGCGTACCGGCCGACGCGCGGACGGGTGTGTCTCTTCGGACAGGACACCACGGAGCTGACCGAGAACGAGATGGACAAGCTGCGTCTGCGGTTCGGCATCCTCTTCCAGTCGGGGGCGCTTTACAACTCGATGACGGTCGGGGAGAACGTCGCACTCCCCATGCACGAGCACACCGACCTCGAGGACAGCATCATCGACATCATGGTGAAGATGAAGCTGGAGCTGGTGGGACTGAGGGATTTCGGCGACCTGATGCCGGCGCAGATTTCGGGCGGCATGAAAAAGCGCGTGGGCCTGGCCCGCGCCATCGCCCTCGACCCCGAGATCATCTTCTACGACGAGCCGTCCGCCGGACTCGACCCCATCGTCGCCGGCGTCGTCGACATGCTCATCATGGACCTCTCCAAGAAGCTGGGGGTGACGAGCGTCGTGGTCACCCACGACATGAACTCGGCCTTCAAGATCGCCGACCGGATGTTCATGCTTTACCAGGGCAACGTGGTGGCCCGCGGGACGCCCGACGAGATCCGCAACTCCGACGACCCCGTCGTCAGACAGTTCATCACCGGGGCACCCGACGGACCCATCCCGCTTCGAATGTCCAAGACCGATTTCGCGAAGGACCTGATCGGAGAATAATGCTGAAATCCGAAGCACGAAATCCGAAACAAATTCCAATCAGACAACGACGGAAATTCCAAACCCGGCATCCGGCCCGTTTCCGTCATTCGGTCATTTGAATTTCGTGCTTGTTTCGTGCTTCGTGCTTCGAATTTCGTGTTTGAGTTGCCGATGGGGACAGTCCCCAACGAACATTGCTCTTGATGGGAGTCCAATATGCCTCGACATTCACGAAACGAGATCAAGGCCGGTGCCCTCATCGTGGTGGCTTTTGTGCTGTTGTGCGCCGGGGTGTACATCGTCGCCGATTTCGGGGCGCTCCTGCAACAGAAGAAGGTCTACCATTTCAGCTTCGACGGCATCCAGGGACTCAAGGCCAGCGACACCGTGATGTATGCCGGCATCAAGTGCGGTCGGGTGTTGAACATCGCGTTCCGCGAGTGCCCGCCGTGCGACGACAAGACCGGCGTCGCCAAGACGCGCGTGCTGGTCACCGTCGAAATCAACGCCGACGTCCCGCTCCGCGACCGGGACAAGCCCAAGGTCACGCGCGGACTCACCGGAAACGTCTACATGGACATCGTCCCCTACCAGGGCGAGAGCAAGGACGACGCCCTCGGGCAGATCGTGTCCGAAACCTCGCCCGAGAAGCCCCTCATGGGATACCACTACCCGTCGTTCGGGGAACTCTCCGAGGAGGCACAGGGGGTGCTGCGTGAGATGCGCGGTGAGATGGCCAAGGTGGGTCGGGCACTCGACGACGTCGAGAAGGCCGCCGAGAACGTCAGACAGCTCACCGGCAACGCACGAGACATGGTCGCACGCAACGAGAAGAAGGTCGACCCCATCCTCGACAATGCCAAGACGATCACCGAGGACGTGAAGAAGCTGACCGACAAGCTGAGTCCCGAGGCCCTCGCGACCCTCGACGACATCCGTGAGACCATCAAGCAGGTCCGCTCGAAGATCGGGGGGATCATGGACCGGATGACGACCATCGTGGAGAAGCTGGACGGGGCGGCCGACGACGTGCGCGTCGCCACCCGACACGGCAAGGACGTCGCCGCGGAACTCCGCGGACTCGAGGAGCAGAAAGGTCCCGTCGGCAAGATACTGGAGAACACCCGTCAGGCCACGCAGGACGCCAGGGACATCGTCAAGGACGCCAAGGACGTGGTCGTCGCCAACCGTGCCAATGTCGACGGGACCATCGAGGAGTTGCGTCAGTCCGCGGCACGTCTCAACCTGGCCATGGAGGACATCCGACGGAACCCCTGGAAGCTCCTCACACGCAACATCGAGGCCGACGCCTACACCCAGAACATCTACGATGCCGCCATGAGCTTTGCCGAGGGGGCACGTGCGCTCTCCATGACCTCCGCCAACCTTGAAAACCTCCTCGCCCGGAAGGACGCCGACCCCAGACTCATCCGCGAGACCTCCGACAAGCTCAACAAGCTCGTCGACGAGATGGCCAAGCTCGAAAAACTCCTCTACGAGGCGATGAAGAAGCGACCGTGACGAGCGAATCGCCGCGGGGAAGCCACCGGGCGGACTCTCCCCGAACGATTGAAATTCGAAGCACGAAGTTTACCCGCCTCTGGCGGGCACGAAATTCAGTCGCCTCTGGCGACCAAGCACGAAATTCAAATGACGGAATGACCGAAACAGGTCCGCATCCGGGACCGTTTCTTGCGTCATTCGTGTTTCGGATTTCGTGCTTCGAGTTGAGATCCCCGATAGAAGCTGTCCCCAGCTCCCGCCCCTCTGTATAATATCCCGCCATGCTCCCCTACCTCGTCAAACGTCTGTCGCTGGTGGTGCCCACCATCCTCGCGGTGCTGGTGATCACTTTTTTCCTCTTGCGGGCGTCGGGCAGCCCGGTGGACGAGATCCTGGGCGAGAAAGGCGGCACGCCCGAGCAGCGCCGGATGCTCGAGCGCGAGCTGGGCCTTGACGAGCCGCTCGTCGTGCAGTTCGTCCGCTACTTCGCCCGGCTCTTCAAGGGCGACATGGGCACCATCGTGAGCACCCGCACCCCCGTCGCACGCGAGATCGCCCGACGTCTGCCCAACACCGTGAAGCTCGCGGTCGCCGCGATGGTGCTCGCCACGCTCGTCGGCGTCGCCTCCGGGATGCTTTCCGCCGTCCACCGGAATTCCGTCTTCGACGTCGTGTTGCGCACCGTCACCTTCTGCTTCATCTCGACGCCGGTCTTCTGGTTCGGCATCATGCTGATCTTCGTGTTCGCGTATCTGCTGGGGTGGCTGCCGGCCTCGGCGACGGGTGAGGGGGGTGCGGCGGTGCTGGTGCTTCCGGTGATCGCGCTGGGACTCCGTCCGGCTGCGTTCATCGCACGCGTCACACGCTCGTCTCTGCTCGACGAGCTGTCGAAGGATTACGTCCGCACCGCCCGGGCCAAGGGACTCTCCGAGTGGCGCGTCACCACCCGGCACGTCCTGCGCAACACCGCGATTCCCCTCATCACCGTCATCGGCGGCGACCTCGGCAGCCTCCTCGGCGGAACGATGATCACCGAGACGGTCTTCAGTGTGGGGGGCGTCGGACGCTTCGCGGTCGAGGCGGTCGTCAACCGATGGTACGACGCCGTGATGGGGGTGGCGCTTCTCTGGGCGGCGGTGTTCGTGGTCGTCAACCTCTGCATCGACGTGGCCTACGCACTCGCCGACCCGCGCGTGGCGTTTGAGAAACAGTAGGAGAAAAGGGGACTGTCCCCGGACACCTGAAATTCGAAGCACGAAGCACGAAACAAATCCGAATCAGACAATGACGGAATGACCGAAACGCGTCCACCTGCCGGGTTT
>DATKVD010000563.1:0-3699 GCA_035530235.1 Planctomycetota bacterium | reverse complement strand
GACGACCGGGCACGCCGGCGGAATGAAAGTGCCCGATGACGTCGATGTTCCGCTCGATGTGACGCACGAGGTCGCCCTCCATGATCTGCATGTGGTAGCAGTCGAAGAGCAGTCTCATCCGCGGCGAGTTCATCTTTCGGCAGATCTCCGCGCCGCGGTCGCTGCTGTCGAGCCAATACCCGGCGTGGTCGTAGTGCGTGTTCAGGGGCTCGAGGAGCAGCGTGACCCCGGCGGCATCGGCCAGTTCGAGGGTCTGCTCGAGACCGTCCTCAACCGACTTCCGCATCTCGTCGTCGCTCATCCCGTCGACGACGTTGCCGGTGCAGACGATGGTGGCGCCGATACCGGCCTCGCGGTTGAATTCGATGCTCATTCGCGCGCGCTCGAGCCACCCCCGGCGATTGGCGGGGTTCGTCAGTCCGCCTCCCAGCGAGCCGTCGGGCGAGCCGATGACCGTGTTGGTAATCTTCACCCCGGCACCCTCGGCGAGCCGGGCCAGATCCTTCGCCGTGCCCTTGTAGCAGCCGTCGATGAACCACATCTCCACGTTCTTGAACCCCAGCTCCGCCGACCGGGCGATGCGTTCCTCGAACGGCAGCTCCTCAAAGACCATCTCGACGCACAGTCCGAGTTCCAAGGTATCCTCCTTTCCCGTGTCTTCAGTGCCACGGGGTCGCGCCCGGGTCTTCGGTGCAGCAGGCCGACAGCACCTTGTTGATCCCTCGCGCGATGCTGTCGCAGTCGCGCGACGAGAGCCACTGGTTGAGGGGGACGCTGATCATCCGATCGAACAGGTCGTCCGCCACGGGGCAATCCCCGCGGTTGCAGTTGACGGCGTCTCCCCGGAGCTTCACGGGATACATGTACGAATAGAGGTGCCAGTCGGGTCCGGCATGGGGGCCGCGCATGGAACACCCGATCCCCTGGGCCTCGAGTGCCGTCACGATTCGCGCACCCAGCTGGAACGTCTCCGGGTAGAACCGCAGCAGGTAACCCACCTCGCCGTCGGGGTCGTTGAGCTTCTGAGGCGTGATGTCGCGGTACTTCTTCAGCCGGTCCAGGATGCGCCGCTTGACCCGCCGGAACCGGTTGACGGCGACCTTCATCTTGCGGAGTTGGACCACGTCGACGGCCGCCTCCAGCTCCGACATGCGATAGTTGGTCCCGCAGAAGAGCTCGCCCTTGTACCTCGGCGGGGCGAAGCGGTTCGGACGCCAGAGTCCGCCGCATTCCGCCAGTTGGCTGGCGCGCTCCCACAGCCGCAGCTTGTCCGTGAGGATGAGTCCGCCCTCGCCGCCCCCGACGATCTTGTAGGACGAAATGCTGAAGCAGCCGAGATCGCCGAACGTGCCGACGAGCCGTCCGCGAAACTCGCCTCCGCACGACTGTGCGCAGTCCTCGACGACCTTCAGCCGGTGTCGGCGGGCGACCCTCATGATGGCGCCCATGTCGCACACGCTGCCCATCACGTGCGTGGGCGAGATCGCCACCGTGCGCGGGGTGATGAGTTTCTCGATCTTCGCGGGGTCCATCGAGAGGGAATCATCGACGTCGCAGAAAACCGGGACGCCCCCGCAGATGACGACCGCGGAAGCCGTCGCGAAGAACCCGATGGCCGGGAGGATCACCTCCGTGCCCGGCCCCACGCCGGCGGCCACAAAGGCCGCGTGCAGGGCACCCGTGCCGGAACTCACGCCGATGGCGTACCGGGACCCGAAGACCTTCCGGGCGGTCCGCTCGAAGGCCTGCACCCGCGTTTCCTTCAGCCCGGAATAGTAGTTGGCCAGGAAAGGCCCCGTGCCCATGTCCTCCTTTCGCAGCATCGAGCGCATCCTGCGACGGACACTCGAGGAAAAGCCAAACCGCTCGGCGATCGACATGAACTCGTCCAGGCCGATCTTGGGTCGGCCCCTGCGCTTGATGCCGCTGACCGCCTTGAGACCGCCTTCCAGCCCCAGCTTCTGTCTCCGCCTCTGGTTTTCACCCACGGTTGAAGTCCTCGTCACAGGGAACATGGCCCGTGGACCCTATCATATCACGGGACCGGGGCAAGGGGAATGTCTGGATCAACCATTGCGTGTCTGGAACCCGCGGCGATGCTCGCCCACAGCCCCCGACGGACCTGCCGGTCGGTGAAGCCAACTTCCTCACGCGGAATGTCGTCGGGGGTGATCATGGCCTGAAGAAAGCAAAGACGCTGAGTCGCTGAGACGCTCCCCTTTTATCCCCTCTCCCCCCAGCGGGGGGAGAGGGCACGGGTGAGGGGGGCATTGTAGCAAGCAGGTGGCAAGCAGCAAGCCTGCCCTGCCTCTCGTCCCGAGGGACTCGGGGTCCCGAGGGAAGCGAAGTCGAATGGGTCACAAGTGGCAGGTGCCGGGTGGCAAGTCATGAACGGCAGGCTGGCGATTGGAGGTGCGGCCGCCAAGGGGATCAGGGCTCGTCGAGGGACCTGAGCGGCACGAGGCACGCCAGGCGTGCGACGCCGGAGATGAGGAAGAGCAGGTGAAGGTCACGCCACACGAAGGGACCCACCGCCACTTCCACGCCGTCGAGCAGCTTGACGATGACGCCGGCGGCGAGATACGTCACTGTCGTGACGAGACCGATGACCGCCGACTGACACGCCAGGTACATTGAGCGGTCGCGGGCCGGGGCCATGCCGATGATCATCTGCACGTTGACCACGAAGACCCCGCCCCAGCCGACGTTCCCGATCGCCATGGCCAGCAGGATGGGCCAGGTGTGCCCGGGCGTCGCGAACAGGTAGTAAAAAGGCGGGGTGGCGGCGATGAGCAGGCACGTGGTGAGCACCTTTTTCCCGCTCCACCGGTCCGCCAGGCGTCCCCAGAAATAGGAGGTCACCACCAGGCACACCCCCGCGATCGCCCCGTAGACGTTGCCCGTCGTGAAGCTCATGTCCGCGTAGGCCGACCCCCGCTGGAATATCCCCACGTAGGGGGCGAGGAGCCCCGCCGTGAAGGTCCAGAGGGCGAAGAAGACGATGACCCTGCGGTATCGGACGTCGCTCAGCGGCAGGCGGAGCATCTCCCAGAGGGTGTGCTCCTCGTCGCGACGTCGCACGGGCGGATGCGGCACCCACCTGAAGAGCAGGATGTCCACGATGCCGAAGACCAGCAGCACCGCCACAACCACCGTGAAGCCGCCGAACCCCGTGTGATAGTCGAGGTAGAGCCCCACGACGATCCCGGTAAGCATCGGCGCCAGCACCGTGTAGACCTGGCGGTAACCGAAATACCGTCCGAGAATGGTCTGCGGGACCAGGTCGCCCATCCAGGAACCCCAGGCGTTGCCCCCCGCCACGCTGATGATCGAGCTGGCGAAGAGCAGAAGAAAAAGGACGGTCAGCTGCAGGCCGTGATGCTCGGGACCGATGTAGAAGGGGATGGTGATGATGGGGATCCACAGCAGTCGGGAGAGGATGAGTCCCCAGGTGAAGAACGCCTGTCTTCTGCCGGTGCGCTGGATGAGGTAGGCCATCACGATCTCGGCGGTGGCCGAGAGCGGCAGGGTCGCCACCAGGAACGCCATGACGAGGTTGCTCACCCCCAGTGCCAGGACGTATCCCGCAAAGAGGAGCGACAGCACGTTCGCCTGGGTGTAGAACACCGCCCCGACGGTGCTGGCGAGGATGGTGACGCCTATGCCGCGACGGATCTGTCCCGCCGAGAAGAACGAGCG
>DATKVD010000562.1:0-2022 GCA_035530235.1 Planctomycetota bacterium | reverse complement strand
TCTACAAGCTGACCGACGCCGAGCCGGAGGTGCTGTGGAGTGTGGAGTTCGACGACACCTTCACCTCCCCCGTCATCCACGACGGACACGTCTATGCCTTCGGTGAGGCCTACGGGAAGCGCAACCAGGGACGCGCCGTGTGCGTGGACGCCGCCACGGGAAAGGTGCTGTGGAGTGAGGTCCTGGGACCCCCCCAGCACTCCTCACCCGCCCTTGCCGACGGGAAGCTCATCGCCATCGGCGGCGGCACGCTCTACCTCGTCAAGGCCTCCCCGGAGAAATACACCGAACTCGGCAAGCTGAAGGCCGGACTGGAACAATGGTCCTCCGTGTCGTTCGCCGACGGGAAGGTCTTCCTCAGGACCGGCAGGACCGTGGTCTGTTACGACCTGACAAAATAGGAGAAATGAATGAAGGCAGTGAGATATCTGGCTGTGGCGACGGTGTTGTGCGTTCTGGCGGGTCCGTTGTGTGCGCAGCGCACCGGCGCCCCCGAGTGGCCCCAGTGGCGCGGGCCCGAGCGTGAGGGCCGGTCCGCCGAGACCGGCCTCCTCAAGCAGTGGCCCGAGGGCGGCCCGAAGGAGCTCTGGAGCATCAACGGGCTCGGCGAGGGATATTCCGGCATTTCCGTCAAGGACGGGCGCATCTACACGATGGGCACCTCCGACGGCGGCGAGGTCGTCTTCGCCCTCGATTTTCAGACCGGGAAGGTGGTCTGGACCGGGAAGTCGAGTGACCGGGTCTACCAGAACAACCGCGGGAACGGTCCGCGGTGCACCCCCACCTGTGACGGCAAGTTCCTCTACACCGAAGACGGCTTCGGCATGGTGAGCTGCTGGGAGGCGTCGAGCGGCAAGCGTGTCTGGCAGGTGAGTCTCACGCGCGACCTGGGCGGCCGCATCCCGAACTGGGGCTTCAGTGAGTCGCCGCTCATCGTCGGCAGGGCCGTCGTCGTCACCCCGGGCGGGTCGAAGGGCGCCATCGCCGCCCTCGGCAAGGCCGACGGCCGGGTCATCTGGCAGTCGAAAGACGCCCATCACGCCGCCGCCTATGCCTCCCCCATCCTCATCGACGTCAAGGGCAAAAAGCAGATCGTCAACATGACCGGCACCGGTCCGCAGGTGGGACGCCAGCGTGCAGGCACCATGATCGGCGTGGACGCCGAGAACGGGAAACTGCTCTGGGAGTTCAGCAAGGGCGTCGCCCAGATCGTCTGCTGCACCCCGGTCTACCACGACGGCGTCGTCGTGGCCACCTCGGGCTACGGTGCCGGGACCGCCGGCGCCGACATCACCGGCGGCAGTGCCCGCGAACTCTGGCACATCGAAAAGCGGGGCAGTCACCACGGCGGCATCATCCGCATCGACGATCACATCTACGGACTCATCGACGCCATGAGCTGCATCAAGCTGAAGACCGGTGAGGTGGTCTGGCAGAACCGCGGTGTCGGAAAGGGCTCGCTCACCTACGCCGACGGACACTTCTACTGCCTGAGCGAGAGCCAGACGGTGGGTCTGGTGGAAGCGACGCCTGAGGGCTATAAGGAGAAGGGCCGGTTCAAGATTCCCAAGAGCGGGAAACCGTCCTGGACCCATCCGGTCGTCGTCGGCGGCAGACTCTTCATCCGGGACCAGGACACCCTCACCTGCTGGGACGTCAAGGCGAAGTAGACCCTCACACCGGGGAGACCGATGAAGGGAACGTACGTCCTGACGGTGGTGCTGTGTGCGGGAGTACTGGCGGGTCCGCTGACGGCGCAGACGCTGCAGCTGGAATGGCCGCAGTGGCGCGGTCCCGACCGCACGGCCTGCTCCACCGAAGGGGGCCTTCTGAAATCATGGCCCGAGGGCGGCCCGCCCCACGTCTGGACCGTCACCGGACTCGGCGACGGCTTCTCCTCCGTCGCCGTCAGCGACGGTCGCATCTTCACCATGGGCAACACCGCCGACGGACAGGTGCTCACCGCACTGGATTTCGCCACGGGCCGGAAGCTCTGGACGGGCCTGGTCAACGTGCGGCCGT
>DATKVD010000561.1:0-2898 GCA_035530235.1 Planctomycetota bacterium | reverse complement strand
GCCTCGATGATCCCGCGTTCCACGTCCAGTGTCCGTGTCACGTCGAGCAGGGCGTCGCGAACGGCCCTCGTCGTGTTTGCGTTCTCGAGGCGGTCGAAGAGCCGGAAGAGCCTGCGGGAGGACTCCTCGGCGCGTTCGAGGTCACGGCGTTTGCGTTCGAGTTCGGCGGGGTCGGTTCGCCGGCGGACCTCGTCGTCGTCCGCCTCGGCCGATTCCATCCGCGATTCCACGCGCTCACGGAGGGCCTGGAGGTTCCTGATCCAGCTCTCACGTCCCCGGATGATGCCGGCCTCGATGAGGAGTTCCTCGAACCGTGCCGGGGAAAGCCCGTCCCCGCCGAGTCCGACCGGGGCGCCCGAGACGTAGTTCGACTTCAGCAGTCCCATGACCGCGCGGGCGTGCCAGCCCTCCGCGGCCACGCGAAGCACCTCGAGGAAGAGCTGTCCCACGGACGTCGTCGACAGCCGTGTCCCCCGCCCGATGTTCACCGGGATGCCGAACTCGTCGAAGACCTGCTCGACCACGTCGCGGTACTCGGTGAGGGTTCGGAAGACGACGGCGACCTGTTCGAGCGGGACGGCCTCTTCGACGTGGAGCCGCTTGATCTCGCGGGCGATCTCGCGGACCTCGGCGACGGTCCCGGGGGTCTCGATGAGACGGACGGAGTCGGGGGCCGGTGCGCGGCCGACCGTGCCGGCACGGAACAGCTTCGCCGCCAGCCAGGCCAGGTCGGGCGTCGTAAGGTCTTTAGCGGGAAGCACTTGTACCGTCGGCGCGAAGCGCTCACGAAGCTTCTCCAACGTCGCCTCGGCCGACTCGAAAAGCTCGCGGCGTGTCGAGTCCTCCTCGAGCGGCAGGCTCATCGTGACCTTGACGCCGCGCGCCGCCAGCACTTCAATCAGCCCCAACTGCGTCGGCGTGAAGTCGTAGAACCCGTCGAGAAAGATCTCGGCGAGACCCGCGAACGGTCCCAGCTTGCCTTCCGAGACGAGAAGCTTCGCCTGCCAGAACCGTCCCTCCCCGTCGTAGAGTCCGCGGTCGCCGAGCATCTCCTGGTACCGGGAATAGACCGCGCTCAGCTCGCGGTCCCTGTCGGAGGCGCCGGATCGTCCGGCGAACCGCGCGAACATCTCGGGGGTGGTCTCCGCACGCTTGAGTTCCATGATGAACGCCCGGACCGCACGCACGAACCCCCGGAAATTCAGCACACGCGCGTGGTAGGCCAGTCGACCCTCCGACGCCAGCTGCGTGATGATGTGCGTGAGGAGTTCGTCTTCCACCGTCGCCTCAATGGGACGGATGCCGGGGGCGTGACGTTCAAGCACCTCTTCGGCGAACTGGATGAAGGTGAGGATGCGCGGGCCGCCCAGGAACTCGAACGTCCCGTCCAGGAGCAGCGCCGTGCGGAGTGACCGTGCCGCCCGTGCGGTCGGCAGGATGAGCACCGCTTCCCGACCCCGCTCGAGCGCCTCCCGGAACGCACCGATGATCCGGGCCGTCTTGGCACTGTGGGCCGGGCCGGCGATCACCTCGATGGCGGGTTTGGCGGACGTTCGTGGCATGACGGCATTGTACCGACGCGTCCGCCACGGGGTCAAGGGACAACCGGGGGCCGGTCGAGACGGCCGCCTCGACGGCTGCGTGCTACATGCCCCCCCAGAGCCCGAGGACGATTGCGGTCACCCCCGCCGCCCAGCAGTAGGGGGCAAACCAGGCGAGCTTGCGATGCTCGAGGAGTCGGATGAGCACGGCGAGTGCGGCAAGTCCACTGATGAAGGCCACGGCGCCGCCGACGATCGTGGGCACGAGAAGGACGTCCGCCCCCCTGCTGAAAAGCTCGGGCAGCTTGAGCGCCGCGGCCCCCGTGATGGCCGGTACGGCGATGAGGAACGAGAACCTCGCGGCGAGCTTCCTCTCCAGGCCGAAGATGATGCCGCAGCCGATGGTGCTGCCGCTGCGGGACAGTCCCGGGAGCACCGCCAACCCCTGGACGATGCCGACCACGACGGTATCGATAGGGTTCATTCGGTCGAAGTCACGACCGGGGTCACGGTATTTCCGCGTCATGAAGAGGATGATGCCGGTGATGAGCAGCATGATGCCCACGGGCACCGGCTGCTGGAGCTGCACCTCGACGTAGCCCCTGAGCAGCAGTGCGATGACGGCGGTGGGGATGGAGGCGACGAGGACGTAGAAGAAGAGCTTGCGGTCGGCGGCCGCCGGCGAATGCGCATGCGGTCGGAACCGCCCCGAGACCGAGAGCACCGTCACCAGACATCCGCGCAGCAGTCTCAACACTTCCCGGCGGAAGTAAATGACGATGGCGAGAAGCGTCGCGACGTGGACCGCCACGTCGAAGACCAGCGGGGATTCCTTCAGCACGGGGTTATTGAATATCACCCGCATCAGCGCCAGGTGACCGGACGAACTCACCGGAAGGAATTCCGTGAGCCCCTGCACCAGTCCCAGGATGATGCCTTCGAGGATGCTCACCTAGACACTCCACAGGACCCTGAAGAGGATCTGGAGCACGATGTTGGTCTGAACGCCGGCGACTAGGTCGTCACACAGGATGCCGGCCCCGGCCGGGAGACACTCGGCCTGTCTCGCCGGCGGGAGCTTCAGGATATCAAAAATACGGAACAGGACAAAGGCAATTCCACAGACCCAGAGCGCTCCCGTCATGCTTCGCGCGGGCACCCAGAGGACACTCAGCCACATGCCGGCCGCCTCGTCGATCACCATCGGCTTCGGGTCCGTCGAGGCATAGTGCTCAACGGCCCAGCGTCCCAGCCCAAGGCTCACCCCGGACGCCGCGGCCGACAGGACGAGCGCACTCCACCAGCACCACGGCACACCCAACGCATACCACAGCACCCCGTAAACCACCACGGCCCC
>DATKVD010000560.1:0-3344 GCA_035530235.1 Planctomycetota bacterium | reverse complement strand
CCCGTGCCACGCCTACCGTCGATGGGAACCGTGTCTACACCTTCAGCGGCGCCGGACACCTCAACTGCTACGACGCCGCGACGGGGAAGTCCATCTGGTCGAAGAAGGCCTCGGAGGGGTTCCCCACGTGGGCGTTTGCCTCGTCTCCGGTCGTTTACGGCGAGACGGTCGTCGTCAACGCCGGCGGCGCCGGCACGGCCTTCAACAAGACCACCGGAGAAGAGGTGTGGACGACGGGCGGCGGAAAGTCGGGATATGCCAGTGCGGTGCCGTATGTGAAAGACGGGAAGACGACGCTCCTCGTCTTCTCGCAGAAGTCGCTGTTTGCGGTCGATCCGAAGAGCGGCAGTGTGGCGTGGTCGTTCCCGTGGGAGACCGCCTACGACGTCAACGCGGCCGATCCGGTGATCGCGGGGGAGCGCATCTTCATCTCGTCCGGTTACAAGACCGGTTGTGCCCTGCTCTCGGTGGAGGGGGGAAAGCCCAACCAGCTCTGGCGCAACACCGACATGAAGAACCACGTCAACAGCACGGTGCTCCACGAGGGTGGGCTCTACGGTTTTCACGACAGTACGCTGCGGTGTCTCGACCTGGAAAGCGGGGAAGTGAAATGGTCGCAGGGCGGCTACGGCAAGGGGTCGCTCATCCTCGCGGACGGCAAGCTGATCGTCCTCGGACAGGGAGGGAACCTGGCGGTCGCCGAAGCGTCCATGGACGGCTTCAGGAAGCTCGCGGAAGCGAAGGTCCTGACGGTCCCCCGCGGTGGGGTCTGCTGGACGAGTCCGGTGCTGGCGAACGGTCGCATCTACTGCCGCAACAGTACGGGCGACGTCGTCTGCCTGGACGTGAAGGGAAACTGAATTCGAACTCATCGACCGTGATGCTTGTGGAGAAGCGGATATGAGGGATGCACTGCGGTTGGGACGTGGTCTCATGGTCGGCATTTCCCTGGGACTCGGTCTTGCACTGAGTGTGTGTGCCGACGACTGGCCCAACTGGCGCGGCCCCAACCACAACGGTATCTCCACTGAGACCGGGTGGAAGGCGAACCAGGACGGCAGCTTCAAGGTCACCTGGCGGGCGGAGGTGGGACAGGGATGGTCCGCCGTCACGGTGGCCGACGGACGTGCCTACACCATGGGCAACCGGGACAACACCGACACGGTCTACTGCCTCGACGCCTTTACCGGCCAGGAGATCTGGAAGAAATCCTACCGGTGTGCCCCCGGAAGCTATCCCGGTCCCCGAAGCACCCCGACCGTGGACGGGACCTCCGTCTACACGATGAGCCGGGAGGGACATCTCAACTGCTTCGACACGACGTCCGGCAAGGTCAAGTGGACGAGGACACTGTCGGCAACGACACCGACCTGGGGATTCGCCTCTTCCCCCGTCATCCACGGCGGGCTCGTGATGGTCAACGTGGGGGACGCCGGGATGGCTTTCAGCAAGGCCAACGGCAGGCCGGCCTGGTCCACCGGGGGCGGGGCGTGCGGGTATGCCAGTCCCGTGGTCTACAAGGACGGCTCACGGACGATCGTCCTGATGTTCTCCGCCAAGGCCCTCATGGGCGTGAGCACCAGCGGTCGTGTGGGATGGGCGTTCCCCTGGGAAACCCAGTACGACGTCAACGCGGGTGACCCGGTGGTCGTCGGAAAGAACGTCTTCATCTCCACCGGGTACGGCACCGGCTGTGCACTCATTTCACTGGCCCGTGGACGACCGCGTCAGGTCTGGCGCAACACCAACATGCGGAATCACTACAACAGCTGTGTGTTGTGGCAGGACTGCATCTACGGACTTGACGACGATGGTGAGCTTCGCTGTCTCGACGCGAGGACGGGTCGGGTGAAATGGTCGGAGCGGGGCCCCGGGAAGGGCGGACTGATCCTCGTCGACGGCAAGCTCATCATTCAGGGGGCCGGTGGCGAGCTGTTCATCGCCGAGGCCTCACCCGACGGTTACAAGGAGTTTGCACGGGGCCGGGTGCTGAGCGGCACCTGCTGGACATCCCCGGTGCTTGCCAACGGACGCATCTACTGCCGGAACAGCGCCGGCGAGGTGGTCTGCGTGGACGTGACCGGGAAGTAGCCGCCGCCCGATGCCCGCGACAGCCGGCTCTGCCCCCCCGAAATGCCACTTGCGGTTCGTCCGGCCCTTGTCTACCATGTCCGCGGGGAGGACGACACGCAAGGAGCGTCATGGTGTCCAAGTTCACCATCGGACTCGACTTCGGGACCAACTCCGTCCGTTCGCTGGTGGTCGATGTGAGGACCGGCCACGAGGCGGGGACCGCCGTCTGGAATTATTCTCACGGCACCGATGGCGTCATCCTGTCCGGCGCCGACCCGAACCTCGCCCGACAGCACCCGGCCGACTACGTCAGGGGAACCGAGGCATCGGTCAGGGCGACGCTCGCCGACGCCCGCCGGAAGGTCAAAGGCTTCCGCCCCTCCGACATCATCGGCATCGGGGTCGACACCACGGGCTCGACGCCCCTTCCGGTCGACGCAAACGGCGAACCGCTCGCCTTCCGCAAAGCATTCGCGAAGAACCCCGCCGCCATGGCCTGGCTGTGGAAGGACCACACGGGCGTCGCCGAGGCCGTCGAGATCACGACACTCGCGAAACGTATCCGTCCGCAGTACCTCGCCAAGTGCGGCGGAACGTATTCCTCCGAATGGTTCTTCTCGAAGATCCTTCACTGCATCCGCAGCGCTCCCAAGGTGTTCGACGCGGCGTATACGTGGGTGGAGTGCGCCGACTGGATTCCCGCGATGCTGACCGGGACCGAAGCCCCCGACAAGCTGACCGTCGGCGTGTGCGCCGCCGGGCACAAAGCGATGTACAACGACGCCTGGGGTGGGTACCCCGACGCGAAGTTTCTCGGACGGCTTCATCCGAAGCTGGGGAGGCTCCGGCGGCGACTGAAGCCGAAGGCGTATTCGGTGGACAAGGCGGTCGGGGGCCTGACGAAGTCGTGGGCGAAGAGGACGGGACTTCCCGAGGGGATTCCGGTTGCCGTCGGGGCGTTTGACGCGCACCTGGGCGGGGTCGGTTCAGGCATCCGTCCGGGGGTGCTCGTCAAGATCATCGGGACCTCCACCTGTGACATGATGGTCGTCCCGAGCCGCCAAAGACTCGCCGATATACCGGGGCTCTGCGGCATCGTGGACGGCAGCATCCTGCCCGGCTATTTCGGACTCGAAGCGGGTCAGTCGGCGGTCGGCGACATCTTCAACTGGTTCGTCAACTATCTCCAGCCCGGCGGGCCGAAGGCCGGCTCGCACGAGGCCCTCACCCAAGCCGCCGCGAAGATCAAACCCGGCGCCTCCGGACTCCTC
>DATKVD010000559.1:0-3975 GCA_035530235.1 Planctomycetota bacterium | reverse complement strand
CGCCAGGTCTCCGGCAGTTGGGCGATTGCCCGTGCGAGCGAGAGATCGGCTGAAGTGCCCGGCGCCGTCCCGGCCGTCGACGACATCTCAAAGACTTCGCGGCCGATCCGCCGGTCTCTCTGTCCGGCACGTTGATGCTCCTTCGCCACCCGAGCCGCGATGCCCAGCAGCCAACTGAAGAACGACCCGGGTTTCTTCAGCTTGCCCAGGACAAAATAGGCCCGCACGAACGTCTCCTGTGCCGCTTCCTCGGCCCCGGACCGGCTGCCCAGCAGCCCCGTCAAATACGACAGCAGCACCCCCTGGTACCGCCGCACCAGGTGGCGGTAGTCCTCGGGGTGACCGTCCAGGCAGCTCTGCACTCACTCCCGGTCCGTCGGGCCCATGAGCTTCTCATGCGTCATTGGGATTCGAATCCGCACCCTAGAGTGACCCTTGCCGCCGCTTTGCGACAAGAAAATTGAGGAAACATCGTTTCCCCAAGCTTATCATATCCGACGAAAGGGCACAGTCCACGGGTTGACTGTTGACTCGGCGTCTTCCGTCGAGTGCCTGGGGGGCACGAAGGCCATGCCGAACGTCGTCGTCCTGATGTCCGATGAGCACAACCCGCGGTTCTCGTCCGTCTACGGGCACCCGTTCGTCCTGACGCCCAACATGGAGCGGATGGCCGAGAGAGGCGTCCTGTTCGAGAACGCCTACTGCCCGTCGCCGCTCTGCGTGCCGGCACGCGCCGCCTTCATGACCGGCAAGTACGTCCACGAGATCCAGGTCTACGGCAACGTCGTCGTCAACATGGCCTTCGACTACCCGACCTACGGGAGCGTGCTCGCCCGAGAGGGCGTGCACACGGTCCACGTCGGCAAGGTGCACGTCTACACGGCACCCGAGCGGCTCGGATTTTCGGAGATGCTGTCGGGCGGGGAAGGATTCAACGTGCCGAGTTCGGCGACGCACGGCCGCACTCCCCTGATGGTCAACACGGGGTCGGCGAAGCGTGCCGGAGGGTTCGGCCCCAGGGACGACGCGTTCGACCGGGACCTCCGCAGAATGGACGCCGCACTGGGCTGGCTGCGGACGAACGCGAAGACCCTCGGAAAGCCGTGGACCCTCTGCGTCAACCTCATCAAGCCTCACTTCCCGCACTACGTCACGCCCCGGCTGTGGGAGATGTACGACGGCCGCGGCGACCTCCCGGCGGACGGCGTGGACACCGAGACCGCACGTCACCCGTACATGCGGGACCTGCGAAGGCACTTCGAGACGGACCGGTTCACCGAGGAGCAGGTGCGGGGCCTGCGACGCGGCTATTACGGCTGCGTCACGTTCGTCGATGAGCAGATCGGCCGCATCCTCGACGCGCTCGACGAACTCGGCATCCTCGACGACACCAACGTCATCTACACCACGGACCACGGCGAGATGCTGGGGCGGTTCGGGATGTGGTGGAAGTGCAGTCTGCTCGAGGACACCGTGCGCGTGCCGCTGGTGGCGACCGGACCCGATTTCAGGGCGGGCGCGACGGTCCGGACGCCGGTGGACCTCTTCGACGTCCAGGCGGCGATGTTCCGCTCCGTCGGCGTCGAGCGCCCGGCGGACTGGCACGGCACCCCGCTCCAGGACGTCCCCGCCGACGACCCGGAACGCGTGGTCTTCTCGGAGTACCACGCCCACGGCACCCGCTCGGGGGCGTTCATGGTCCGCAGGGGCGACTGGAAGCTCATCCACTACATGGCCGCACCGCACCAGCTCTTCAACCTCGCGAACGACCCCGAGGAGATGATCAACCTCTACGCCGTCGAGCCGGCAAAGGCCGCCGAACTCGAAGCCGAACTCCGCACCATCTGCTCACCCGAAGCGGAGAACGAGAAGGCACACGCCTTCGAGAGACGTCAGCTCCAGGTGATGGGTCTTGCGTGAGACGCCGGCCCGGGGTCGGGCTCACCACGTTCGCGTGAATCCCACGTGGAAGCTCTCGACGTTGAACGAGGCATGTTCGGCGAGGTAGGCGACGGCGTCTTTTCCGGTGCAGTGACCGGCGATGAGTTGGGCGGTCCCGGCCGATTGCAGTGCGGCGATGGCCGCGTCGAGTTCCGTGTGCGTCAGTTTTCCCATGTGCAGTCCGCCGACGACGGTCACGACGTCCCTGCCCGCGGTCATCGTCCGGGCGTGGTTGAGGGTGTTCACGAGTCCCCGGTGACAGCACCCGGTGACGAGCACGACGCCCGCCGGCGTCTCCGCGAGGACGAACATCTCGTCGACGAAGCGGTCGACGCCGCGCACGCCCGCGATCTCCGCGGTGAACCCTTTTTCGCCCGGTGACGCCGGACCCGGGATCGTCCCGCTCAAGGTCACTCCCATCGGCAGCGCCGTCGGCGCCGTCACCAGCACGGGTTTGCGCCGCTCGGCGGCACGCAGGACCCGCTGGCTCACCCCGATGGATTTCCTGAACCCCAGCCGGCTTCCCCAGCGCTTCGCCGCCGTCTCGGGATGCACATACAGCGTCGCCCGTGGGGCCTCTTCGAGCACCTTCGCCAGCCCGCCCGTGTGGTCGTAGTGACCGTGACTGAGCGCGATGGCATCGACCTCCGTGAGATCGACGCCGAGCACGGCGGCGTTGGCAAGGACGGCGTCGCCCGACGACCCCACGTCGAAGAGCAGTCTTCCACGGTCCGTCTCGAGGAGTGCGGAGAACCCGTGCTCGCTCCGCAGATCCTTCCGGGTGCTGACGTTGTCGACCAGCACCAGGATCTTGAGGGTCTCTTTCGGCTGCGCAACGTTGTCGGTGGCCATGGCGGCCCCCTGAAAGCGCGTTGAGGTTCCACACTACGAGCTGGGCCACGTGTTGTCCACTGGATCTTCCTCCCGGAAGGGGAGTGACGGCATTTTCTCATGCCGAAATCGCCCGTGGGGCCCAGGAAACCGCGTTTTTCGCCGTGTACGACGGAAATGACGAGAATCATGCTTGACATCGACCGCGGATAGGTCATAATTCCGATTGAGACACTCAAGAATGAAAGGAGGGCAGCATGCTCGTCTCTCAAAAGTGCCGCTATGCGTTGCGGGCGATTTTTGAGTTGGCGCGGCGCCACGGTATGGGGCCGGTCAAAAACTCGGAGATCGCACAGGCCCAGGCAATCCCGGCACGCTTCCTGGAACTGATCATGAACCAGTTGAAGCGGGGTGGGTTCGTGGCCTCGAGACGCGGCCGTGTCGGGGGATATGTCCTTCTCCACGATCCGACGGAAGTCACCATCGGAAGCGTGGTTCGATTCATTCAGGGGCCGCTTGACCCCGCACGCTGCGCTGAGGCGAACTCGCGTGACGAGTACACGCTGAGAGAGCGAGGCGTGTTTCTCGGCATGTGGGAGCGCGTTCGCGAAAGTATCAGCAAGGTCTACGACGGCACCACCTTCCAGGATCTCCTCGACGAAGACGCACGCCTGTGCGACAGGGAATTCGTTCCCAGCTACGCCATCTGAAGCCTGATGGGCGTCCGGGGTCTTGCACGGGCGGAACCTCGGGTCTGTCAGGCAAATCCCTCACAGGCAAGGAGACGATCATGTCCGTCGGTACCAGACACACGAACATCAAGGACCTTGTTGAGAACCTGAACTTCGCGCAGAAGGTGGACCGCTCGCTGCGGATCATCCGGGAGGCGTACCACCGCTACGGCGACCGGCTGGTCGTGGCGAACAGCCTGGGCAAGGATTCGGTCGCCGTCTGGCACCTGGCCAGGCGCGTCAGTCCGGATATCCGCGGCTTCATCGTGACGACGCGCTTCAAGCCGAAGGAAACCGTTACGTTTATGGAAGACGAAGTGGCGCGGTGTCCGGAGCTGCGGGTCTTCAGGAACGATGAGCCGATACCTGAGAACCTCTACCTGACCGACCCCGACCGATGCTGTGACCTCCTGAAGGTGAACCCGACCCGGCAGGCGATCAGGGAGATGAACGTCGCGTGCTGGGTAACCGG
>DATKVD010000558.1:0-2887 GCA_035530235.1 Planctomycetota bacterium | reverse complement strand
TGGTCGACTCACTCGCCCGTCTGGCCGCCGAATCGACCCGCGAGGCGGACTACTACGAGGGGTATTTCCTGGCGTCCGCCCTGGGGGTCGCACGGGAAACACGCCCCGGTGACGCTTCACGGTTCGACCGGCCGGCGGCGGCACTCCGCTCGGCACTCATCGAGCGCCAGGTGAAGACGGGAGTCAACGTGGGAAGCTGGGACCCCTCCGACCGCTGGGGCCGTGCGGGTGGACGCGTCTACGCCACCGCGATGGCGGCCCTTTCCCTCCAAGCCGACCGACGCGCCGCCCGACTGCTCGAGGGCACGAGAGCCGTCCGCTGACGGACCGCACACCTCAGCCGGTCGAGAGGGCCTCGAAACCCGAGATGATGTCCAGCAGTTCCTCGGTGATGGCCTGCTGACGGACGTGTCGGAAGTGCACCTGGAGTTCTTCGAGCCGGTCCTCGATGTTGCGCTGGGCGGCCTGCATGGAGGCCAGTCGACTCGCGTTTTCCCCCGCCATGGACTCGGCCGCCGCCCGGAAGATGCCCACGTAGAGCCACTCACGGATGAGTGACGAGAAGAGGTCGTCCCATCCCATGGTGTGGATCGGCAGCTCGTTCGAGGGCCACTCGCGCGTGCGGAGTTCGTGAAGCCAGTCGAGGTCCACCGGGAAGAGCCGGTGCGTGTGCGGGGCGTACCTCGGTCCGCCGAGCGCCTTGTTGTAGTAGAGCACGATGCGGTCGGCCGTCCCGCTCGACCGCCACGACTCCACCCGCATCAGGACCTCCTGAACCAGCGGGGCGATCCCGTCGAGTGACGAGGCCGTCCCCACCCGCTCGTCCACCTCCAGACCGTCCATCTCGAGGAGCGGGACGATGCGCGTGCCGACCACCAGGACCGTGCGCTCCGAGGACGTCCCGTGCCCGGCGATCTCGGCGACCGCGTGGGCGGCGATCTGCTGGTTGAACCGTCCGCACATGCCCTGGTCGGAGCCGAACACCACCGCCCCCAGCCGTCCCGGCGGGTCGGGCTCCGTCAGCACCAGACG
Organism: Planctomycetota bacterium; assembly: GCA_035530235.1. Lineage (GTDB taxonomy): Bacteria > Planctomycetota > DG-23 > DATKVD01 > DATKVD01 > DATKVD01. Next base: position 1,855 of record DATKVD010000558.1, on the reverse strand, counting down.
CTCCGGCCGACTCGACAGCAGCGTCTGGAGGCCCAGCTCCACCGCGCGGCTGTAGTCGGCCAGGGACGTCACCGCCCGCTCGAACTCACGGATGTTCGCCGCCGCCACGCCCTTCATCATCCGGACCACCGACTGGAGTTCCTCCGCGGTGGCGATGCTCCGGCGAATGACTTCGAGCGTCTGCACGGACTACGTCTCCTTCAGGGGTGCGAGGGTCGCGTCGAGGGTCCGTCGGAGGGCCTCGCGGTCGGCGTCGGTGATCTTCTCTCCGTCGGTGATGCGCTTCGCGACGTCGGCGTTGTCGCGTGCGACGGCCTCGCTGACGGCGTCACCCGCCCGGGGGACCTTCTCGACGGGGAGGTCGTCGAAGGCCCCCTCGAGGACGGCGAACATGACGGCGATCTGCCCGGCGACGGCGAGGGGAGCGAACTGCGGCTGCTTGAGCACCTCGCGGACGCGTCGGCCCCGCTCGAGCTGCTTCCGCACGCTCTCCGCCAGACGCGTGCCGTAGCGCGAGAAGCGTTCCACGTCCTCGAACTGTGCATACGCCAGCTTCAGGTCGCCCGCCACCGCCCGGTAGGCCGGGAGCTGTGCCTTGCCCCCCACGCGCGACACCGACTGGCCCACGTCCACCGCCGGCAGCACCCCCTTCTGGAAAAGGTCCGGGGAGAGACAGATCTGTCCGTCCGTGATGGAGATGAGATTGGTAGGGATGTAGGCCGACAGGTTCTGTGCCTCGGTCTCCACGATGGGCAGTGCCGTCACCGACCCCCCGCCCTTCTCCTGCTTCAGGTGTGTCGCCCGCTCCAGCAGCCGCGAATGGATGTAGAAGATGTCCCCGGGGAACGCCTCGCGTCCGGGCGGTCGTCGGAGCAGCAGACTCACCTCGCGATACGCCCGCGCGTGGTGCGTCAGGTCGTCGAACACCACCAGGACGTCTCGTCCCTGCTCGCAGAAGTACTCCGCCATGGAGGCCGCGGCGTAAGGTGCGATGAACTGGAGTCCGGGGGCGTCCTCACCGGTGGTGGCCACGACGGTGGTGTACTCCATGGCGCCGTGGTCGCGCAGGTCGGCGACGACGCGTGCGACGGCCGACGCCCGCTGGCCGACGGCACAGTAGATGCAGAGGACGTCCTTGTCGTGCTGGTTGATGATGGTGTCGACCGCGATGGCGGTTTTTCCGGTCTGCCGGTCGCCGACGATGAGTTCCCTCTGACCGCGTCCGATGGGGATGAGTGCGTCGACGACCTTGATGCCGGTCTGAAGGGGCTTACTCACGGGCGCACGGTCGATGATGGGCGCCGCCGGCCGCTCGATGGGCCGACGCTCGGTCGTGAGGACGCTCCCACGTTCGTCCAGCGGTCGTCCCGTCGCATCCACCACGCGACCTAAGAGCGCCTCCCCCACCGGCACGTCCATCACGCGGCCGGTGCGGAACACCTCGTCCCCGGCCTCGATGCCCTCGTTGGTGTCCAGGAGCACGACGCCGAGTTCGTCACGGTCGAGGTTGAAGGCCAGTCCGAGGCGCCCCGAATCGAACCGGACCAGTTCCTCGGACTGCACGCCGGGCAGGCCCGTCACGCGTGCGACGCCCGAGGACACCGAAGCGACGACGCCCACCTCGCGCAGCGTGGGCCGCGCCTGGATCCCCTCCAGCGCGCGACCGAACATCTCGGCCGTCTCGTCCGCCAACCCCCGGAGGTCTCGCTTACTCTCACCCATCCTCACGTCCTCACCCGGGCACCCGCAGGGAGTGTTAACAACTTAAGGGCTGCGGCGCCCCACAAGGGGGGCGCACTACACCGAAAGGCGTGTAGTCCGGGCCCCTTGTGGCCCGGCCTCTCTCTTAAGTTGT
>DATKVD010000557.1:0-13502 GCA_035530235.1 Planctomycetota bacterium | reverse complement strand
GTGGAGAATGGCGAACACACAGCAGAACCCCACGAGGAGTGTCCCCAGGATGTCGATGGCCACGGTGCGGTCCGGCGCCGTCGGTCCCTTCGCAATCCGATAGAGACACAGGAAGCTCGACACCACCAGCACCGCCAGGGTCAAGTCAAGGAAGGTCATTCGAATATCTTCCTCAAGAGCGGTTCGAACTTGTCGATGATGATCCGGGTATGCTCTTCAACGTCCTCCCCCTTGATGTAGATCCAGTGGACGTAGAAGTCCTGGTCGACGATGTCCACCGTAAGCGTTCCGGGCGTCAGCGTGATGGAATTGGCCAGGAAGGTCTTCGCGAGGTCGGTCTTGAGTCCGGTCCTCACCTTCACGATGCCCGGTCGGATCGGCATCTCCGGGTGCAGCACACGGTACGCCACATCCAGGTTCGCCTTCACACAGTAGTACAGGAAGTAAGGGATATAGACCAGAAGCCAGAAGAGTCTCCTCGGGTCGATGAGCCGTGACGGTCTCATCGGCAGGATGTTCCCGGCCAGGAAACTGACCAGCACCGTAAAGACGACCCCGACCAGGACGTCCTGCCACTGGAGTGACCAGGTGATGAGGAGCCAGAGCAGGAACACCAGGATGGCGTCGACGATCTTCTTGGCCGCGGCTTCACTGAACCTTTTCATGGCTGCTCCGGAAGCTCAAACTTCTGAATATACGCGTTGCCCTTGTCCATCATGGCGTCGGCGGCGGGATCAAACAGGGCGGCCCTGAACGGGGCATAGAACACCGTGATCACACCGGCCACCATGCAGATCACCGTCAGCACAATCATCGGGAGTGTCATGCTCGCCGGGACCTCACGGGCGTCGGCCGTGGACCCCGTGGGCTCTCCCTGCACCACACAGCGCTGAACCTTGACGAACGTCAGCAGTGTCACGAAGCTGACCAGCAGTGCCGCCGCCGCCAGCCAGTAATGACCGGCCCACACCACGGCGATGACGATGATCATCTTCGAGAAGAACCCGTTGAAGGGCGGGACCCCGGCAATGGCGAGTGAGGCGACCCCGATGCAGCCCGCCGTCACGGGCATGGTCTTCGACAGCCCGCTCAGTCGGTTCAGATCCCGTGTTCCGGTTGCATACTCGACGGCGCCGCTCGACAGGAACAGCAGGGACTTGAAGGTGGCGTGGTTCATCAGGTGGAAGAGTCCGCCGAAAAGGGCCAGTGCCGCGACAGCCGCGGGACCGTTGGCGGCCAGCACCGTTGCCGACACCCCGACCGCCAGCACCACGTACCCCATATGCGAGATGCTGCTGTAGGCGAGGAGCCGCTTCAGGTCGGTCTGTCCGATCATGAGGAACGCCCCCGCCGCCATGCTGATGATGCCCATCGCCACCAGGACGTTTGCGACGGCCGGCGTCACCCCGAAGATGTTGAACACGATACGGCAGAGGGCGTAGACGCCGATGGCCTTGATGAGCACGCCCGAGAGCATCGCGGAGATGGGTGCCGGGGCCGAGGGGTGTGCGTCGGGCAGCCACGCGTGGAACGGCACCATGGCCGCCTTGATGCCGAAACCGGCCAGGAACAGGCCCAGTGCCAGGTAGGCCGGGCCTTTCGCCGTCGCATCCAGCCCGATGATTCGGGCCACCTGACCCATATTGAGCGTTCCCGTGAGTCCGTAGAGAATGGCCACGGCCACCAGCACCAGCAGCGTGCCGATGGCCCCGAGGACCAGGTACTTGAACGACGCCTCGAGTTCTTCACTCTCACACCCGAAGGCCACCAGGGCGTAAGAGGCGATGCTGGCGATCTCGAGGAAGACGTAGAGGTTGAAGAAGTCCCCGGTGAGCACCACACCGTTCATCCCGGCGACCATCAGGAAGAAGAGCGAGTAGTAGAGCCCGCGGCTCGTGTACTTGACCATGTAGCCGCTGGAGAAGATGACGACGAGGAACGCGACGACGTTGACGATGAGCAAGAGCAGTCGGCTGAGTCCATCGGAGACCAGGCAGATGCCGAGGAGGGTCTTGCCCTCCACCGGTGTGGGCTTCCAGTTGCCCATCCAGTAGACGGCGTCGCCGCCGTCGGCGAGCGCCGCGACCGTCAGGGCAAACAGGACAAGCGACGCGAGGATCGCCAGGACGTCGAGCAGCCGGTCACGCCGGAGCTTGCCCAGAAGCGGCATGAGGAAGGCGATGCCCAGCGGGACCGCGACGAAAAGTGGAAGCAGCTCACGGACACCCACGCACATTACCCCTTGAGCTTGCGGATCTCGGTGATGTCAAACGTCCCGTACTTCTGGTAGATCCGGACGGCCAGTGCCACGGCCAGTGCCAGCACACTCAGTCCGACGACGATGCTGGTGAGCACCAACGCCTGCGGCAGCGGGTCAACGGTGTTCACCAGGAAGTCCTTCTGACCCCGTGCCAGGATGGGGGCGACGGGGTTCTTCCCGGAACGCCAGCCCAAAAGCAGCAGGAACATGTTGATGGCGTATTCGGTGATCGCCAGACCGATGATGATCTTGATGACGTTCTTCTTGGCCACCATGCCGTAGATGCCGATGGCCAGGAGCACCATGCACAATGCATAGGGCAGATAGGCCTGCACGTGCTATCCCTCCTCCCTCGGCTCCGAGGGGTCGTGTCGTCTCTGGGTGTGAAAGACCGCCAGTGCCACGAGGACGCCGAACAGACACGCCCCGACCTTGAGACCGATCGCGAGGTTGCAGAACGGGATGATGCCTCCGGAGAACAGGTGAAACGGCTCGCCGTGACCGATGATGCGATTGCTGAAAAACGCACCGGCGAAGTAGCCCAGGAGTGCGATCACCAGGAACGCGAACGCCCCAAACACGTCCACCGCCTCCATGCCGTTGTCACCGATCAGGGCGTGGGCGTCTATGAATTCCTTCCCGAACGCCAGCAGCGTCAGGATCAGCGCCAGGGAGATGACCACCCCGCCGGAGAACCCGCCCCCGGGCGTGATGTGCCCGTAAATCACCAGGTACAGTCCGAAGATCATGATGAACCCGGTGATCAGACGGGTGACCGTCTTAACGATCAGACTCATTCCCGGCTGCTTCACGTTTTCTCCCCACTTTTCTGAGAACCGCATAGGCCCCGACGATCGCGGTGAAGATGACCGTCGCCTCGCCCAGGGTGTCGTAGGCCCGGAAGTCCAGAAGGATCGACGTCACGTAGTTGACCGCCGAGTTGCTTTCGAGTCCCGACCGGAGGTACGGCTCCGACATCAGCATGAGCGGCTTGCCGAAGGCCGGCAGCTTGTCCAGAAGGAAATAGGCGACGGTGAACACAAAGCAGAGTCCCGCCACCACGACGCCGATGGCGAGGGTGTCACGACTGGTGGCGTGATAGGTGTCGCGACGGGTCCGGATTGCACGGATCAACACGACCAGTGTGAGCACCTCGACGACCACCAGGGTCAAGGCCAGGTCGGGCGCACCCAACAGCAGGTTGATGACACTGAGGGCGAACCCCACCGCACCGACGCAGATGACGGAACTCAGGAGGTCCCGGGTCTCGATCGCCACGATCGAGCCGATGATCATGAACCCTATCAGACTGTAGAGCATCACGGTCACGTCCTGCATCGATGACTCCTACAGGTTCAGCTTGATCAGGTAGCCGACGATGATCGTGAGTCCTATGATACACCAGCTGATGTAAACCGGCAACTGTCCACTGTGCCATTTCCGCAACAGCTGCACCAGGGAATTGCCGAGCTTGCCCCCCAGGTAATACGCATCATAGACCCCGTCCTCGGCGTCCTTGTAGATCGTCCCGAAAACCGGCAGTTCCTCGACCGTCTTGTAGAAGCTGGTGCCGGCGTAGCGGGCCTTATCGCCCGTGTAGGTCTCCCCGGCCAGGTAAGGCGGCGACACGCGCACCTTGCTGCCTCGACCGATCAGGAACACCACCACCCCCAGCACCGCACCCAGCAGGATGAGCAGCGTCGCCGCACCGGGGGCCCACAGCCCGCGGGTGAACTCGAGTGCGCCCGTGCCGGCACTGATGACGCCGCCGTCGGCCGACGCCATGTCCACACCCGGGAGTTCCGCCAGGGCAGGTCCAATCAAGTTCCCGAGCGGAAGCTGCGCCCAGACGCCGAACACGATGCAGAGCACCGCCAGGGCCGCCATCGGGACCCCGAGCGAAAGCCTGCCCAGTGTCGGGACCTTCTCTTCCCTCATCTTTTCCGGCTTCGTCCCGAAGAACATCGAGTGCAGCACCTTGATGAACGACGCCAGGGTCAGGACACTGCCGAACACCGCCGCCACCAGGAAAACCACCCCCTTCCCGCCGAGGGCGACCGTGCCCTGATAGACCATCCACTTGCTGACGAATCCGTTGAAGGGGGGAATTCCGGAAATGGCCATCGCCGCCACGAACATGCTGAGAAACGTGACCGGCATGGCCCCGGCGAGTCCGCCGAGCCGGTCCACTTCGGTCTCGCCGGTGCGGTCAGCCACGGCGCCGGCCCCCATGAACAGACACGACTTGTAGATGGCGTGGTTCACCATGTGGAACAGTCCGCCCGCGATGCCCACCACGTTCCCGGTCCCGATGCCCAGCACCATGTACCCCACCTGCGAGATGGCGTGGTAGCTCAGCAGCTTCCTCACGTCGTGCTGCACCATGGCCATCATCACCGCAAAGACGATGGTCACCGCCCCGATGATCATCAGCACCAGGTTGGTGCCGGCGTCAAGGGTGAACATCTGGAGCGACACGAGCGCCAGGAGGTAGATGCCCAGCAGTTTATCGAGGGCGGCGGGCAGAAACGCCATGACCGAGAGCGGGGCCCCCCTGGACGCCGAGGGAATCCAGGTATGGAGCGGCATGGCCCCCGCCTTCGTGATGGCCCCGAGCATGATCAAAATGTAGGCAACGTAGTTGAGCGCCGCCCCTTCGCGCGCGAGATTGATGCTGATCTCGGATATCCTCAGTCCGGAACCCGAGGTGAACGCCACCAGGACCACGCCCAGAAGCATCGCACACTCGGAGAACCCCAGCAGTCCAAACGTCTTGGCTGACCCTTCCCGGGCGCCGTTCCTGCCCAGTCCCACCAGCAGGTAGAGCATCAGCGTCACCACTTCCCACGCCAGCACCAGCAGCAGCAGGTTGTTGGCCAGCGCCGCCGTGTGCGCCCCGGCCAGCGTCCACAGCGTGAAAGCGTAGTACTTGCCGGGCTCCGTCTGGGCACGGGCGTAGCGCAGTGAGTAGACGACAATGAGCAGTCCGAAGAAGCCAATCCCGAGCACGATCATGCCGCTGAGACTGGTGAAGCGCATGTCGAAGGCGAATCGCGCACTGTCGCTGAACTTGAAGGCATACTTGGTCAGCAGCTGGAACTGAACCGCGTCACTGCGGAAGACCCCGATGCTCACCACAAAGGCGACCACCGTCGCCGCCAGCGCCACGACCGCCGACAGGAGTCTCAGACGCCGGTTCAGGACGTAGCATACCAGTCCCGCAAACGCGGTCACCCACAGGAGCAGTTGAACCTGAGTCTCAGCCGTCATGACGTCTCATCCCTTGAAGTTGCGCATCAGCTTCCGGGTCTTTTCCTGCGACAGGTGAATCAGGTCGTGGAAGTTCAGGGTTTTCTTCCCGCTTCTCATATCGATGACCGCCGCCATCCGCTCCGTGCAGCTGTAGCACGGGTCCACGGCGGCCAGCGTCAGGCAGACGTCACTGATGGGCTGGCCGATGCACGTGGCCTTGAACGACGGGACGTTGACGTAGCTGGGGGCGCGGATCTTGTGCCGGTACGGGTAGTTGGAGCCGTCGGAGCGGACGTAGTGGAAGGTTTCGCCGCGCGGGGCTTCCACGTGACCGCACGCCTCCCCTTCCGGAATCTCCTTGTACCCGGCGTCGATCGGCCCGTCCGGGATGTCCTTCACCGCCTGCTTGATCATCTTGATGCACTCGAACGTCTCCAGACACCTCACCACGGCCTTGGCGAACACGTCGCCCTCGGTCAGACAGATGGCGTCCCAGTCGAGACGGTCGTAGGCCGCATAGGCGTCGTTCTTGCGGATGTCGTACGGGATGCCGCTGCCGCGCGACGTGGGCCCCGCGCACCCGTACTTCCGGGCGTCTTCCTTGGTCAGCACACCGACGCCCTTGGTGCGGGCGTGGATCACCGGGTCGTCCAGGACGGCGTTCGTCAGCATCTCCATGGGCGGCTTCACCTCGTCCATGGTCTTGTCGATGACGGCAAGCTTCTCCGCGTCCAGGTCCGAATCGGCCCGCACCCCGCCGACCTTCACGTTGGCGTAGTTGATGCGGCTTCCCGTCACCAGTTCCAGGAGGTCGAGCACCGGCTCACGGTAGCGCCACGCCCACATGAACACCGTGTTGTATCCGATGAAGTGCCCGGCGAGCCCCAGCCACAGCATGTGGGAGTGGACGCGTTCCAGTTCGTTGACGATGGTGCGCAGGTAGAGCGCCCGCTCCGGCACCGGCTCCCCGACGATCGCCTCCACCGCCTGCACGTAGGCCAGCGGGTGCGACGCCGAGCAGATCCCGCACACCCGCTCCACCACGAACGGGATCTGGTCGAAGGTCTTCGACTCGCAGAGCTTCTCGATGCCACGGTGGTTGTAGGAGAGACGCACGTCCATGTCCACCACCGTCTCCCCCTCGACGTGAAGCTGGAAGAACTCCGCCTCCTCCTGGAGGGGATGGTAGGGACCGACGGGTATCAGTGTCCTGTGAGCCATTATTTCGCGTCCTCAGGCTTGAAATCCTTCCGCAGCGGATAGACCCCCTCCGGCCAGTTGTCGTGCAGGATCAGCCGCTCCAGCCTCGGGTGGTTGCGGAAGTTGACCCCGAGCAAATCATGCACCTCACGCTCGATCCATTCCGCACCGGGAATGATGGGCGTGATCGACTCAATCTCCGGAAACGGCTTCGCCACCCGCGTCTTCAGCGTCACCACGGTGTCCTTCTCGTCGAAGACGAAGTGGTAGAGGATCTCGATGCCCCCGGGCACGTCGATGCCCGTGACGATGGCGAAGCGGGACTGCATGCCGTCCCACACGATCCTGACCACCTTCGTGATGTCCTCCGGCCTGATCGTCACGAAGATGTTATTGCGACTGGGCTGCTCGACGTCCAGCGCCATCTCGCCAACGTTCGACCGCAGTTCCTGTGCCAGTTCTGTTTCGCTCATAGCGTCCTACAGCATCTCAAGGGCCTTGAGTACCCCGAGGGCCATCGCCTCGGGCTTGGGCGGACACCCCGGAACGTAAGCGATGATCGCGTTCGGGTCCACCTCGCGGATGGCGTCATCCACGCGTCCCCACCGGTGGTAGGCGTCGTGGAAGATGCCTCCCGTGCACGCACACACCCCGATGATGAAAACGACGCACGGCTTCGGGGTCTGTCGATAGACTTCCTGGAGTCGGGGCATGCACTGCCGGGTGCAGATGCCGGTGACGACGAGTGCGTCGGCGTGACGCGGACTGCCCACCAGCTGGATCCCGAACCGCTCGACGTCGAAACGCGGGGTCAGAAGGTTCACGACCTCGATGTCGCAGTTGTTGCAGGCCCCCGTGTTGACATGAAACACCCACGGGCTCTTCTTCAGTCCCCACATCGTCAGACTCATCACCGTCTCCTACTGCTCCCGCGCTTGCGCCGCTCCGCTCCCCTGCTCACCTGCTCTCAGTACCCCAGACCGGCCAGCACGACGGCCAGGATCGACACCGGGGTCAGTCCGAACCAGAAGAACTTCAGCGCCTGGTCGATTCTCAGACGCGGGTTCGTGTTCCGTATCAGCACGAACAGCACCAGCACCAGCACGTAGGCGAGCGTCCCCCACAGGAGTCCCCACCCCCGGAAGCCGCCCCAGAACACCGTCACCAGAAGGATGGGCAGCACCGCCAGCAGCACCGCCTTCATCAGGTAGAAGACCGCCAGCGACGGTCCCGAATATTCCGTGAAAGGTCCCGCGATGATTTCCGTCTCGGCCTCGGCGATGTCGAACGGCACCAGGCCCAGCTTCGCCTGGGCACTGAGGACCGCCACCACGAACGCGATGACGCCCGAGACACTGCCGATGAACATGCCGTTCGACGCCTGGTAATCCAGGATGCCGTCCAGGGCGAGCGTGCCTTGGGCCTTGAGGATGACCGTGACCAGCGCCAGGATCATGGGCAGCTCGAAGGCGAAGACCAGCTTCATCTCACGACTGGCCCCGAGGGCCGCAATCGGGGACCCCGACGCCATCCCCCCGACGATAATCGCCAGGGACGGGAGTGTCAGCACATAGACCACGACGATGAGGTCGCCGACGAAACTGGCATGGGTCAGGTTGGCCCCCCAGAGGATCGACGCCGCCACCGCCGCACCCGCAAACCCGATGATCGGGGCCGACAGGAACGTCCATTTCTGCGCGGTCGCCGGGACGATGGTCTCCTTGCCCAGGAGTTTCAAGACGTCGGCGAACGTCTGGTACCAGGGCGGTCCCACCCGCCAGTGGATGCGTGCCGTCACCTTGCGGTCCACCCACTTGCTCAGGAGTCCCAGGACGACCGTCCCGAGCGTCGCCAGCACGAACGTCAGGATGACCAGCCAGATGTTCAACGCCCTCTACCTTCGCTTGAGTGGGTGATGTCCGGTGGTGCGGGTGCTCAACAGCAGCAGACCCTCTTTCTCCACCTCCTCGACCTCGACGAAGCTGAGTGCCCCACTGGGACACGTCTCGACACAGCGGGGGTCCAGGCCCGAGAGCACGCGCGACTCGCACAGGTCGCACTTCGGCACGGCGTGCTTGATCATCTCATCGGTGAGCACGCCGAACGGACACGCCCGCACGCACGACCCGCAGCCCGTGCAGAGCGTGGGCGCACGCTTCGACACGCCATAGTCCGTCTGATACATCGCGTCGTTGGGACACGCCTCCACGCACGCCGGCTTCTTGCACTGCCGGCAGATGATGGGCACGTCCACCTTGTCGGCGTCCGCGTAGTTGATGATGGGCTGCCGGTGGTGTCCGTAGAAACACGCCGCACCGCAGCTCCGACACTCCACGCAGAGGTCCATGTCCAGCACAACGCGTTTTTCGATCCGCTCAGGACTCACGTCTCACTTCCTGCCTTTTCGATTCGGACGGTCACGGGACCCATGCCGCACGCCAGGTCCCACGGGAAGAGTCCCCGCATGCGGCCGAAGGCACTGGACACCGCCACCACCCCCGCCGTCTGGGCTTTCACCACCGCCGCCGTCGCGACGCCCTCCCCTTCGTCCGACGTCAGCTTGACGGCGTCGCCGTCGTCGACGTCCATGGACGCCGCGTCGTCCGCGTTGATGGCCGCCACCGGCTCCGGGGCCATGTACTGCGGCCAGGCACACTGACCGCTCACACTCCCGGTATGGAAATTCACGGCGTCACTCTGCGTGACGGCCAGGAACGCTCCCTGGGGGGCCGTCTGCACCTCGGGGTGTCCTTTCCCGGCCATCGTCCTCGCGTCCACCTCCGGTATCCGCTCGAGGATCCCGGGGTCCAGCTTTCGCTCGACGCCCGAAATGCCCATGGCCTTGGCCAGTCGCATGACGAGTTCGCCGGCCGACGCGGCGTGTCCGGGCGGGTCGGCCACGGCGTCCACGGTGATGACCTCACCGCTTCCGTTGACGGTCGTGCCGCCCGTCTCGAAGTTGAACGCCAGTGGCAGCACGATGTCGGCGGCCCCGAGCGTGGGCGTGGGGAGTCTCGCGGCGGCCCCCAGGGTCTTCACCCCTTCCAGAAGCGCCGCACTCTCACGCTTCGACGGACCACAGACGACGTCCGTTCCCAGGACGATCGTCGTTTCAGCGGCCTTCTCGAACGTCGTGCCGGCGGCCCGGGCCAGCCGGTAAGCTCCCACGGCGTTGCCATACGTCAGACAGGCGGTCACCCCGCCGGCCTTCTCCGAGGCGATCAGACCGGCCAGGAGCGCGACCTGGTCCCAGTTGGCGGCCTTTCCGATCTCACCCCGCAGGATGACACCGAGCTTCTTGGCGGCGGCGAGCGCGGCGGCCGCCGCGCTCAACGCGTCCTCCGGCACACCGGCCTCCGACGCCGCAGTCTTGACCGTGAGCTTGAGTTCTCCCACGTCCTTGACACCGACCTCACCCGCAATCGCGGCGAGCACTCGGGATTCCGTCCCGGGCTTCACCAGAAGCGGGTGTGTGGCGAATATCGACGTCTTGCCCGGCACCGAATCGATCACCACCAGCGGAAGTCGACGCTTCTCCTTGCGCAGGTGATGCACCGGACGCGAGATCACCGGGTGTGTGGCGAAGGCGTCGCCCACGATCAGCACCGCGTCACATTCGGCGAGCGCCTCGGGCGTCAGGAGTTTCGTCTTCGAGGCCGCCAGGCCGTCGAGGACCGCCTCGTCCTCGTTCGGCAGGTAGACCGAGACCTTCACCTTGCCCTTCGAGGCCGCACCGAGGGCCAGTCCGGCGGCGATGTCTTCACAGGTGAGGTTCCCGTCGATGAGCAGCACGGTGTCGGCGGACTTCGCGGCGTCGGCCAGCCGGGTGATGGCTTTGTCGAGGGGGACGTCCCGCGGCCTGTCGCCGTCCGCGACCTTCGCCGCGTCCCGTCGAAGCACGTGACCCAGCAGTTCGGCCGTCATGCTGCCGCGGTTGCACACGCCCCGACGGAGTTCCCCGACGTCCGTCGGGTGGTCCGGGGCCACGGTCCCGTGCGGGGTCTGTGAAAACCCCACCCGACACCCCAGCGAGCAGAACGTGCACCGCGTCTCTTTCTTCTTCAGCGGAACCACACACACCTCAGAACACGTTCGGATAGTCCTTGATCTTCGCGTAGTTCATGTCGGGGCCGTCCTTGCAGAGGTAGTAGGGCCCGATGTTGCAGCGTCCGCACTTCCCGATGCCGCAGCTCATCCGACGGTTCATCGAGAGGTAGATCTGCTCGGCCTTGAACCCCTTCTCCAGGAGCCCCAGCGTGACGAATCTCAGCATGATCTCCGGACCGCACGAGAAGGCGACCGTGTTGGCAATGTCCACGTCCAGAGCGTCGAAAAGCGTCGTGACGACGCCCACGTTGCCGTCCCACCCGGGCGCCGCACGGTCCACCGTGATGCGGAGGTCCGTCTTCTTCCGCTTCGACCAGTCGTCGTAGAGTCGCCGGTAGAGCAGTTCGCCGGGCTCGCGCGCCCCGTAAAGGATGAGCATCCGCTTGATCTTGTCGATGTCGTGGAAAAGCGCCAGGATGAGTGCCCGCAAGGGCGCCAGTCCGACGCCGCCGCCCACCACCAGCACCTCTTTCCCCGCGAGCTTGTCGATGGGGTAGCCCTTGCCGAACGGACCGCGCACTCCCAGCACGTCGCCCGCCTTCACCGTGTGCAGCGCGTCCGTCACCCGGCCCGTGCGCAGGATCGTCACCTCCAGACGCTCGGGCTCGTAGGGAGAGCTGGACGGGGTGAACGGCGCCTCGCCCATCCCCGGAAAGGTGAGCTGCACGAACTGACCGGCAAGGAATTCCATCACAGGCTTCGGCGCCAACGCCACCGTCTTGATGGTCGGCGTCTCCTCGATGACCTCGGTCACCTCGGCCATCTGAGGCGCATAGGGGTTCTCGGCCGCAGCCGTGCCGGTCTTCTCCTGGGTCATTTCTTCGACTTCTTCGTCTTCGAGATTTCCTTGATCACCCTGCGGGGATCGATGCCCCCCAGACACGCGTCGTGACAACGCCCGCAGCCCGTGCACGCCAACTGCTTGAACATGTCGTAGAAGTAGAGGTACTTGTGGTAGAAGCGGTTGCCGAAGCGGGTGCGCATTTCCGGTCGCGGGTTCGGCTTCATGCCGCCCGCCCCCGCCATCCGGTGATACTCACCGAATACGCACGAGTCCCACGTCCGCATCCGCTCGAATTCTTCCTTCGTCTCGGCGGGCCGGTCGAACATCAGGAAGCAGTGACACGTCGGACAGATATTCGTGCAGGCGCCGCATTCCACGCAGTCCCAGGCCAGTTTCTGCCACGCCGCTTCGTCGATTTCTCCGGAGAACACCTCCTCGAGCGACTGCTCGGGGGCGAATTCGCTGTTCTGATCGACCACTTTCTTCCGGATGGCTTCGCGGTTCGCGTCGCGTTCCTTCAACTGCCGGTCGTTCGGCGCGGTGAAGAACTTCCGGTGCTTCGCCACCAGCGCCTCCCCTTTGTCCGAACCGGTTTCCGCAATGTAGCCGTCTTTGAGCGGGGAGAAGTTGATGTCGTAACCCTCGGTCGGCCAGGGCTTTCCGTCCAGAAGCGTGCAGAAGCAGCTCTCCGCCGCGTCCGCGCAGTCGGTGCTCACGAGGATCGTCGATTCCCGACGCGCCTTGTAGAACGGGTCGACGAAATCGCCCTCGAGGAACACCCGGTCCAGGCACCGGATGGCGCCCAGGTCGCACTGCCTCAGCCCCACCACAACGCGTGTCGGCTGCTCGACTTGCGTCTCACTCGCGCCCTTCGTGGAATACGCCGCAACCTTCTCGTACGCCGGGAAGAGCACCGCCTTGGGCGACGCGAAACACCGCACGGTGCGAAGCGTCACCCGCTTGGCGTTCTCGCTGTCGAGCCCTTCGAAGGTGACCTGCTCCTGCTGCTCGACGGTGCCGTAGACCTCGGCGTCGGAAGCGAGTGCCGCGAGGAAGTCGTGAAGATGTGATTCGGACACGGAGTAAGTGCCCATGTAAGCCCTTTATTTCCAACAGGTTACATGCTCCGCCGTCGGGGCGTTCACCTTCGGCGGGCAGGCGTCACGGGAGAACTTTGTGAGTCTTTTCACTTAGCACGGCATACAATTCAACGCCATCATCGGCGCCTGGATTTTCCGTTGGGGTCCGTCGCGGAGCCCCTCCCCTGGTGTCGACGTGCTCCGCATTGCCGGGGTTGCGGCATCCCGAGCGGTCACATGGCGGTTATCCGCGGTCTGCAGAAGGAAGTTATACCTGGCCCGGTGGTGTGTCAAGAAGTTTTCCCAGAAAAAAAGAGAATGGTCGGTCGGGAAAGGGTCAGATTGGGTCGTCGACTTTCGGGAGGCTAATAATCGGCTAGCGTCGACCGGTTGTGTGCGTGGGCGGTCGATCGTGCATGTGTTCGCGCGTTTTTCTGTCGCATCGCGTCGATTCGTACTCAGCTCGGCGCACGTCCGTTTCGCCTGAAGCGCAGACGATGTCGTTTGAATGTCCGGCCGTACGCAGGTCGTGTCCGGAAATGTCGCGCCAATGGCATCAAAAGACCGTGGCAAGTTGCAGGTTGCAGGTTGCAAGTTACATGTTGCAAGTTGCATGTTACAGGTTGAAGTTTACCCGCCGCTGGCGGGGTTGCCGGGCCGCCGTCGGTCCACCGATCCTCCGTTCCCCTGTCGCATCGCGTCGATTTGTACTCCGCTCGGCGTACGCTCATTTCGCCCGAGACGCAGACGATGTCGTTTGAATGTCCGGCCGTACGCAGGTCGTGACCGGAAATGGCGGCGCCGCGTCATCAAATGGCAG
>DATKVD010000556.1:0-9111 GCA_035530235.1 Planctomycetota bacterium | reverse complement strand
ACGCTCGTCGATGGGTTCGGGCCCGCCGCCGAACAGGTGCTCGGCCGCCACCATCCCCTGCTCGCTCGCGTAGTGGGCCAGGAGCCACTTCCCCGTCACGTCGCCGATGGCGTAGACGCCGTCCACGCTGGTGCGGCACAGCTCGTCCACGGCGACCGCGTCGCACTCGAGTTTCACCCCCGTCGCGGCGAGACCCTCGAGGTCACTGTTGAGTTTGCGTCCGACGGCGACCAGGGCGATCCCGGCCTCGACCGGTTTGCCGTCCGAGAGTTCGGCGACGACGCCGGTGTCGGTTCTCCGGAGGGTCTCGATCTTCGTGCCGACGTGCACCTTGACCTTCCGGCGCATGAGGGCACGCTGCATCTCGGTTGAGACGTCCTCGTCGGCCGGGGGCAGAAGCCTCGGCAGCATCTCGACGACGGTTACCTTGCTGCCGAACTCGGCCCACATCGAGGCGAACTCACATCCGATGTATCCGCCGCCGACGATGAGGACACTGGCGGGAAGCGTGGTCAACCGGAGTGCTTCGTCACTGGTGATGACGCGTGAGCCGTCGAAGGGAAACGCCTCGGGCCTTGCCGCCTCGCTTCCCGTGGCGATGATGAGATGACGTGCTTCCAGCCTGGTCGTCGTCTCTCCCTGGGCCACCTCGACGGTGTTCGCGTCGAGGACGCGCGCACGACCCATCACGACTTCGACGTTCGCACCCTTCAGCAGCATGCCGACGCCGCGACTGAGCCGCGACACCACCTTGTCCTTGCGCGCGACGACCGCCGCGTAGTCCACCTCCGCCGACGGCACGGTGAGTCCGAACTGTTTCGCACGCTTCAACTGGTCGAGGATCCGGGCGGATTCGAGGATGGCCTTGGTGGGGATGCAGCCTCGGTTGAGACAGACGCCGCCGAGGTCGCGCGCCTCGACGAGCACCACGCGTGCCCCGAGCTGCGACGCCCGAAGCGCCGCCACGTACCCCCCGGGGCCCGATCCGATAACGATGAGGTCCACGGCCGCCATTTCGTCTCCGCCGGACATCGAAAGGGAGAAAGCCCCGCCACGGGAAAGGCCCGGCTGCCGCCACGGATGCTATCCGCCGGGCCGCAAGCTGTCAAGCAAAGCCTCGGTGGGGCCGGGCCCCGGCGGAGGGGTTCAGCCGGGCTTTCCGGGCCGGTGGACGGCCCGCGGCCCGTCGCGAGCGGGAGCCAGGGCCAATGACATAAGGCTTTGCCCTGAAGCGGGTTACGACTTCACGTCCCTTCACGGCGCCCCGGCCGGCAGACCGGGCTCATTTCACCCGTCGAAATTCCTCAGCACAGGCCAATATTTGCCTTTTTGCCTTGACACCCAACGCGTTTCAGCGGTATACTCCGATAGCGTAACTTTAGTCTGTTTGTTGGCTTCCGCTGAAAGTGGGGTAAGAGACAGACCGTTAACCGGAAGTGCCGATCAGGCGGGGGTGACGCGGCCGAAGTGCTTGGCACCGGTGGAAACGACCATTCGGTTCGATTATTTCATACTTTCCGTCGTTATCTGAGCTCGGTGCGCGTCACGAATAGATGTCCCAAGAGAAACCAAGTTGTATGAAGAAAGTGCAACTTCCCGTGTCAGATTGTCAGGCGGTGTTGGCGCGCAGAACCGGCGGGTGTCGTCCCGGGTGCTTTCTGGACGGCGGTCCCCCCGGCCCAGAGCGCGCGGAAACCGGATAGTCTGACCGAACACTCTCTTTTGGGCTTTCTACCGCCGGACTTCTGCGGCCTTCGGAGCACCTCTTCTCTCTCTCCCTCCACTTGATGCGATCCTTGAGACCGGTCGTGCAGACGTTCGCCGGTGACGGTGCACTCTGGAGGCACGGTCGGACTCCGTGAATCCATCTGGAAGGGGAAGGACATGGGAATCCTGGCAAACTTGAGCGGGGGGTACGCAGGGATCCTCGCGGCGGCGTGCGTTCTGGCGGGGGCGGGTGGGGGTTACCTTCTGTTCCGGTGGCTGGCACACCGTCGGGGAGAGCATGCCGGCGAGCGGGCGCAGGAGATCGTGTCGGACGCCCGTCAGCGGGCGGACAACATCCTGAAGGAAGCGGAACTGAAGGCGAAGGAGGAGGTGTTCAAGCGTCGGGAGCAGTTCGAGAAAGAGACCCAGGAGACGCGCGGGGAGCTGAGGGGACTGGAGCGACGGCTCACCAAGCGTGAGGACAACCTGGACCGCAAGGCCGACCTCATCACCAAGAAGGAGCGCTTCGTCGAGTCGCAGGAGAAGCGGATCTCCCAGCGTGAGGGTCAGCTCGGTCAGGCCCAGAAGGACCTCGATGCGTTGATCGAGAGCGAAAAGGAGTCCCTCCGGCTCATCTCCGGCATGACGCGCGAGGAGGCACAGGCCCTGCTGCTCGATCGCCTGGAGAAGGAACTGGTCCATGAGCAGTCGGAAACCATCCAGCGGGTGACCGAGGAGACGAAGGAACTGGCCGACGGCAAGGCCCGTGAGATCATCGCGACGTCCATTCAGCGTCTCGCCGCCGACCACACCGTCGAGCACGTCGTCAGCGCCATCGACATTCCCAACGACGACATGAAGGGCCGCATCATCGGTCGTGAGGGTCGGAACATCCGGGCCTTCGAACGGGCCACCGGTGTGGACGTCATCGTGGACGACACCCCGGGGGTGGTGGTGGTGAGCGGGTTCGATTCGGTCCGACGTGAGGTGGCCCGGCGTGCCATGGAGCGACTCATCGTCGACGGACGCATCCACCCGGCACGCATCGAGGAGGTGGTCCAGGAGACCCAGAAGGAGGTCGAGCAGATCATCCGGGAGACCGGGAAGCAGACCGTTCTCGATGCGAACGTCCGTGGGGTGCATCCGAAGGTGCTGGAACTCCTGGGACGACTGCGCTACCGCACCAGCTACGGACAGAACGTCCTCCAGCACTCGGTCGAGGTGGCGTTCCTCGCCGCCATGCTCGCCTCGGAGCTGGGACTCGACCCCGTCCTGGCACGACGCTGCGGACTGCTGCACGACATCGGGAAGGCCGTGGACCACGAGATGGAGGGCGGTCACCCGGCCATCGGCGGCGACCTGGCCAGGCGATACGAGGAGAAACCGCTCGTCATCAACGCCATCGCCGGTCACCACGGGGACGTGGAAGCGGAATCGATTTACACGGTTCTGGTGATGGCGGCCGACGCCATCAGTGCGTCACGGCCGGGGGCACGTCGTGAGACCCTCGAGAAATACATCAAGCGACTCGAACGTCTCGAAGGCATCGCACAGAGCTTTCCGGGCGTCGACAAGGCCTACGCCATTCAGGCGGGACGCGAGGTCCGCGTCATCGTCAACAGTGACAAGATCAACGACAAGGACTCGGCGAAGATCTGTCGGGACATCGCGAAGGAGATCGAAACCGAGCTGACCTATCCGGGCGAGGTGAAGGTCACACTCATCCGTGAGACGCGCTTCACCGAGGTGGCACACTGACGTCGAATCAAATCCCCCTCCCTCCCAGGGAGGGGGGGCGGCCCTTCTCCGGAAAGCGAGGCACATTTGAGGATTCTTGCCCTGGGAGACGTCGTCGGACGTCCCGGACGGGACATCATCACCGAGGTCCTTCCCGGACTCATCACCGATCGCGAGGTCTCGTTCGTCGTGACCAACGCCGAGAACGCCGCCGGGGGCAGTGGACTGACCCCGGAAACCGCACGGGCGCTCTTCGAGGCCGGCGTGGACTGCATCACCACCGGCGATCACGTCTTCCGACGCAAGGAGATCATCCCACTCCTCGAAACCGACGCACGGATCCTCCGACCGGCCAACTTCGCCAGGTCGGCCTCCGGCAAGGGCTTCACCGTCCTCGAGGGCCGTCACGGCGAGCGCGTGGGCGTCGTCAACGTCCTGGGACGGGTGTTCATGAAGCCCATCGACGACCCGTTCGCCGCCGTGGAGTCCATCCTCAACCGACTGGCCGGCGACACCGACGTCATCGTCGTCGACTTCCACGCCGAGGCCACCAGTGAGAAGGTGGCGATGGGCTGGCACCTGGACGGCCGCGTGACCGCCGTCATCGGCTCACACACCCACGTGCAGACCGCCGACGAGCGGGTGCTCCCGAAGGGCACCGCCTACATCACCGATCTCGGCATGACCGGTCCCCACCAGTCGGTGCTCGGACGCAGTGTGGAGAAGGTCGTGCGGGCCCTCACCACCGGCATGCCCACGCACTTCGACGTGGCGACGGGCGACGTGCGTCTCTCGGGTGTCCTCATCACCGCCGACCGGAACACACACAAAGCCACCGCCATCGAGCGGATTGTCGTCAAGAAGACATAGCCTGCGCAGAAAAAAGTACCTGGTACTTTTTTTCAGACGGATTTCGTGGGTTTTTGGGCCAAGAAGGCCGTTTTCAAAAAAGTACCTGGTACTTTTTCCTTCCTGTGGGCAGGCGTATGACCAGGCGATCCGGCAATTCGGACGGACGATTCGAGCCGACGGGCGAGCGGCACGTCTACACCGTCACCGAGATCACCCGGGCGGTCAAGACGACCCTCGAGGGGACCTTCGGACGGGTGTGGGTGACCGGGGAGGTCTCGAACCTCCGCCGGCCGCAGTCCGGACACGTCTACCTCACCCTCAAGGACGAGAGCTGTCAGCTCTCGGCGGTGATGTTCCGCGGGGTGGCGTCGCGCGTCAGGTTCGACCTCACCGACGGGATGCAGGTGGTGGTGGGAGGCGAGCTGACCGTCTACGAGGCGCGCGGGAACTACCAGGTCATCATCACGTCGCTCGAGCCGCGGGGCGTCGGGGCGCTCGAACTCGCCTTCAAACAGCTCGTCGAGAAGCTCCGCAGGGAGGGGCTCTTCGACGACGAACACAAGGTGCCCATCCCGGCGTTCCCACGGCACATCGCGGTGGTGACCAGTCCTACCGGGGCCGCCATCCGTGACATCCTCCAGGTGACGTTCCGTCGGTTTCCCGGGATGCACGTGACGATCTACCCGGTGCGGGTGCAGGGAGAGGAAGCCGCACGCGAGATCGCCGGGGGCATCCGTGAGCTGAACCGCATCGGGGGGTTCGACGTCATCATCACGGGACGCGGCGGCGGGAGTCTGGAAGACCTGTGGGCGTTCAACGAGGAGGTGGTGGCCCGGGCGATCTACGCGAGTGAGATCCCGGTGGTGAGTGCGGTGGGACACGAGATCGACGTGACGATATCGGACATGGTGGCGGACCTGCGTGCGGCGACGCCGACGGCGGCGGCGGAGCTGGTGGTCCCGCGTCGCGCGGACCTCGAGGCGACGCTCCTGGACGCCGCCCGGCGACTTCGACACGCCCTGGCGGGCCGCGGGGTGACCGCCCGCGCGATGCTCAACACGCTGCGGGTGCGTGTGGGACCCGCACGTCTCCGCGGACACCTCGCACAGCTCATCCAGCGCACCGACGACCTGGGCACCCGGCTGGGCGTTGCGCTCCGGGGACTCATCAGGCACTTCACCGCACGACTGGCCGGGACGGGCGGAAAACTCGACAGCCTCAGTCCGCTGCGGGTGCTCGAACGCGGCTATTCCATCACGCGCGCCGACGGCACGGTCCTTCGCGACGCAGGCGAAACCGCCCCCGGCGACCGCATCAACACCATACTCTTCCGCGGCCGCATCACCAGCCGCGTCGAATCGGTGGAGACATCCGATGGCCAGGAAAAAGAAAACCGGTGAGAAGCAGTCGAGCTTTGAGGAACTGATGGAACGGCTCGAGGACATCGCCGGCGAGCTCGAATCCGGCGAACTGGGGCTCGAAAAAGCCATCGCTCGCTACGAGGAAGGGGTCAAGTGCTACCAGCAGTGTCACAAGATCCTCTCGGACGCGGAGAAGAAGGTGGAGATTCTCACGCGCGGTGAGACGGGCGAGCTGGAGGCGGTGCCGTTCGAAGGGGCCGCCGCCGCGGACGCCGACGCGGACGAGGCGTCCGAAGACGAGAACGACGCGTCGCTCTTCTGACGGGACGGGGGAGAAGGGAGATGCCGCAGGCCGATCGACGCCGGAGTGTCCGGTACGCCGTCAAGAACTGCACGGCGCTTTTCCGTCGTCGACGGATGCTGTTCCTCTTCGAGGGCGACCCCCCGCACCGCGGTCCCGTCGTCGATCTCAGTTCGCAGGGCATCAGCTTCATCACCAAGCGCACACTCCGGCCCGGGGACGTCATCCTCATCTCGTTCGATATCCCGTTCGAGGTCTACGCGGTGCCCCGGGGGTTCAGACTGAAGGCACGGGTGAAGTGGATCGGCGCCGCGGCGGGCATGGAGGGGCTCAAGCGTGTGGGGTGCGCGTTCAACCCCCTCAGGCGGGACGAGCACGAACTCATCACGCGCATCATCCGCTACGGGATCCTCCGTGAGCGGTGAGCGGTCGGGCGGAAAAATTCGACGGGACCGGACGGATAAGCGTTATATTTGTGGGACCGTAAGGGACGACGGACCGATGGCGGCGACGTTCGACAGGACGTGGAAGGCCTTGGCGGCGCGCGTGGATGCGGCACTGGACCGCTTCCTCCCCGCTGAGAACGCCTCGCCCCGGGAACTCCACCGGGCGATGCGCTACAGTGTGTTCGCCGGGGGGAAACGTCTGAGACCGGTGCTGTGCCTGCTGTCCGGGAAGATGATGGGTGAACGTGTGACGGCCCTTCTGCCCCCGGCGTGTGCACTGGAGATGGTGCACACCTATTCACTCATTCACGACGACCTCCCGGCGATGGACGACGACGACGTCCGTCGGGGCAAGCCCACGTCGCACAGGGTGTTCGGCGAGGCACTGGCGATCCTCTCGGGTGACGCGCTGTTGACACTCGCGTTCGAGACGATCACCCGCCGCACGAAAGACGCCGGGCTGGTGGCGGCACTGACGCACGAACTGGCCCGGGCGGCCGGGTCGGACGGCATGGTCGGCGGACAGACCTTCGACGTCCTCTCGGAAGGCAAGCCCCCGGACGCGACGCTCGTCGACGAGATTCACCGTCGTAAGACCGCCGCACTCATCCGTGCGAGCGTCCGCATGGGCGCCATGACCGGCGGGGCGTCGAAAGCGGAGCTCCGCGACCTCACACACTTCGGTGAGGCCGTCGGTCTTCTCTTTCAGATCACGGACGACCTCCTGGACGAGACGGGCGACGACCGACGGATGGGCAAGCGGCTGCGCAAGGACGCCGAGCACGGCAAGCAGACCTACCCACGGGTGCACGGGGTCGAAGAGAGCCGTGCACTCGCGGAGAAACTGGCGGCGAAGGCGACACTCGCACTGAAGAAATACGGCCGACGTGCCGGGATGCTCCTGGCCGTTCCGACTTTCATCCTGAGCCGCCGCAAGTGACCCGTGACGGGGACGTCGGCCCACAGAGACGAAGAGGGACCACCGAATGGGCGAACTGCTGGACGGCATCCAGACACCCGAGGACCTGAAGAAGCTCACGCCGGACCAGCTGCCGGCCCTGGCGACGGAGGTCCGCTGTCTCATCCGTGAGGTGGTCGAGCGCAACGGCGGTCACCTCGCCTCCAACCTCGGCGTCGTCGAACTCACCATCGCACTCCACTACCTCTACGACCTCCCCACCGACCGGATCATCTGGGACGTGGGTCACCAGTGCTACACGCACAAGCTGCTGACGGGCCGGCGTGACCCGTTCCAGTCCCTGCGTCTCATCGACGGTCTCAGCGGCTTCCCCGACCGCACCGAGAGTCCCTGCGACCCGTTCACCACGGGTCACAGCGGCACGTCCATCTCCACCGCTCTCGGGCTGCTGATCGGTCTCGAACGCACACAGGAGCTGGCGGAAGACGCCCCGGAGGTGACGCCCCATGTCGTCGCGGTCCTCGGCGACGCTTCGATCGCCACCGGACTCGCCTTCGAGGGACTCAACCACACCGGGGACCTCGCCAGGAACCTCCTGGTCGTCCTCAACGATAACCGCATGGCCATCTCGGACACCGTCGGGGCACTCGGCAAGTACCTCAACCGCATCCGGACCTCGAGTCGCTACAACGAGATCAAACGTGAGGTCCGACACTTCATCGATTCCGTCCCGGCACTGGGACCGCGCATGGAGCGGGCGGTCGAACGTCTCAAGGACCTCATCCGTCACAGTGTCGTCCCCGGGTGGATCTTCGAGGAACTGGGCTTCCGGTACTTCGGCCCCATCGACGGTCACAGCTTCGACGAGCTGCTCCCGGTCCTCGGGGAGATACGCAAACTCCGGCTCGACCAGCCCATCCTGCTGCACGTGAGGACACAGAAGGGACGCGGTCACGACGGGGCCTGTGAGGACCCGACACGGTTTCACGGCGTCACCCCGGCCATCGCCCCCGACGGGAAGACCAGCGAGGAAACGCCGGTGCCCGGCAAGTCCAGCTACACGAAGGTCTTCTCACGGGTCATCTGTGACCTGGCCTGGGCGAAGCCCGAGCTGTGTGCCATCACCGCCGCAATGCCCGACGGCACCGGACTCACCGATTTCGGCGAATCCTTCCCCGACCGTCTGTACGACGTGGGCATCTGCGAGCAGCACGCCGTGGCCCTGGCCGGCGGACTGGCGACCGGGGGACTGCGTCCCGTCGTCGCCGTCTACAGCACCTTCCTCCAGCGGGCCTACGACCAGGTCTTCCATGACGTCTGTCTTCAGGGGGTCCCGGTGCTCTTCGCGGTGGACCGGGCGGGGCTGGTGGGCTCGGACGGTCCCACGCATCACGGCGTCTTCGACATCGCGTATCTCCGTCACCTGCCCGGGATGGTGTTGATGGCCCCCTCGGACGCCCATGAGCTGGAGCGCATGTTCCGCTTCGCGATGACGCTTGAAGTTCCCTGTGCGATCCGTTATCCTCGGGCGCCGGTTCCCGACGAGGCGATCTCCTCGGATGAGCCGATCGAGCTGGGGAAACCCGTCGTGCTTGCCGAAGGGGACGGGGGAACACTTCTGGCTTACGGCAGCATGGTGGAGGTGGCCTTGGCGGTGCGGCAGCGTCTTGCCGTGGAGGGTGTCGAGCTGTGCGTCATCGACGCACGGTTCGCCAAGCCCCTGGACGGGGAGGCGATTCGCCGGGAGATCGGGCGTGCGCCCTTCCTTCTGACGCTCGAGGAGGGGTG
>DATKVD010000555.1:0-3379 GCA_035530235.1 Planctomycetota bacterium | reverse complement strand
CGCGACGGCGTCTACTTCCCCATGAAGATGACCGGCCTCCAGCAGAGCCCCTTCAACGTCAACCTCTACGTCTTCTACCGCTTCTGGCTCAACGACCACGTCTCGCGCTTCGGCTACGAGCACCGCGGTTTCACGCTGAAGTACCGTGACTGGGACACAGCGAACTGCAAGCCGAACGGCGGCAAGGCGTATTCCTTCGCACGGCTCGACCCGTTCCTCAAGGGACTCGCCCGACGCATCCCGACCGTCGAGAAGCTCTTTCAGACACTCCACCCGGGAGAGCGGTACTACCTGACCAACATCCAGGCGAGCGGACTCGAACCCGCCGCCGTCCGCAACTGGGCCGACGACCTGTGGCTCTTCCCGTACTACACCGACCGCAGCTTCGTGCCGTACGACGCCCGAGCGGGCGCGTGCGCCGCCGCCGCGTATGCTCAATAGGGGGCCGGAGGCAATGAATGAGAGGCAGAAGCCCGAACGCTACCGTCACACGCAGATCGGCACCGTGATGATCATGTCCCTCGCGGCCGCCGTCATCCTGCTGGTGGTCATCGCGAGGCAGTACGACGATGCGCCCATGGTCGTCGTTCTGCCCATCGGGGGTCTGCTCCTCGTCGTCCTCGTTCTCTTCGGCACGCTGACGGTCGTCGTGCGCACGGACGAGGTGGAGGTGCGGTTCGGTCCGGGACTCATCCGCAAGCGCTGGGCCCTGAGGGAATTCGTCTCCGTCAAGCGGGTCAGGAACCGGTGGTGGTACGGGTTCGGCATCCGCTGGATCGGCACGGGCTGGCTCTACAACGTCTCCGGTCTGGACGCCGTGGAGCTGGTGCGTCGGAACGGCAGGGCCGTCCGCATCGGCACCGACGAACCCGACGCCCTCGAGACAGCGCTCCGTGAGGCCATGGGCGCCGGGAACGCCCGTCACGATGCGGAGGCCTGAAGCGGAACGATCCGGGTGAGCCATGAGAAGCACTGTCCCCCACAGCGTGGAACCGGGCTTCCGCCGCGGCTGGCTGCTGCTGGCGGCGGCGGTCTGCATCGGTTTCTCCTCGTCGGCCTCTGCGCTTTCGATCGGGCCGGAGCACCTCGTCTCACAGTATATCAAGCAGCTTTCCGACCCGGACGTGGGGATGCGGCACCGCGCCGCGCAGCACCTGGGCGGGTACAAGGACGAACGGGCGGTCGAGCCGCTGATCCGCTGCCTCGAGGACGAGGACGTGCACGTGCGCAAGGCCGCGGTCGTCTCCCTGGCCAAGCAGGAGGACAAGCGGGCCGTCGAGCCGATCATCGCCCGGCTCAAGGACGAGGTCGAGGACGTGCGCCGCGCGGCCATTGACGCCCTGACGGCGCTCGGGGACGGGCGGGCCGCCGAGCCCGTCGCCGCGTGTCTCTCCGATCCCGCGTTGAGGATGAGGGCGGTCAAGGCGCTGGGGACGTTCAAGGACAGGCGCGGCGCCTCGCCCCTTGTCAAGGTGCTGGGTGTCAAGCCGTCCCACGAGCGTGAGGCCGTCGTCCAGGCCATCGTGCAGATCGGTGACGAGGCCGTCGTCCCGGAACTCATCGACCTCCTCAAAGGCGGGGAGCGCGAGGCACGTCAAGGCGCCCTCAGAACCCTCGGCCTGATGAAAGACCCCCGTGCCTACCCGCCGCTCGTTGATGCGCTCGACGACAAGAACGCGCGGGTCCGCAGTGCCGCCGCGTTCGCCCTCGGCGATCTCGGCGACCAGCGTGCCCTCGAACTCCTGCTGCCGATGCGGAGGGACAGGTCCGCCGAGGTCCGTCGCGCGGTCGCGGTGGCGCTGGGTCGGCTGGGCGGCGTACGCGCGATGCGGGCACTCATCTACATGCTGCGCGACAAGCACGGCGACGTCCGCGCCGCCGCGGCACGCGGACTGGGTCAGGTCGGCCTCAAAGCTGCGGTGCCGCAGGTGATCCCGATGCTGAAAGACGAGGATCGGCGGGTGCGCTGGGCGGCGGCACAGGCACTGGGCGAGTTGCGTGACCCGCGGGCGATCGAGCCCCTGATACGGACGCTGAGCGACCCGGACCCCAACGCGGTAAGCGCCGCCGCATCGGCCCTGAAAGAGATCACCGGCGAGAAGTTCGGCCAACGCGCCGACCGCTGGCGGGCCTGGCTGAAGGAGGTCCGCAACACGGAGCCCGAATGAAGCCGCTCATCCGGTTCCCCGACAACAAGAAGTGCCCGAGATGCGGTTACCAGATGCCGCTCTTCGGCCTCGGGCTCGTCCGCGAAAAGAAGAAGTGGTTCACCTGTCCCGCCTGCGACGCAAAGCTGGAATGGCATCCCGGG
Source organism: Planctomycetota bacterium (assembly GCA_035530235.1). Classification (GTDB taxonomy): domain Bacteria; phylum Planctomycetota; class DG-23; order DATKVD01; family DATKVD01; genus DATKVD01. Next base: position 1,068 of record DATKVD010000555.1, on the reverse strand, counting down.
GCCGCTATAATCTGGGGAAGTGTCCTGAGCGGGGCGTCGATGATCCTCCCGGCCCTCGGGGAGAGCCCCTGGGTCATCGCCATCGTGCTCGCGTTGGTGTGGACCGGTGCCGCGTGGTTTGTCCCGGTGGCCTTTGCCACCTGGCAGCCGCCGCTCGAAGGCGACAGGCACGATAACGACCCCGAAAGCCGCCGCCGCAGGCGGATCCGAAAGACCCTCTTCAGAGGAACCCTGATGGTGATCGGTGTCTACGTCGGACTTACGCTGCTGCTCTTCGCACTCCAGTCGAAGATGCTCTACTTCCCCAGCCGGTGGATGGACGAGACGCCCGGGGACGTCGGGCTGGACTACACCGACGTCACGTTCGAGGCCGCCGACGGCGTGAAGCTGCACGGATGGTTCGTCCCGGCCGAGGACGCCCGCACGGTCATCCTCTTCTGTCACGGCAACGCCGGGAACATCTCGAACAGGAACGACACCCTCCGCATCTTCAACAAGCTCCGGCTCAGCACGTTCATCTTCGACTACCGCGGCTACGGAAAGAGCGAGGGCAAGCCCACCGAGACAGGCACCTATCTGGACGCCGAGGCCGCATGGAAACACCTGATGGAAGTGAAGGGCGTGGCGGCGGACAAGATCTTCGTGGCCGGGCGGTCGCTCGGGGGCGCCGTCGCGGCGCACCTTGCCGCGAAGGTCCACCCGAAGGGACTCATCCTCGAATCCGCCTTCACCTCCGTCCCCGACCGTGCCGTCGAACTCTACCCCATCCTCCCCATCCGGTCCATCTGCCGGTTCGAGTACAACACTGTGGAAGCCGTGGAGAGGACGCGCTGTCCGGTCCTCATCGTCCACAGTGAGGAGGACACGCTCATTCCGATCCACCACGGCCGGAAGCTCTACGAATCGTCCGGCCCGGCGGACAAGACCTTCCTCGAGATCACCGGCGACCACAACTGGGGGTTCATGACCTCCGGCAAGCGCTACACCGACGGCCTCGACCGCTTCATCGCGAAGGAACTCCAGACTGAGCGGCACTACGTGGATTAGGAGCGATAGTCAAGCGGGGCC
>DATKVD010000554.1:0-6607 GCA_035530235.1 Planctomycetota bacterium | reverse complement strand
CTGCCGCGATGATCGCGGTGCTCTCATTGCCCTGCCTATCCACCGCCGTCACGGCATAGGTGCCCTTGACGCCCGCGGGCGCCGACCAGTCGATATACTCATTCGACGGGAAGAGCGGCACGAGGCCACCGGGGTCCTCGGCGCGGCGCACGACCGAGGCGATGCGGTTGGCCTGGACGGGCGCGGGGACGCCCGTCGCGGAGAAATAGACGTGCACGTAACGGACGTCTTTCGAGGTCGAATGCCGCCACGTGAGCTTCGGACCGGCCTGGGTCGCTTCAACCTTCAGGTCCGCAGGCGGCTCGGGCGGCGTCTTGTCCCAGCCGGTGAGACCGGCTTTGTCAACGACCTCGTAGTCGGCGCCCTTCACGCGGCCGACCGCGGAGGTGCGGGACGATTCCAGGCCGCTGTGTTCGATGGACGTCACGCAATAATCCGCACCTTGCGCCTCGGGAAACGGCACGGACACCTCTCTCCGATCCTTGCCCACGATGTTCCAGATGTTCCACGCCGTCTCGCCCTGGCGCCGGCGGTAGACGCAATAGGCCTTGATCTCGCGGTGGATCCTCGGCGGCTTCCACGCCAGGACGCCGTCGACAATGACGCCCCCGTCTTCCCGCTCGAGTTCCTGATGCCGCATCCCGGTGACCGTCGGCGGCGCGGGACGGTGACTCACCGCGATGTAGAGGTCCATGGACTGATCGGTCGTCTGGAGCATGGTGGAGTGGAAGAGGCACTTGGTGCCGTCGGGGCTCTGTGCGGGTCGGGCATACGCGGCGTAGTTGGACCGTCCGCCGTTCTCTCGGCTGTGGTGGCGGGTGAGCTTTTCGGCGCGGCCGGTGGGGATGTGCGCGTGGGCGATCCAGCCGTCCCACTCGGGCACGTGACGCGAACCCACCGCCGCCGCCAGCCAGTCCTCGTCGTAGCCGTCCCACGCGATGTGCCCCCCCACCCAACCGTCGATGAGCCGCACGATGGGTTTTCGCGCGTCGTGATCGCGCACGTGCAGTCCGGGGTTCCTCTCCTCGGGGCCGAATTCCTCACACCCGAAATAGGCGACGAACTTTCCCGTCCCGCTCCACGCCGGGTGCGAGTAGTACGGGATGTTCGGGTCCGCCGCGTTCGGGTAGCAGATCTTCACCTTCGACTTGTCGCCGTCGAGCGGGATCTCGAAGAAGAGCGGCTCGCCCACCGACCCGCCGGGGCCGTAGTTGACGACGTAGGTGTTCTCCCGGTTCCGGCGGAACGTGCAGTCGTGAAAGCCGAACTCCATCGCGACGTCGTGCTTCGGCCACTCGAGGCCGAGGCCCCACTCGTAGCGGTGGATGATCTTGCCCTCGGCGGGATCGACGACGTAGACCTCGCCGCGGTAGTCGGAGGAGTTGCGGTCCTTGATGAGGATGAGGTTCGATTCGCTGAGGTTCGCCAGGATGTCCTTTCGGCGGTCGGCGTTGGGCAGGTCGACGACCTTCTCGACCTTGACGCCCTCACGCGTTGCCACCGTCCTGTAGAGGGCGGCGTGCGTGGGCCAGTAGCAGACGTCCGGGTCGCGCTTGTCCCACGAGAGCCACCGGCCGTACACGGTGGTGAAGCCCGGCGCGGTGGGTCCGAACAGCTTGAAGGACGAGCCGTCGGGCTGCATGAGGTACGGGTGCGGGTCGCCGCGGCCGGTCTCGGCACGCTTCCACACGCCCGGCATCCCGCGGTCCGAGCGGAAGCCCAACAGACTGCCGTCCGCGGTCCATGGCGTGCGGTTGATATGTGAATGGATGGTGTTATACCCGGTGCGCCAGGTCAGCCGCCACACCTCCATGCCGGTGTCGACGTCGTTGTAGATCAACAGCTCGCCGGGACACGTCCCCTCCTTCGCCAGCGCGTCCATCGTCCGGGTGTGAACGTACGGCCGTCGGCGGAAGATTTCCGTGAGCCCCTGCCGGACGACCTTCGGGTTAGGGTCGTACCCGGGCACCGGGGCCGGGTCCTGACCGGCCGCCGACGCGGCGAGGGCCAGGGCGACACCGAACGCCAACGCCAGACATCCCGGCGACATCACCCGACAGCCGGGCGACATCGGTGTGCATTCGGACGACATGAGCGTCCCTCCACCTGAACGCCAACTGCCTGAGATGCGACACGAAGTGGCTGTCTTCGGGGACGAATCGGCCCCATATCTATGGGTGGGAGCTGCGCTGAAAACCTCTCGCGAACTTCCGCCGGGGGACAAGCGCGACCCGCACCTGACCGGCGCGGACCGCCGCCGGCTCGGGCCTCGCGCCGGCGCACCTCCGTGGCGTCCGCGCGGGGGTTCGCGCCGGGGGGTACAAAGAAAGTGGCGTCCGCGTCCGGACGCCACTTCGACTGCCTGGTCCTACCGTTCCCAGAGACTCGTGCCCACTCATAACGGCTTGCCGGCTCTGGCTTTGTGTCACGTGTGTCCGCACGTGACTCTACCGAAATCTCGCAGCACAGGCTCCGAGTCCGGTACCCCAGGCAGATTCTCCCATTGCCTGGCCGGATGCGCACAGGGCCTTGACGGCCCCGGCCCCCCCGCCAAGCATTGCGTGAATACCGATCCTCCCAACGCCTTGTGACGTAGGTTCCCGTGGGTATTCACGCTTCGCTGCTGTGTTACCTGCAAATGCCGTGCCATACGGACGGCGTGCGGCGGACTTTTCTGGGGGCTCACCCCAAGCCCTTGCAGACCAAGGGGATACGGGGGCAAAAAAATGTGGGCAGTTGCTGCACCATTTTGCAGCAAAGTGGCCTCGTGTTGAAAATAGAGGACACGGCAGGTGCATGTCGTGTTCGTCGTTCGACATAACCCATGTCCTGCCAAGGCGTTACGCGCGCAGCGGGGCGTGTTGAAAAAATTCATCACGTTTAAGATGTCAAACAGGCCGGTCCGCGGGCGTGTCCAGCCCCTTGCCGGGGCTCTTCCTCGCGGCGTCCCATCCGCGGCTCCGTTCCTGCCGCGGGCGGCCCGGCGGGCGTTTCGGCGCGAATCTTGGCTTGAATGCCGCTGCCGGCGGTGTATAATTGAGCGGCAGGTGAAGATCGGCACGAGGCCGGGGTCACATCGCAGGAAAGGGGATCCGATGAGACGGGCGGCAGCATGCGTTCTGGTGCTTGTGGCGGTGGTTCTGGCGCTGTCGGGTGCTGTCGACGCACAGCGCGTCCGCGTGCCCATCCCCCGGCCCAGCGGCAGTGGCAGCAGCAGTGGCAGTGTGCCCAGTTACTACGTCCTGACTGAGAAAACGGGCATCGAGATCTACTGCGGCATGTACAGCGACATGGATGAGGTCGTGGCGCGGGCGAAGCTGGTGAGAGCCGAGAACGAGTCGCGCGACAAGGACAACGACGAGCTGGACAAGCAGATCAAGCAGCTTCGCGAGCAGATTGCCACCAAGGCCCGCGAACTCGAAAAGGCCGAGGACGAGCAGCGCAAGGCCGAGCTGACCAAAGAGATAGAGGACCTCAAGAAGCAGATCGTCGAGAAGGAACCCGAGCGCAAGTTGCTCGTCAAGCTCATCGGGCCCAAGAAGTTCGGAACGCGCCAGATCGCCGAGAAGTATATGGAAGCCCTGTATGCCGAGGCGGACGCCGAGAAGGAGAAGATCGAGGACGCCCAGCGCGAGCGTGAGAAGAAGGCGCGCGAGGAGGCCCAGCAGAAAGCCGCCGAGGAAGAGAAAGAGAAGAAGAAGGCCGCCGAAGCCGCCGAAGTGAAAGACGACGCCTGACCGCCGCGACGCCCCCGACAGGGGTGAACCCGCCGACGATAGGATCAAGCCGCCTCGAGCGGCTTTTTTTGTCCGCACCCCTCAACGCGTGAACGTCGTGCGCACCGCCGCCCTCTCGCCTAGCTCCAGCGCGCCTGGGACAACAGCACCCTCGAGACCGGCGCCACGCTCGGCCATGACGGCCTCGGCCGCAGAACCTCAAAAAAGATCGAAAATTCAGGTGACTGGGACTGTACCTATCACTATCATTACGATGACAGGCGGGTGATCGAGATCACCCGGGGCTGCCGCCGGGACGGCAAAGGCGAACCGCTCAGGAGATACATCTGGGGAGGCGGCTACGTCGATGAGCTGTGCGCCATCGGCATCAACCAGGACCCGGAGGACGAACTGGAGGACCCGCACGTCTGCGAGCGGTTCTTCTGGGCGCTGCACGACGCGAACTACAACGTCACGGGACTGGCCAACGGGCGTGGGATGCTCCTCGAGCGCTACGAATACACGCCCTACGGCCAGCGGACGATCTACAGCCGGGGATATCTCATCTCGGACGTGGACCAGGACGGCGACGTGGACCAGGCCGACATCGACCTGGTGGCCGCGGAGGTCCCGAGCGCGGCTCCCGACAGCATCAACGACCTCGACGGGGACGGGGACGTCGACGGGAACGACCTGGACATCGTGGTGGCGGACAACGGCACGTCGCTCTGGGACGACCCACTGGTGACGTACCCGGTGCTGGAGTCGTCGCGGGGCAAGGGCTCGAGCCCCCTCGCGCCCCTCGCCACGGGCATCTGCGACGTGGGGGTGCAGGGCAAGTTCTTTGACAAAGAGTATGGGCTGTACGATTGGCGCCATCGGGTTTACAGTCCCGAGTTCGGCCGGGCGATGCAGCCGGACCCCACCGGCTACCCGGACGGCATGAACCGCTTCGAGTGGGAACGGAGCAACCCCATCACCGGGCTGGACCCGATGGGGCTGTGGACCGAAGAAGGCGCCCTGAGAGTCTATCTCAACAACTACGGCTCCCATGGCTTCAAGTTGCTGCTTCTTATGTATGCTGATGGGTGGAGTTTCCACAAGACCGGAGCCCTATCGCAACACGACTGGTGGCCGAACGAGTTTCACAGGGCAATACATCTCCCGGTCGGGTGGTGGGAACCTTGGCCGCGCTGGGACGATTCTGACGAGGAAGCGGCCGAGCAACTCTATCACGCGCTTCGCGTACGATATGATAAGATTCTCGGGAGACTCTTGGCGAAGTGGGGCAGGCCCTATGTACCGATCGCCAACAGGCACGAGGAGGAAGTTAGGGCACTTCACGACCTGAGCGTGGACGCCGGAATCGTCAACCCCAATGATCCGTTCCTGTTGGAGCTATCGCCGGGGATAAGACGATTCGCGCTGAGGTGGGGCTCGGAGATACAGGGAGAGATCGAAGATGAGGTCATTATGGCCGCCACCGTCTACGTGGGCGGAAAGGTGGTGGGGAAGGCCGTTGACGTCATCCGCGATTATTGGCAAGCGCGCAAACTTGCAGCTCTCGCCAGGATCGCCAATGCGCTGGACGACGTTCCCACGTTCAACGCGCTCAAGGGGCCAAACGCCAACTTCCGTTACTTCAGGTCCTACCGTGCCCTCAAGCGAGGGGTCGGGCCTTCGGGCAAGGGCAAGGTCTGGCACCACATCGTGGAACAGAGGGGGGTGAATATTGCGCAATTTGGCGACGAAGCCATCCACAACACAATGAATGTGGTGGCCGTGCCCCGCGAGGTCAACCAGGCCCTGGGGAACTACTACTCAAGCATTCGGCCCTTCACCGGCCAGCAGACCGTTAGACAATGGCTTGGTTCGCAGTCTTGGCGGCAGCAATATGAGTTCGGCCAACAGATGCTCAACAAGGCGCTCGCGGGGCAGGCCCTGCCATAAGGAGGCAGAATGACAGAGGACATCCATAATGCTGTTGCGCGGTACCGGCAGGGCGCGATCGCGACCGGCGATGTCTCGAATCCAAAGAAAGCCAACAAAGGGGCGAAACAGCTGCACGCCTGCTACAGGGCTCTTCGAGCGTCCGAAGAGGGTCACAATGCCCTCATTGGCCTTATGGAGGATCCGGAACCCAGCGTTCGCTGCTGGGCCGCGGCTCACAGCCTCCAATGGAGACCTGATGTTGCACGTCGAGTCTTGGAAGCGCTGCGTGATTCGCAAGGTCCGTTCTCATTCGATGCCGAGATGACGCTTCAGGAATACGACAAGGGACGCCTCACGTTCGACTACTGACGCTGCGAGGGTTCTGAAGAATGCAGTTGGGGGGACACCATAGTTAATTCGCAGTATAACACGCAGGACACCGTTGTTCCGAAGACGCCGGGGAGGACGAATGCGAGAGCGTCTACGGCGTCGCGCACAACAAAGCAGGACAGTCACCGTTTTTTCTGTTGGTGTGTGAGCTCATAGCGGTCATACTGGCAGCATGACCCGAATTGCACGTGTCGCCATCCCGGAGGTCGTCTACCACATCACCCAGCGCGGGAACAACCGCCAGGACGTTTTCTTTGTGGACGACGACCGACGGGTCTACCTCGAGCTGCTTGCGGACGAAAGCGACCGCCACGAACTGACGGTGCTCGGCTACTGCCTGATGACCAACCACGTCCACCTGGTGGCGGTGCCGCACACAAAGCATTCGCTGGCGAAAGCGATCGGCCGGACGCACTGGCGGTATACGCGATACGTCAATCGTCTTCACCGGCGGAGCGGGCACCTGTGGCAGAACCGGTTCTTCTCGTGCGGGCTGGACGAGAAGCACACGGTGGCGGCGATGCGATACGTGGAGCAGAACCCGGTGCGGGCGAAGATGGTGCGGAAGC
>DATKVD010000553.1:0-2918 GCA_035530235.1 Planctomycetota bacterium | reverse complement strand
GGCACCATGCTGGTCCTCGAGCCGGGACGGGTCTACAAGGAGGTCTCGAAGAACCTCCTCGACGAGGGGTCGGGGGCAGGTCCGGTGTTCGCCGGGACGCGGCTCTACCTTCGCGGCGGCGAGGAGCTCTATTGCATCGGGTCGGAATGAACGCCGGGCGTCGTCACGCGTTTTCCAGCCAGGGGCGGTGAACGGCGTCGGCGCATTCGGCCGGGCAGCAGGTCGGACAGATGTCTTCCAGGATGTCGAGCGTTACACGCTCGGCGACGAGGTCGTAGACCTCGCGCACCGTTCTCTCCTCACCGTCCGACAGCCCCAGCACCTCGAGGAACCGTGCGTCCTTGACGCGGTTCTTCTCTTCCATCCCCTCCTTGCGGGTGCAGAGCGTCCCGTTCCAGTGCGGGCAGGGGAGGCAGATGTCGTCGGGACCCACGACCACGCGGACACGCCGCCACGGGTCCTCCCGCACCGCCTTCAGCAGCACCGGCAGCGTCGGGTGCTCGTCGCCATGGACCGCGTGATGTGCCAGGCACACCAGGTGATGCGCCCGGACTGTCAGGACCTCTACCGCCATTCCTCTCACGCTCCCTTCTCAATCCACACCGGACTCGACCACGCCACCTGTCCGTTGGTCTGCGTGACGCGGACGTAGAAGGTGTTGGTCCCCTGGTCGAGTTCGAGATCGCCGAAGGTGTGCTCAACGCGCCAGGCGGTCTCGGGCACGGCCCGGTGGAGCTTGATCTTCCGGGCGTTGTGGAAATAGGAATCCGGGTTTTCGACGGTGTCGGGATCGACGCCGAAGGTGTCAAGCGCCCGCCGCTTCGATTCGGCGAGCATCGGAAAGAGATGCGGTCGTCGCGCCAGTTCGCCCACGCTCATGCCGAGGGTCTCGCCCTCGGCCTCGATGTGCAGACGCGTCTCGGGCCCGCCCTCGATGTCGAAGATGAGTCCCTGCGTCATTCCCTGCGGGTTCCTGATCCGGCGAGCGGTGGTCTCGAGGTGCCACTCGCACCGGTGCGGCTCGATGACCGGGACCGTCTGGCCCATCATGTCGAAGCACCTCTCGACGCCGACAAGGGTGCCGCCGTCGATCTCGAGCTTGCAGTCCCACGGCCACGTCTCGGGCGGCTTGTACCCGTACTGGGTGCACGGCCCCCACCCGGCGACGAACCGGAACTTGAACCGCTTCGCCCCGGTCGTCCGCTCCCACCGTCCGCTGTGACAGTACGTCGCGGCGACGATCCCGTTCCGGAGAAGCTCGATGCGGTCGATCGCGTGAGAGCCGACGACCGACACCTTCGCCCCGACCGGACCGACTGACTTGCCTTCGGAGCCCATCGGGATGCCGGCGACGTCGAAGTCGAGGAGGATGCGGTCGCCGGTGACGGCGTAGGTGCGTCGTGCCGAGATGCCGTCCCAGATGGCCTCACGGGTGTTGTCGGCGGCCCAGACGGCGGCGCGGCCCATGTTCCACCGTCCGGGCAGTCCCCAGCCGTCGTTGGAGCCGATGACGCCGGTGCGGATGCCCCGGGCGAGGGCCTCCTGGTAGCTGTTGCCGCTCGAACGCGGACCCATGCTGCTGTTGTGGGTCAGCTGCTTCGGGGTGTCGGGCCCCTCCGATGAGCCGTGTCCCGAATAGATCTCCATCACGGGGGAGATCTCCCGGTCCCACACGTCCCAGTCCTTGCCGCGCCGGGCGAGGTGATAGGCGGTGTGATGCGGGATGGCAAAGGCGGGCGTCCCGCGAAGCCGGTCGTACAGCTCCTCGAGTTCCCAGTCGGGTCCCAGCTCGCCCACGGCGTCGCGGTAGATGACGTTGTGGTCGCCCCAGCGCGTCCGGTTGCCGTGCCACTCGTACCCCAGGAACGTCGTGAACTTCCCGGGCGCGTAGTGGTCGGCCGCCAGCCGCGTGTGCACCTTCCACCACTCCAGAAACTCCGGCCGCTGCCTCACCGACTCCACCTCGAACCCGTTCACGGTGTCCCAGTCGAACGGATAACAGAGCACCGTGTTGAAGTCGATGTTCTCGGCGGCCTGTCGCAGCAGCTCGTCCCCGAGGTCCAGTTCGGTCAGATGGGTGTGAAAATCCCCCCAGAGCACTCTGCAGCCTTCCATGAAGCTCCTCCTGTCCTGTGACGGGTGTCCTCAACGCCGCCTGCTCAGAGGCGGGCAAGGCAGTCCTCCAGAATCACGATCTCCCGCCGCCGCACCAGGTAGAGCGATGCATCCTGGACGACGACTTTGTGGACGTCATTGTATCGTGCGAGCCGACGAAGGCGCACGTTTTTCCGCATGTCCCACAGTTCCACGCGGCCGTCGTTCATCTGCACAACGAACCTTCCGGGGCGGCCCGAGTAGACGACGTGACGGGTGCCGTCGGGCAGGTCCCGCCACTCGCCTTGCGGGGGCATCGCGAGCGTCTCGCCGTCGAGCGTGAACGTGCGGTTGCCGGCGTCGCTCCAGGCGTTGTCACCCGCGGCGCACAGCCACCGGCTGCGCCCGAGCGGACCGATCACGCGGACGTGGTCGACGCCCGTCGGCATGCGCCTCCTCTTCATCACCTTGAGGTCGGAGGAACGAACGCGGGCAACCGCACACGTCTTCGCCACCGGCGGACAACTCATGCAGTCGGAATGGATCGTCGAGCCGCAGAGAAGCGTATCGGTCTTCCGGTCATGGCAGAGGCTTCGGATCTGGAGGTGGGGCAGGGGGCTCTCGGCGTAGACGGCGTGTCCCGTTCTTGTATCGTATCTGGTGAGTACCGAGCCGCACGTGCCGTATGGGGTGCTGCAACTATAAAAGATGTTCCGTCCGTCGTCCGCGGCCGCGACGGGCCGCATGCCGTGCGGGGGCTTTGCCACCACGCGCGGGTTCTCCGGAAAATGCGGGTGCACGGACGGGTCGTACTCGACGAGCTC
>DATKVD010000552.1:0-4922 GCA_035530235.1 Planctomycetota bacterium | reverse complement strand
GGGGCCCTCAAGATGCGCGGCGGGTACTAGGAGGAAGACATGCCAGACGATCTGAGTGACGCCAAGGCGCTCTACGAGAAGACCACCGGGAAGAAGTACGAGAAGGGGGCCTACCAGGCCTGGGCTAGTTCTCCCGCCGGCGAGCAGGCCTGGAAGGCCTGGAAGAATCGAAAGAGGCCGGAGGCAGCGGAGAAGCCGAAGGCGTCGGGATCCAAGACGTATCGCAAGCCCGACGGATCGACCTACAAGCAGTACGGCGGCCCCAGGAGCGCCCAGGACGTTGAGGTCGAGGGACCGGCTAAGAAGCCGGCTCCGAAGCCGGGCCCGACCCCGAAGCCGACCCCGAAGCCGCCGCCGTCGGCGGCCGACAAGACGGCCTCGGATGCCGCCGAGGCCCTGCGCCACAAAAGCACCGCGACCGGGGTCACGACGAGCGGGGACAGGACGGGCCAGGACACGGCGTCCCGCAGAGCGCGAGCCGCAGCCGACAAGGCCGCGGCAGACGCTCTCCTGAGAGATAAGGTCCAGGGCACCGCCGCCGAAGACATCATCGAGGAGGGCGAGGGCCTGGGCGGCGCGTCCGAGGCGAACAAGAAGAAGAAAGGAAACCCATGAGCGACTGGAACACCCTCTACGACAAGATCATCGTGGAGCGCCACGCGGCCGACAAGATGGTCCGAGGGCTCGCCGTGGCCGAAACCCACGAGAGGCGGAAGAACACCGGGACCGTGCTGTCGGTCGGCAGCGGCCGGCTGATCCCAGGGAACACCTACACCGTTCCTCTGATTGTCATTCCAGGCCACGAGGTTCTCTTCCACGAACACGCCGGGGTGCCACTCGAGCCCGACAACGACGACATCATCATCCTGCGGGAGGACGAGATTCTCGCGTATCGAACACCGCAGGCAGCGGCCAGTCTGAGGATGGCCTGAGAGAAGAAGGGGCAGGGGCCGACAGTCCCCGGTTGGGCACCGGACGTCGGCTCCCTGTGCAGTAGCCCTGCCCGTGACGGATCGTAGCACAAGACGCAAGCTGTTGACTTAACAGCTACACTCGGACAAACGCGGACGCCCCGCGGAGGTTTGAATAATGCCAGACGAAGATGTTTCTCTCGCGCCAGAGACGCCCTCTGCCGAGGACATGACGGGGTCGCCCCCCACAGACGAGTTGGATGCCGTTGAAGTGCCGGGAGCAGACGGAGAAGGTCTGCCTGAAGGGTCCGGCGAGGAGTCGCTCGAGGAATCGGAAGCGTGGATCGCGCTGGAGAGGAAGTATCCCAACCTCCACGGTCGGGAGCTTCGTGCCAAGGTAGCCGACAAGATGTGGGAGTCGATGAATTTCGCCTCCCGCACAGCCAGAGAATCCGAGGAGCTCCGTGCCATGCTCGCAGAGCGTGGTGAATCCGAAACCGAGACAGACGAACCTCAGACGCACCCCCAAGTCGAGGCACTCGATAAGCGAATCCAGGGCCTGTACGCCAAAGACCAGGCCACCACGAAGCAGCAGAACGCCGCTCTCCTCAGCCTATCTGAGGCCGACAAGAACATCGCCAAGATCGAAGCACGGAAGGAAGACGCCGAGGAACGCGCCAAAGACCGCGATGCCGAGGATCACATTCGGGATCGAGCTCTCAGCGCAGTCTCGACGTTTGAGGCCCGTCTCGAGGCCGCACAGGCGAAGAGGCAGTCGGTTCTCGACCGCTGGCAGACTCTCAACGAAAAGCGAGAGTCTTACGGCTTCGAGATGGAGAAGCTGCTGACCGACAAGGACTGGCTCACCAAGGTCGCACAGCAACAGGCCACAGACGCCAAAAGCGCGAAGGCAGATACCGAGAAGTTCAACGTCGAGTTCCCTCAGTACGTGGACGGACTCATCGAGAAGGCGGCCACGGCTCACGACGCCCCCGCGGAAGCGAGGCTTCGGAAGTCTCTTTGGACGCACGTAAACCGTTCGATGATGGTGGATCTCATCGGCGTAGGCCAGAAGGATCTCGCGGACTTGGATGTCCCCGGGATGGTGAATGACTACGTCCAGGAGTACCTCAGCGACCGGGATCTCGTGTCGCGGACACGTTTCGAGAAGAAGTCGGCAGAGAAGCGATCGGTCACAGGCAAGGCTCCGGCCAAGCCGGCTCCGGCGGCAAAAAGGCCTCCGGTTCCTCCTTCGCTCATGTCCCAGGGTGACACCACTCCCGGCATGTTGAGGGCGAGAAAGTACCTCAACGGCAGAGGGCTCTGACCACCCGATTAGAGTAGTCATGTCCACAGTTGGCGCGTTCGAAGACATCACGACAGAACTGAAGAACGCCTATCCGCCCGGCACCTTCGAGGAGCCGGTCAACAAGGAGACGAAGTACAGGCGCGACCTTCAGCGAGTCGATCTGGTGATGAACGACGGGATCGCAAAGTTCCCGCTGGGCATCGCTTCCGCGTGGAACGTCGGCCTGATCCCCGATATCGGGGACTTCCCGGTGCCCATCGACCCGACCCGCGTGCAGGGAGAGGTCACCCCCGAGCTGTTCACTGGCTCGTTTCAAATCGGCGTGAAGACGAAGGTCGCGGCCAAGTCCACGGTCGGAACCTTCAACCAGGGCGGCATCATGGCCGACCGCGTCGAGAACACCGTGGCCGAGTTGGGCAAGTACATCAACAAGGTGTACGCGGGGTCCATCGCTGCGATCCTGGCCTACGTCGCCACGAACCTCACGCCGGCCAACAGCGTCACGCTGGCCGACAACCTCCGCACCATCCTCCTGAACAAGAACATGCGGATCGACTTCAAGATCCCGGGCGGCGCTCTGCGGCCCGCGGTCAACAGGAAGATCACGGTTCTGACCAGGGAAACCTCCACACTCGTGTACGACGGCGCGGACGACGCGACCATCGCCGCGGGCGACGAGGTCTACATCACCGGCACCTCCGGGCGGTCCATCTGGACCCTCCCGCAGATCGTCGGTGACGCCTCGGACGCCGCGTCGATCTTCGGCCAGTCCCGTGCGACGTTCCCGGAGCTCAATGCGTTCATCGTGGACGCGGGAGCCAACGACGTCACCGAGCAGCTCATGCTCGAAACCATCGACCTGCCGCGCAGGGAGACGGGGAAGCGCGTGAGCCGAGCTCTCACCAACACCGGCCAGGCTCGCAAGTACGTCGAGTTCATCCAGGCCGAGCGGCGCTACCCCGGACCGACCGGAAGCGCACCGAAGTACACGGTGGGTTACGACGAGGATTCGCTCCAGATCGTGTACCCGGGCGTCAACATGAAGCTCGAAGTCGACTTCGACATCGAGCCCGGACGGATCTACTTCCTGTGCTGGGAGGTTTTCGGCCGGTATACGGCAATGGAAGTCGACTGGATCGACGACGACGCTCTGCTGAAGATGATCCCCACCGCTGGGGGTCACAAGGCGGGGTTCCTGGCCTATGTGGGCTGCGTCGAGAACCAGATCAACACCATGCCGCGTTGCAGTTCGCGGCTCCAGGGCCTCAACGACCCGATCAACGGCACCTAGCCGGTAGTCGGTAGCTGAGGCATTTGTCAGTGCCCCCGGGGGGCCGCCCGCCCCCCGGGAGTTTCCCCAGAAGAAGGGGATGAGAGGAGGACGCAATGGGCACTCGGGGAGGCGTTTCGTTCGTTTCGCAAGGGGACAAGTCCGTTGTCGGCAAGGTGCTGAACGACGACTTCTACAAGCAGGCGTATCACAAGATGTTCTACCCGGCCGGGCAGCCACGGGCCGATTCGGTCCTGACTCCGGGCTACGGGCCGCCCACGGGGGCGACCGGAGATGTCAACCTTCTCAGCTTCCCCAGTGGAATGCTGGCGGCCTACCACATCAAGGGCGCGGGGCAGACGATCCTCGCTCCCTTCAACAACGCGAGCGGCGGCTACTTCGACGCCGGACTCGACCAAGCCGCGGCCGAGGGTGTCGAGTACCTTCTCGGCGGCATCTCGACACTCCACAGCCCCTTCGCCGTGACGCAGGGAGGGAACGCTCCGGCGGCATTCAACCGGCTCCGGTTCGATACCGGCACCGTGGCGAACGTCGCGGAGGCCGCCGTCGGCTTCCGTCGGGCCGAGGCCTTCCAGGCCAACCTGGACGACTACGCCGATCTGGTGTGTCTGAACCTCCAGGGTGGCAACGTGTTCGTGGAGACGATCCTCAACGGTGCGGCCACATCGTCCGTGGACACCGGCATCGACGTGGCCGACGACGAACAGGTCACTTTCGAGGTCCGTATGGGCCCCGACGGCGTGCCCTCGTTCTGGGTCAACAACACGCGGATCAACGTGTCCTACCAGTCCGACGCCGGGGACGTGTGGGTGCCGTTCCGATTCTGGCTCCAGGTCACCGGTGGCACCGCCTTCCGGTGGTACGAGGACGGTGTCGGTCGCCTGTGGCACGAGCGCAACGACCCGAAGGTCATCGCCAAGGACATCTCGTAAAGCGAGGGAGGGCAGCCGTGGCGATCATCGGATGGGTGTGGAGGTCGGAACGAATCACGGCGGTAGCCCCGCCTGGATACGAAGCCGACCCCGCCGTCACGGCTGCCATTCACTCCTTCGATCCGGGGGTCATCCCCGTCTGGAGGATCTCCGTCTACAGGCCGCCCAACGAGGACCAGGTACAGCAGTTCGTCCACCACGGCATCGCCCGGCACTACCCGTACTTCACCCACGTCCGACGACCGTTCCAGGTGGACATGCCCGTCGCTGCGGATTTCCTGGAGCCAAACTTCCTCGACTGCATTTTCGAGGACACGCACTCCAAGGCCTTCCTGCGATCTGGCCCGGGGGACTTCATGCCCTGGACCTGGGACACCTACCTCTGGTGCCGGCAGCAGTTTGAGCGAATCACCATCGCCGCCTACATGAAGCGCATCGAGAAGCGGCAGGCACGCGAAGCCAAGATGCGGAAGGACTGG
>DATKVD010000551.1:0-28681 GCA_035530235.1 Planctomycetota bacterium | reverse complement strand
CGACCGGTAGACGCGATAATCCATTTCGTAGAAGATGGAGTCCTTCCACTCGAGGTCGGCGATCCAGTTCTCCTCCAGACGGTTCTCGGTGATCTGGAGGTAGATGCCGTTGAAGCGGTGGAGGTGGTCACGGGTGCGCTTCTCGGCGTAGGGGACGGTGGTGCCGGTGGTCATGATGAAGGCCCAGTCGGAGGACTGAGCGAGCATCAGCTCACGGGCGGCCTGGTTGAGCGCGCGGCGCAGCAGTCCCGTCGCGTCCGGATGGTCGTTCGCCAGCTTCACCATCCGCCGTTCCGAGGCGTGCAGGTGCCGGTAGATCCAGTCGTTGGTGCCGTTCAGCCAGACCTCGGCGTATCCCTTGTCGCCCCAGGAGGAAAACGACGGTGTCACCACCTGGTGAACGGGGTTCTCGTGGAGGTATTCGGAGGGGGTGATGAGACGGATCTCATCCTGGTCGGTCGCGGCCTTCCGCAGGACGAAATTGAGGAAATCCGGTCCTTCGAACCACCAGTGTCCGAAAAGCTCGGCGTCGTAGGGGGAAATGATGATGGGCGGCTTGCCCATCTGGTCGTGGAGCCAGCGGACCTGGAGCTGCCGGTTGAACATGAAGTTTCCGGCGTGCTCGGCGGCCTTCTCCCACGCCGCCCGGGGATCGTACGGCTTCTTCTGCCCCAGGTCCACCTCGCCCGTGATCTTGTGATACTTGATCCCCAGGTTTCTCCGGATGCCGTCCTCGTGCAGGTAGGGACGGACGTAATCGTAGTGTCCGTCGTAGCCCAGGTCACGGTAGAACTCACGGTAGTTGTAGTCCCCGGGATAGCCTTCCTCACTGGACCACACCTGCTTGGAACTCTCGACGTCACGGGCGAACGCCGCCACCCCCGACGGACAGTAGACCGGTGCGAAGACGTCGTAGACGGGTCTCGGGGATCCGAAGATGAGTCCGTGTGAATCCACGAAGAAGTAGCGGATGCCCTGGTTTTTGAGTTCCTCGTCGAGTCCGGGGAAGTAGGCACACTCGGCGAGCCACATGCCCCGCGGCGGCCGGCCGAAGTGCTTGATGTAGTTGTGCTTTGCGACGACGACCTGTGCACGGACGGCCTCCGGGGTGACCAGGAACGGGAGAAAGGCATGCGTCGCCGCACAGGAGATCACCTCGAGCTTGCCGAGGTCCTGGAACTTCCGGAACGCCGCGAGGAGGTTGCGACCGTATTTCTCCTCGAAGACGTACCGTGCCCGGGTGAACCGCTCCGCATACATCAACGCCGCGTGGTGATAGGGACTGTCGGCTCGCGTCCGGTGCACCTCCTGGTTCGCCAGGACGATCAGCTTGTCCAGGTGACGCAGATACCGGCTCTGCAAGAGCGGGTCTGCCAGCATCTCGCACAGGGGCGGTGTGATGCTCATGGTGATGCGGAAGTCGATGTGGTCCTCGACGAGGGCGTCGTAGACGTCGATGAGCGGGATGTAGGTCTCGGTGATCGCCTCGAACAGCCAGTCCTCCTCCAGGAATTCCACGTATTCCGGGTGACGGATGAAGGGGAGATGGGCGTGCAGCACGAAGGTGAGATAGCCCTTTTCCACGACGATTCCTCTTCGAAACGACAAGACTCTGGTCGATTACGCCGGTCCGGAGACAGAAAAAACCGGGCAGAGACGTCTGGGGCACATCTGCCCGGTCTGTGTTTCGACTACGGCTTCTCCCGGGTGCGCTGGTGGGGCGTCCGAGAGCCCGGGACGCGTTCACTGCCCCCGAGGAAGCGTGACCCCATGTCGGGGGTTCGGAACCGCTCGGCCAGTGTCTCCGCAAAGGTCCCCACCTGGGGTCCCTTCGCCCCGAGACGCTTCACCCGGAACTCGTCGTCCACCATCATCCATTCACTGGTTGTGTCGGGACTGACGTCCATCCGGGGGGTGCGCACCCGGGTGGAGGCGGCGATGCTGATGAACCGTCCCCCACGCGCGATGATCCCGATCTCGACCCTGTAGCTCCGGTCCTCCGCCACCGAGAGGTACCAGTTGCACCCGTCCACCACGATGGGGATGTCCTGTGTGCCGTCACCGTCGGCGTGCAGTCGGAGGACCCAGGAGGCATCGGTGAAGACGTCGCCGTGCCGCTCCATGATCTGGCCCCGACGGGGGCCTTCGAGTTCCCAGAAGATGTGGAGGCAGTTCGGGTCACGCACGAGTGCGGTGACACAGTCCTGACCGTAGTGAAGCGGTATGGGGGCCCCCCGGTCGACGTAAGGGGGCTGGTCCTGGGGTGTGGTGGGTGCGAAGCGGGACGAGCTTTCCGTCGACTTCCTCTGGAGCAGTGCCAGGGCGACGTTCTCGGGCAGCTCGGGCAGGAGTTTTTCGAGTCTCTTGACGAGTTCCCGCTTGCGCAGCCGGTGACGTCTCTTGATCCTGAAATGTCCCGCCAGCTGGATGAGCTGGGGGCGCTTCAGCTTTCGCAGGTTGATCGGTTCCATGGTCCTTTCTCCTGCTTGCCGGGAGGTGTCTAGGTGGCGAAGTACTTCAGACAGTTGGGTGCCAGCTGACACTCTTCGGCGATCTTGAACGACGCGATCTTCTTCGCGTCCCTCAGTTCATAGAGACGTGGGACGAGTTTGTCACGCAGTGCGATGGGGGAGATCGGGTTGATGTAGATCTTGGTGCCGCCCTCGAACCCCGCCGGGTTGTTCGTCCGCCACTTGATGAGGATGTGCCACGGCATCTTCGCCACGGCGTCCCTGGGGGTGTAGTACCACTCCTCGTTGCAGGCGATCTGGGGTCCCATGGCGGCGTGCACGGCCTGCACCAGGTCACTGAACCCCCGCAGCTCCTCGGCGGTCAGTTCGCCGGGGCGCACGTTGGCACTCTTGGAGTATACGGCGACGGTGGGGAAGCGGTGACCGATGTCGGCCAGTGCGATGGCGTGGTCGTTCTCGGCGAAGGTGAAGTTGGAGTAGGCGGCGAAGTTGACGACCTGTTCGTTGTAGATATTGGGGTTGTCCCGGACGAGGTCGATCTCCTCTTCGACGGAGACCCCCCATTCGTCGAGGGCGACGAGCTGCTTGTGCAGGTGGTCGAAGGACGCCCCCGCCGGGGCCAGCCAGTTCTGGAACACGCTGATGTACCGTACGTAGCGGTTGTTCGCGTAGATGTCCTGCATGGCCGTGACGGTGAAGCGGAAGTACTCGGCGTGCTCCTCGGGGGTGAGTTCCCCGGACGAGGAGAGCTGGACGTCGTACTCGGCCCCCTCGGGATAGTGTCGGTGTGCCACGATCAGCTCGTGTCCGCCTCCGAAGAAGGCGTCACTCATGTTGTAGACGTCCTCACGCGTGAGGGCGTCCAGTCGGGCCTCACTGTACCCGGACAGCCGGAGCTTCAGACTCAAGACGTTGCGGACGTGGTTGAAGCCGTCCTCGGTGGCGAGGTATTCCTGCTTCCAGCGACGGTTCCGGGGTGACAGTTCATAGTTGTGGTTGAGTCGCCAGTAGTCCATGGTGACGATCTCGAAGAGGTTCGGGACCCGACGGAACACCGCCGTGGTGTCGAAGTACTCGGAGGCGTGGGGGTGTTCGAGCAGTTCGTAGCCCTTGGGGGTCCTGACGAGACGGGCCTTCTCGGGCGGGGTGTTCAGGTAGTTGGCCTCGCAGAAGTTGCAGTAGTCCTCGGGGTCGTGGTGCTCGATGCGCTGTGCGGTGGTGGGGATCTCGTTGGTCAGGGGCTTGTTGCCGCGTCCCGGCACCGTCCACACCTCCGTTCGGGTGAACGGGTTGATCTGCTTGATGGTCCCGTCGGGCATGATGTAGAACATACGCTGAAGTTCCGAACGCATGGGGTGACTCCAAACTCGAAACTCAACACTCAAAAGTCAAACGACACCCGTGATCTGCCTGTTTCCATGACTTTCGAGTTTTGAGTTGCGACTTGCGACTCACGAAAGCATCTCTTCGTAGTGCTCCAGTTTCTCCTCGAACCGTCGCTTGGAGAAGTTCAGCTTCTCCGCCCAGTCCAGCACGCCCAGGATGCCGCGGTAGGTCTCGAAGTCGCGTCCGCCGACATCCGGGTCGGAGAGGGCGTCGATCTTCGGCATCACCTGCTCGTCGAGCACCTCGAGCACGATATTCTCGGCCAGGTCCCGTCTCAGGTCCAGTCCGAGCACACGTCCCAGTTCGAGGATCTTGCAGATGTTGGCCAGCCGGTGTGGGGAGAGGTCCCGTCTGACGGCCTGGGCCTCGGCGAGGAGGTCCTCGGTCATCAGGGGTTCGACCTCTTTGGTGTCGAGTTCCACCCCGTATTTCCTGGCCATGGTCTGGAGTTCGATCGCCCGCTGGTGCTCGGCGACCTCCCACTGACCACGGTGCTTCATTATAACGTCGGTGAACGCCCGACTCAAGCTAAAACTGACGAGTCCCTTGACCTCCGTCGGCAGCTCCAGACCGGCGGTCACGTAGGCCTCGAACAGGTCCTTGTGGGCGTCGAACATCCGGTCGAACTGTTCCCGCAGCTCTTTCAGGTTATGGTCGAAAAGCGTCCGCATGATTTCCCCGCCCACCTCGGGCAGCATGTCCGACCAGCTCAGGTAGTTCGTGCCGAAGGTGTCGGGCAGACGGGAGATCTCCTGTCCCTCCATCGATTCCAGGAGGGACTCGTATTCGTGCAGACTTCCCACGGTCTTCAGGTAGCAGCGGATGTCCCTGACGGTGAACTTGGTGACGTGGAAGGCGAAAAGGGCCTCCTCGAAGGTCACCCGGTCCAGCACCTGCAGCAGTCCGCAGCAGCTGTCGTACCTGTCGGGCAGCCGGCGCACGTCGATCTCTTTCACCCGGTAGTTGTGGACCGGCAGTGACGCCCGACCGATGGTCAACAGGCAGATGGCGTACGAATTGGCCACACGGGCCATGTTGAACGCCGCCGGTTTCACCAGGGTGTTGAAGATCTTCCTGCCGTTTCCCATCTCGGGGATGTTGGAGTGGGCCTCCTTGAGTTCCGAGAGGAACGCGTTCTGGAGGTCCTCGTCGGTGAAGGGCTGTGCCAGCTCGATGGCACGGAGTGCGTACTTCATGTTCTGCACGGGTTCCAGACGGGAGACCTCGCCGAAGAACCATGCACACGAGGTGTAGGTGAGTGTGACGTTGGACAGTGCCTCGAGCATCCGGAGCACCTTGTGACGGTCCCTGCCGTTCTCCGGGTGTTTGAGGTGTCGTCCCCAGAACGCCTCCAGGGTGTCCTCGTGATGGTTGAGGAGGATGTGGATGTAGTCGTCCCGGGCGGTGTCCAGGTCCTTCACCAGTGCGGTGCATTCGACCTGCCAGATGGACTCGATGTGGTCACGGAGGACGTCGAAGGCCCGTCTCAATGGTGTGCGCCACTTCTGGTTCCATCCCGTCGGACTGTCGGTGGTGCAGCCACAGTCTTCCTTCCACCGACCCACCCCGTGCACACAGCTCCAGGAGGTCCCCTCACCGCCCGAGCCGCTCTTCAGAGACACCTCCCAGGAGGGCGGGTCGATGTCGAGGTAGTGTGCGTAGTTGACCACCTTCACGCCGGCCCTGGCGGCGGTGTTCTCGAAGAAATAGGCCAGACACATGTCGGCGAACGGCTCGTGCCAGCCGAAGGTCTCACCGTCGGTGGCGATGTTGATGAGCTGAGGCTTGAGGGTCTCTCTTGCCGCGGCGAGGAGACGTTCCCCCAGACGGTCGGCACTGGTCAACAGGTGCTGGAAGCTCACCTCGATGGAGAGCTGTCTGTCGAAGAAGAAGATGTCGATGCTGCGGTCGCGGATGGGACTGCCCTTGGCGTCCAGACTGAACAGCCGGTAGGGCCGGGTGGTGTGGACGGACCCGTCGGAGACGTCGATCCAGTCGCCCCTCCGGGACCCTCCCGATGGGTCGGGATCGGGGTCCGAGGGGTCGTCGCGCTTGCGGTCCGCGGCGGTCGTCTCGGTGTCGGCCTGGACGGCACGTGAGCCCGGGATGGGGTTTCGCAGCACGCGTACACGGGCCGCCTGACTGGGGGCGAGGATGGTGAAGCGGATGCCGTGGTCGATGAGCACCTCGATCGTTTCCTGGTTGCAGGCGGTCTCCGCCAGCCACATCCCTTCGGGGTCACGTCCGAAATGTCCCCGGAAGTCGGCAATCGCCCATCGGACCTGCAACTCCTTCTCACGACGGGAGGCCAGTGGCATGATGACGTGGTTGTAGACCTGTGCGATGGCGTTGCCGTGACCGTTGTTGCGCTTCCGACTCTCGGCGTCTCCGGCGACGATGCGCTCGGCGGTCCGTGGCAGCTTCCGCTGGAGCCAGGCGAAGAGCGTAGGTCCGATGTTGAAGCTCATCCAGCTGAAGTTGTTGATGATGTGGTCGATGCGTCCGTGCTCGTCGAGGATGCGACTCACCGTGTTGGGGGTGTAGCAGGCCGCCGCAATCTTCTCGTTCCAGTCGTGGTAGGGATACGCACTGGACTGACGCTCGATGTTCCCCAGCCAGGGGTTCTCACGGGGCGGCTGGTAGAAGTGACCGTGGATGGTCACGCAGATGTTCTGCTGTGTCATGTTCGAAATCCGAAATCAGGTGTGTGACTCAGGCGACGGGCGCTGGGGTCAGGACCTGTGCCGGCGCGTGAGCCAGGTTCTCACGCGTGACGACGACCACGCCCCCCTCGGAGACGGAGAAGCGCTTGCGGTCCTCGTCGACGTCGTATCCGATGACGGTTCCGGGGGGAATGCACACGTTTTCGTCGACAATGGCCCGACGCAGCCTGCACCCCCCACGGATGTCCACACCGTCGAGGACGACACAGTCGGTCACCTCGGCGTAGCTGTGGACGAAAACCTGTCGTCCGAGGACACTTCCCCGCACGGTCCCGCCCGAGATGATGCAGCCGTCGGGGACCAGACTGTTGATGGCACGACCGATCCGGTTGCCCGTCTCGTGAACGAACTTCGCCGGCGGGTTCCAGAAGTCGGCGGTCCGGACCGGCCAGTTGGTGTTGTACAGGTTGAACACCGGTGTGGCGGCTCTCAGGTCCATGTTCGCTTCCCAGTAGGCATCGAGTGTCCCCACGTCCCGCCAGTAGGAGTTGTCCTCCCCGGGACTCATCCCGGGGACACGGTTCTGACCGAAATCATACGCGAACACGGTGCGTCTTTCAATGATCTTGGGCAGGATGTCGTGTCCGAAGTCGTGTTCGCTCTTGGTGTCGGCGGCGTCGGCACAGGCCTCCTCCAGCAGCACTTCCCGGTTGAAGAGGTAATTTCCCATCGAGACGAGTGCCATGCCGGGATCGTTGGGGAGGGGGGTCGGCTTCCGGGGCTTCTCCTCGAAGCCGACGATCCGGAAATAGTCGTCGACGGCGACGACGCCGAGTCCCTGACACTTACCCGTGGGACGACGGACCACCGCCACCGTCACGTCCGCCTCACGCTGCGTGTGATAACGCAGCATCTGCGAGACGTCCATCCGGTAGACGTGGTCGCCGGCGAACACGGCCACGATGTCGGGACCGTGCTCCTCGATGAGGAAGAGGTTCTGGTGGATGGAATCGGCCGTGCCCTGGTACCAGTACTCCCCCAGACGCATCTGTGCGGGAACGGTGCTGATGAAGTGGTCCCTCTGAATGGTCCCGAAGCTCCAGGCGTCGCGGATGTGCTCGTTCAGCGGCTGACTCTTGAACTGGGTGAGGACGTAGATGGAGTAGAATCCCGAGTTGACGAGGTTGGAGAGGACGAAGTCGATGAGTTTGTATTTCCCTCCGAAGGGGACGGCCGGCTTGGCCCGCTCACGGGTGAGGGGATCAAGCCGGGTTCCCTTGCCGCCGGCCATGACCAGGGCGAGCACCTTCGCGGAACTGTTCATTGCACTCCCCCCCAATGAGACACATTCCAGATACGAACGCTCAGCTTCCAGACGTGGAATTCCGTGCCGGGCTATGGGGACCTGCTGTCGTGGGTCTCCTCCAGTTTCAGTTTCCAGGTCTCCCCGGGTTTGAGTTCCACCGGCCAGCGTGCGAGGACGACGGAGCCCTGGTAGACGGATTCGAAGCCGGCTTCGGACTGACTGACCGTCTCCAGGGGGAACGTCCAGATGTGCGCCGGCACACTGAACGACAGTGCGATGTCGAGTGACTGCCAGCCGTCGATGATGCCGAACCGTGTGACGTCTTCGACGTCCACACGTGTCGCCAGTTGTCCCAGGTTCACGTCGGGCGTCTCACGGTAGTAGAAGCGGTCGTCGGCGTGGGCGGCGAGCATCGCGTAGCACGTCTCCACGCCGAACAAGAAGTGCACCGGACGATCGGCGGGCCCCGTCAGTTCATAGTCCACGCTGAAAACGGGCCGGTCCGCCCCGAGCGTGATCTCCTTTCTGACGACGAGCGGCACAGGACCGTTTTCCAGCGAGAGACGCCCCTCGCGTTTCATGGTGAGACGGACGAGGTTCCGACGCTTCGACACCTCGAACGTGTAGTCCCCCTCGACGAAGTCGCCGAGTTCCGGGAAATCGGCCCGGGCGAAGTCGTCGAGCGTCACCTCGGCACTGAGCACGTGGTCGACGAGTCCCTCACGCTTGTAGGGGTCGTACTGCAGCATCTTCTCGAGCCCTTCGGACTTGAAGGTGACGCTGTCGTGGATGCTGGCGGTGCCGGCGTCGGAAGCGTCTTTCTGGTCGTGCTTGCGGAGCACGGTGCGGTGATAGGCCTCGGGACGTCGGGTGAGGACGGCGAGCGGGTTGAACTGGTGCTTGCGGATGTCGAGTTCGGCGAGGTGTCCGCCCCGGTGCGGCACGACGTAGAGCGAGAGCTGCGGCGAACTCAGAAGCACCTCCGGCCGACGGTCGAAGTTGTAGTCCACCACCTGGGATTCACACCACGTCTTCTTGCCCTTGAGTCCCTCGTCGGCGATGTTCTCGGCGGCGATGAGGTGCCTGTAAATGGCGTATCGGAGGTGGGGGAGGTAGAGCCCGCCGAAGACACCGTGCCAGTACGAGCAGTTGCACTGTCCCTGGTAGAGCTCGTCACGGGCGGCTTCATAGCGTCCGTTGCTTTCGGCCAGACGCGCCACCTTCTCGCTCACGAGCATCATCTTGGCGTACATCTCGTTGGCTTCGGGGTACTTCGCCCGGAACCCCCGCCAGAAGCCCCCCTTGACGAAGAACTTGGCCTGCTCCCAGACGCCCCGCTCCTTGAAGTCCTTCACGAGATCCTCATAGGCCTGCTGGCTGTCCACCGGCAGCACCCATTCCATCATCTCACGGTAGGAGGCGTCGGGGAGGAAGACCTGTCCGAGGGGCTCGACGCGACGCAAAGCCTCGGCGAAGGTGACGAACTCGATCCAGTCGGTGTTCCGGGTCAGGAGGTCGAAGAACCGCTCGAGCCAGCCGTCCAGATAGATGTGCTTGTGCGTCCCGGGCCACGAGCCGAACTTCTCCCCGTCGTCGGCATACGTCACCAGGGCTTTTCCGTCCTCGCGGGCGAACCCGCGCAGATATTCGACCGTCTTCTCCGGGTCCTGAAAGGGCACGTAATACCGCAGCAGCTCGTCCATCGGGAAGACGCTCAGCACCCGACCACGGTCCTCGGTGGTGTAGTAGCCGGCCAGGTCGGACCCCCCGAGACCGGCGAACTTGAAGTGTGAGTCGTCCACCGCCACGTAGCTCAGGCCGCTGTCAACGATCGGCTTCACCAGACACTGCTCCCACACCCGCTCGGCGAGCCACAGACCCTCGGGCTTCACCCCGAAGTGCTTCCGGAGGTAGTCGGACTGCTTGCGGATCTGGCCGAGCTTGTCCCGGTCGGGAATCATGACGAGGATGGGCTCGTCGAACCCGCCTCCCATCATCTCGACCTGACCCGATTCAACCAGTCGCACCAGGAGATCGAACGTCTCGGGGTGGTGCTGTCGGATCCACTCCAGGAGCACCCCCGAGTAGTGCAGGCTCATCCGGATGCCGGGGTATCGGCCGAGGACTTCGAGGAAGGGGTGGTAGCATTCGGAGGTGGCTTTTTCGAAGACGAAGTCAAAGTTGCCCACGGGCTGGTGGGAGTGCAGTCCCATGATGAACAGCACCCGCTGGGTCATGTGACGCCTCGCAGGGACCTCTCCAGGACGGAGCGGTGCGACGAATGTCGGCGGCAGGATCGCCTCCGGGGTCCTTCCTTTGCACGTCCTACCGGGACTTCACCTTCTCCTTGGAAACGCTTCCGTTCCTGAGTTCGATGGTACGCTGATAGAGCAGGAGGTATTCCCGTGCCGCCCGCTCCCAGGACCAGTCCTGTTTCATGCAGTTCGTGACGAGCTTGTTCCACCCGTTCTTCTGGCCGTAGAAGGCCAGGGCCCGTTTGATGGTTTCCAGGAGTGCGGCCGACTTGTAGACCCGGAACGAGAACCCGGTTGCCGTGTTGTCCCGGAGGGTCTGGTCGGTGACGTTGACGATGGTGTCCTTGAGACCGCCGGTCTCACGGACGACGGGCACGGCACCGTACTTGAGACTGTAGATCTGGTTGAGTCCGCAGGGCTCGTAGGCCGACGGCATGAGGTATATGTCGGAGGCGGCCTCGATGCGGTGGGCGAGGGTGTTGTCGAAGGTGAGGTTGACGGCGAGTTTGCCCGGGTACTTCTTCGCGAGCTTCTCGAACATCTCGTGATACTCCGGCTCGCCCGTGCCCAGGAGCACGAACTGGAGGTCGAAGGTCATCAGGTCGTCGAAGATCTCGGCCAGGAGGTCGAACCCCTTCTGGTCCACCAGGCGCGAGATGAGTCCGATGAGCGGGGTGTTCTCACGCACGGGAAGTCCCTGTGCCATCTGAAGGGCCGACTTGCACGTGGCCTTCCCGGTGAGGTCTGTCGCCGAGTAGCCCGCCGGGATGAGTTCGTCCACCTCGGGATTCCAGACGTTGTAGTCGACGCCGTTGACCACCCCGAAGAGCACGTCACGCCGCTGCGTCAGCACGCCCTCCAGACCGGCCCCGTACTCCTCCGTCTGTATCTCCTTGGCGTACTGCTTGCTGACGGTGCTGAGAGCGTCGGCGAACGTCAACGCCCCCTTCATGAAACTGAGCTTCCCGTAGAACTCCAGCTCCGTCCAGTTAAAGAGGTCCCATGGAAGTCCCGTGAGCGGCATGTCCCAATGCCAGAAGAGTCCCTGGTAGGCGAGGTTGTGAACGGTGAAGAGCGTGGCGATGTTGTTGACCGCCGGGTCCTTCGCATACAGTGTCTTGACGTAGACCGGAAGGAGACCGGACTGCCAGTCGTTGGCGTGAAGCACATCAACCTTCAGCTCGAGCGCCTTGATGAGCTCCAGCGTCGCCCGGCAGAAGAAAACGAACCGGTGACAGTTGTCCGTGTAGTCCTTTCCCTTGACGCCGTAGAGTTCCGGACGGTTGTAGAAGTCCTTCTGGTCGATCAGGTAGACGCACGCCTCCGAGTCCGGAAGGGTACCCTGCCAGAGGGCCCCCTCGTACACCTTGTCGCCGAGGGGCACCCTGACGGTGGGCTTCAGCTTGGTGAGCTTGACACCGCTCTGGGTCACGTTCTGGTAGAGCGGCATCACCAGACAGGCGTTGACGTCCAGGGCACGGAGGTACTTCGGCAGAGCCCCCGCAACGTCCGCCAATCCGCCCGTCTTGGCGAACGGAACCGCTTCCGGAGACACGATCATGACGTTCATGCTGGCTTCCCTTTTCCGGAGGTCCCCGAACGGGTCCACGGACGACAGGGGTCTGTGTCCGCCGAACCGGTTGGCATCCGGTGGTCTCGGCCGATCTTGACTCTGAATGCTGACGGCTTGCGTCGTCCGCAAACGCGAAGGTGTGTCCCCTCTGCGGACGTTGGGTGAAGACCGTGACGTGAACCCCGCATGCACACATCAATGCGTGATAGGCGTCGGTGCTCACGATGGATGGTCAGACGGCCAGGCCGCCTGCGACAGGGCGGGAATCGCCCCGGAAGCTCGGACAGGACATCCGGGCGGTGTGATCTGCTGCTGTTCTGTCCCCGTGACTTCCAGGCGTCCCCAGCCTCGCGGCCCATCGCGCCGCCTTGTCAGGGCGAACTGCGCATGCCTGGTCAGAACCGAACCCCTCTCACGTAAAATGTCCCTCAACGGGGGGCGAGTGTCAAGACAATTTTGCGAATTATCGCCCAAATTAATTCGTTTGGCATCATGCGGTTACTTCAGAAATTGACTCTTTGGCGGTGGGCATGCCGGGGGGCAATTGACCTGGCGACTCCGGCTGAGGTCTGCCACCGTATCGGTGCAATAGACTTCACAGGTAAAAAGCATGGAGTAGGCCTCCGGGAAGGGGGATAGACAAGGGCGACAGGCAAAAAGAGACGCGACCCCAACACGTGGGGTCGCGTCAATGAGCGATTCCTCTCAGGCGACGGTGACACACCTACAACCAGAACGAGTTCAGTGAGTGGGCTGGATTATGTGCCACCTGAGAGAAAGGTTGTTGAGATAAAGTCCGGACGGGGGGAGGATCCCCCCGTCCGGGACGATCAGCTATTTCTTCTTTTTCTTCTTGGCAGCTTTCTTCTTGGTTTTCTTCTTGGTAGCCTTTTTCTTCTTGGCGGCCTTCTTTTTCTTCTTGGCCGTCTTCTTCTTGGCTACTTTTCTCTTCTTCGTAGCCTTCTTCTTCTTGGCTACCTTTTTCTTCTTCTTGGCTGCCTTCTTCTTCTTCTTCGCCATACAGGCCTCCTTTCTCAACTCCCACGCTCATCACGGGTTATGCTCAACCCATCCCACTCACTGGGATGCTCGTGTCTACCGAAGCTCAAGGATCTTCACACGAATGGCCTGTGCAAGTGCTTTGATCTCCTGCATGCTCTTGCGCACGCGTGTGCCTGCCGCCTTGTTTCCCTTCTCCGCTCGCAACAGATCCTCTTCCGTCACCGCGATCTTCTGCTTCAGCTCGTCATATTCCAGCATGGCAGCCTCCTGTGTTCCGGTGAATGTTTCCGATTACCGAACACATCACCGCTTGATGCCGAGAACGTTTCGATGTCGTCACGACGCGTGCGATACGAAGCACACGACAGTCGGTTGCACAAGCCGTGCTCGCGTCACGTCTCTTCTCTCTTTCGGTCAATCAGATAACTTGTGTGAGTGGGTGTCAAAGGAAATCTGCACTTTCGACGTGTTTCAGGAGTGACCCGCGTGTCGCGTTCTGGGTGGCGTGTGTCGTTCCGGTGACGCAGTGCGACGTCTCCAGGTACGCTCACCCGCCGCAGAACCCGCATAAATGCTTACTTGCGGGGCGATAGACGTCCCGTTCCGGCCGCCGTGGCTTCAGGGCGAGACGTGCTCTGTGCGTGCACGACGGTGCGAACGTCGGACGAAAAGTTTTTTTCCGTTTTCGGAAATTCGGTTTGTGTTTTTCCATTGACATCACCGCCGGCGAAACGTCCGTCACGGCCATGGGTGCGCGTTGCTACAACCTGTTTGTTCACTTGAACTTGCTGCGACGACGTTTGAGCGGCAAATGCCGTCCTTCACGTTGCGGACGCGCACGTTGCGCCGAATGAGGCGTCAAACCACTTGACGTTGTGTTCGGGAGCGTGCATCCGCCGGAAAAACGTAGCGTATTGTGACACATTCTGCGGGCGCGGATGTACGGGTGATTTGTGTTGTCACAGTCGGTACGCGGCGGGCGAAAGTGAATCGAAGGTCGGCACGCGATTGCGGACGCACACCCATCGCGCGCCGACGCCGACCGGTTGAACTTTTCGTTGTGGGTTCAAGTGAGTGCGCCTATACTTGACGACGTCCCGCGCGGCGTCGGTGGAAGACCTTCCCTCTCCTGGTGTTGGGGATGTGCACGTCATGAAGCGTGTGCTTTTCATCGTCCTGGTCGTGGCGGCCGTCGCGGGAGCCCTCGTGGTGCGTCAGAGGGAGATCGAGGAGGCGTTCCCGGGCGTCACGCTGCGGTTCTCGTTCTGGGGCGGCGATACCGAGATTGCGGCCATCCGGGAGGTCTGCGAGCGTTTCGAGCGTCTCCACAAGGACATCCGCATCAGCACGGAACCCCTGCCGTGGGGTGAGTACTGGCTGAAGATGAAGACCCGCACGGCCGGCGGGTCGGACAGGCCCTCCGACGAACCCCCGGACATCCTCCGAATGACCAGCATCTACGGTGCCGAGTGGTATGACCGTGGACTGCTGATGGACGTCACCCCCTTCGTCGGACGCGACCGGGTCGAGCTGTCCGACTACTTCCAGGCCAGCGTCGACGCCGTGACGTGGAAGGGACGCATACGCTCCATGCCCACCGACGCCGCCGTCCGAATCTACATGTACAACAAGGACCTCTTCGACAGGGCGGAGGTCGCCTACCTCGATCCGAAGGTGCCGATGACGTGGGACGAACTGCGTGACGTCTCGCGTCGGCTGACCGTCCGCAGAGAGGGCAGGGCGGTTCAGTACGGTCTGTCGCTCGGCTACATGGAGTACCAGGCCTTCGTCACCCAGGCGGGGGGAGACCTGGTGGACACCGTGGTCAACCCGACGCGCGTGTCCGTGAATTCCCCCCAAGGCATCCGCGCGCTCCGGTTCTACTCCGAGCTGATCGTCAAGGACAGGGTCAGTCCCGCGACGCGTCAGCAGCAGAACCTCGGCTTCGGCGCCCCCGACTGGGCACTCCAGTCCGGGAACGTCGCCATCCAGCACGGCGGGACGTGGTCGCTCGCCGGACTGGCCGGCACCGAGTTCGAGGACAAGGAGACGGACCGGAAGCGGAAGCTCCGGTTCGGCCTCGCCCCCGTCGCGAGGGACCGCAAACGCTCGCAGGTCGCGTTCACCAACTCCTGCGGCATCTACGTCAAGAGCCGTCACCCCGAAGAGGCCTGGCTCTTCCTGAAGTTCTTCTCGTCGGTCGAGGGACAGAGGCTCGTCGGGCAGAAGGGCATCGGCATCCCGGTGCTGCGGGAGGTCGCACGCTCCGACGCCTTTCTCAAGAGCCCCTACGGCGTCGAGCACATGGAGGTGTTCCTCGACGAGCTGGAGCACGCCGAGACGAACGTCAGCGTGCCGACGGGGGAGTTCCGTGACAGGCTGGAGAAGATCGTCTTCGACCAGTTGTGTCTGGGCAGCGTGGGTCCCGCCGAGGCCGCCCGACGGATGGAGACGGAGGGGAACCGCCTGCTCCAAGGCAAGCGGGTGGAAGCGACGACGCTGACCGGGATCGTCATTCCCTCAGGTATGGTTGCGGTCGTGGGGCTCCTGGCCGTCTGGCTGGTGGCCCGGGCGCGACGACGCGCACGTGCGGAACTCCGGGTGCCGTCACGGCACGAAAACCTCGCCGGGTATCTCTTCATTGCCCCGTGGCTCGTCGGACTGGTGCTCTTCGCCCTCGGGCCCGTCCTCCTCGCCCTCGGCACCAGCTTCACCGACTGGAACATCTTCGAGCCGCCGCGCTACGTGGGGGCCGCCAACTACGCCAAGATCCTCTCCCGCGACCGCGAGTTCTGGCAGTCGGCCAGGGTGACGCTCGTCTATGCCGCGACGGCGATCCCCATCCAGATGGTCGGCGGGCTCGTGTGTGCACTGCTGCTCAACGTCAAACGACTCCGGCTCACCGGCCTCTTCCGCACCGTGCTCTACCTGCCGTTCCTCTTCACCGGCGTGGCCATCAGCATCATCTGGCGGTGGATGTACGCCGAGAACGGTGTCATCAACTGGATGCTCGGGTGGATCGGTGTCGGCGGCCCCGACTGGCTGGCCAGTGAGACCTCGGCACTCCCGGCGATCGTCCTGATGAACTTCACATGGCTCGGGGGCAACATGATCATCTTCCTGGCGGCGCTCCAGGGGGTGCCGACGAGCCTCTACGACGCGGCCCAGGTCGACGGGGCAGGGCCCCTCAGACGCTTCTGGCACGTCACGCTCCCGATGATCTCGCCCGCGGTGCTTTTCAACCTCGTCATGGGCACGATCTGGTCGTTCCAGGTGTTCGCGGTGCCCCGCATCATGACCGACGGCGGGCCGAACGACGCGACGCTCTTCTACGTGCTCAATCTCTACCGCCGGGCGTTCCAGTACAACGAGATGGGCTACGCGTGCGCGCTGGCGTTCATCCTCTTCGTCATCGTCTTCGTCGTCACGATCCTGGAGCTGCGCGGCTCCAGACGATGGGTCTACTACGAAGTGGCAAGGTAGGTTGTTGTGGACGTTGTAGTGCGGGTCCTTGTGGCCCGCATTGACTGACGCCCCACAAGGGGGCGTGACTACAGCTTCTCTGTTGTGTGCGGGTAATCGTTCATGAAGGTCCTCAGACAAACGGTCATTTACGCGCTCCTGCTGATGCTGTGTGCGATGGTCCTGGTACCGTTCGTGTGGATGGTGACCGGGAGCCTGAAGAAACCCGAGCAGATCTCGGGGGACAAGATCTCGCTTCTGCCGCCCCGGCCGTCGCACTGGGAGAACTACCCGGACGCGTGGCGCTACGAGAAGCGGCTCCGGCTGGGGATGGGACAGTATTTTCTGAACAGTTTCTTCATCGCGGCGACGGCGGTCCTGGGACAGCTCATGAGTTCGTCGCTGGTGGCGTATGGGTTTGCGCGGGTGCGCTTCCGCGGCAGGGAGGTGTGGTTCCTGCTCCTCCTGGCGACGATGATGCTCCCGGCGGAGGTGACGATGATCCCGCTCTTCATCATCTTCCGGAAGATCGGGTGGACGAATTCGTTTCTGCCGCTCATCGTGCCGCAGTTTTTCGGGAGCGCGTTCAACATTTTTCTGCTGAGGCAGTTCTTCATGACCATCCCGCGCGAGCTGGACGAAGCCGCGATGCTCGACGGCTGCTCACGCCTGGGGGTCTGGTGGCGCATCATCCTGCCCCTCTCGACGCCGGCACTCATCGTCACCGGCATCTTCACCTTCCTCTGGAACTGGAAGGACCTCCTGGGGCCCCTCATCTATCTCGACTCGCTTCAGAACCGGACCGTCACGCTCGGGCTGAGCTACCTGTTGACGCCGACGCAGAACAACCCGGGACTGATCTTCGCCGCGGCCGCGCTGGCGCTCGTCCCGGTCCTGATCCTCTTCTTCATCGGTCAGCGGTACATCACGAAGGGCATCACGCTCTCGGCGGCGAGCTACTGGTAGAATTCTCCGTGTCATTCTGAGTCCCGACTTGTCGGGGGAAGAATCTGGCCAGGAACTCGCAGGAGTGATGGGACATCAGCGAATGCGGTTCTGTTGACGGCATGAGTGGCCAGATGCTTCGCTCCGCTCAGCATGACACCTTGCTGGTCTACGAGCGTCGAATCGGTGTTACACGTTGACCTTTCGCACGACTAATATAAGATGGTGCCTCCCGGCGGAGCCGGGCGAGTCGCAAATCAGGCTCTATTTGTAAGGAACGGTCCGGATGGCAAGTCATAGAGCAGGGGTGATGAGGGCGTTCGGTCTCGGCGTGGTGGCGTCGGTTCTGATGTCGTCGGCGGCCTGGGGACTGGACGAGGCGTTCCTGTGGGAGAGTTTCGAGACGAAGACGACGTGGGCGGTGGAATCGGCCCGGGGCCCGGTGAAAGTCGAGCGGGTGGAGAAGAACGCGACGGAGGGCCCGACCGCGCTCAAACTGTCGTATGAACCCGCGACACGCGCGGATTTCGAGGTCCGATGTGAGGTCCGGCTCGACCTCTCGAAGATGAGACGCATCCTCGTGGACGTCACCGTGGACACGTACGACGTTCAGATGGCGATGGCGTTCCGCTCGACCCCGGGCGGACTCTATTTCGAGTCGCCCCCCGTCCGGCTCATCCCGGGACTCAACCGGTCGGTGAGCTTCAACCTGGATCTCTATTACTTCAACCGGTTCAAGAACCCCGTCGGCGAGCCGCTCCAGGGACGTGACGACGTCCGCCGGGTCAGTCTCGTGTTCTTCCGCAACAAGACGAAGTCCGGCGAGGTCCACGTGGACAACATCCGGATGGTGGGAAGTCCCGAAGCCGCCTGGGAGACCTTCGCCCCGCGCATCCTCGCCATTCACCAGAGCGACTTCATCCTCCGTGCGTACGACGTGCTCGAGGTGCGGGTGGATTTCCAGGCCAGCTTCGGGGACTTCTACGACCCGGAGGAGATCAGCCTGTGGGCGTCGGTGCGTGACCCGAACGGACGAACGTACGACGTGCAGGGCTTCCTGGCACGTTTCGACGAGCCCCTCGACGGTGCTCGGGGCCGTGAGCCTGTCGAACGGCCCGGGGACGCCGCGGACGCCAGGAAGCGTCCCGTCTGGCTCATCCGTCTGGCCCCACGGACCCTCGGCAAGTACGAGTTCACCGTGACGGTGAAGAACCGGATGGGTGAGACGGTCTCGGAACTGAAGAACTTCACCGCCGTGGAGAACAAGAGCACCGGCGGCTTCGTGAAGGTGAGCGGACGCGACCGACGGTACTTCGAACTGGATTCGGGCGAGGCGTTCTACCCCATCGGACACAACGTCTGCTGGGCCAGCGACTACGAGGACTACTTCAGGAAGCTCCAGGGCGCCGGGGAGAACTTCACGCGCATCTGGATCTGTCCGTGGAACCTGCCGCTGGAGAAAAAGAACAAGCTCGGGGAATACGACCTGGACGAATCCGCGAAGCTCGACGCCGTCCTCGACGCCGCCGCCGGACACGGCATCCACGTCATGCTGGTCCTGCAGTATCACGGGATGCTCAACAGCTCGTCGTGGGCCGAGAACCCCTACAACGAGAGGAACGGCGGTCCGTGCATGTTTCCCTCCGACTACTTCACGGACCGTGAGGCCCGGACGTACACCCGACGGTTTCTCCGGTACGTGTCCGCCCGGTGGGGGGCGTATTCGTCGGTCATGTGCTGGGAGCTGTTCAACGAGGTGGACCTGACCGACTACTACGACCCGGACGACGTCATCGACTGGCACCGTGAGATGGGGACGTATCTGAAGCGGGTGGACGGTCACGGACATCTGGTGACGAGTTCGGCCATCCGGGCCGGGTTCACCGAGAAGCTGTGGGCCCTGGCGGAGATGGACTTCAACACGGGTCACATCTACAACGAGATGCTGGCCGAGGCGGTGCTGCGGAAGGCGGTGGACGCGGAGGTCTACCAGAAACCGTTCTTCGTGGCGGAGTGTGCGGCGGGCATCCGGGCCGAGGACGACCAGAAGGACGCCGAGGGGGTTCGACTTCACGCCGCACTGTGGAGTTCGTACACCAGTCCGGCGGCCGGGGCCGCCATGCCGTGGTGGTGGGACACGCACATCGAGCCGAACGGTCTCTATCGACACTTCGCGGGACTCGTCGCGTTTGCGAAGGAGGAGGACCGTCGGGGTCGAAGCTTCACGACGGTGCGGGCGATGATCGAAGCCTCCGGCAACCGCAAGCTCGCCGTCCAGGGACTCCTCGACAACGCCGGGGGATACCTGTGGCTCTACGACCCCGGGTGGCTGACGAAGCCGGAAACACCGGAACGTGCGACGTTCGACGCCGGGACGGTCCTGAACGTGACGGGACTGCTGGACGGGAGCTACACGGCCGAGACGTGGGCGACGGTGGCCGGCAGACGTCGGACGAGTCAGCAGCTCACGGCCACGAACGGGAAACTGTCGATCGTGCTTCCGACCTTCAGTCGGGACCTGGCGGTGAAGGTGAGGTTCCTGGGGGCACGGACGCCCTCGGTGCAGTCGACGGCGGGGTGGAGTCCGGACAAGAAGCCCGAGGAAGGGGAGTAAGCGGGAAGGGGGCGGCGGACCGTTTCTCAGAGGGAGTGGGTGTGAGCGAAGGCGAGACGCCG
This sequence comes from Planctomycetota bacterium, assembly GCA_035530235.1. Lineage (GTDB taxonomy): Bacteria > Planctomycetota > DG-23 > DATKVD01 > DATKVD01 > DATKVD01. Next base: position 8,942 of record DATKVD010000551.1, on the reverse strand, counting down.
GCACAGAAGCCGTCGGCACGTGACTACAAGAGGGTCTTCTTCGAGCTCCTGGGCCGGAGTCCGCACCTGTGTGCGTACCACGTGCTCACGCGGGGACAGGCACTCGTGCTGGCGCTGATTCTCGCCGGCTCGGCCGCGTGGGTCGTCTGGGACTGGCGGAGCTTCCTCTGCGTCCTCAACGGCTTTCTCATCTGCTACTACCTGGTGCTGTGCAGCTGGAAGCTGTGGCTGATCGACGAGTCGCTGGTGTCCCGACGCGAGATCGAAGTGACCCCCGAGGAGGTGGCGGCGCTCGCAGACGGGGACTGCCCCCTCTACACCATCCTCGTGCCGCTCTACCACGAGACCGAAACGCTCGGCCGACTCGTCGACGGCATCAGCCGGCTCGACTATCCCCACGACAAGCTGGACGTGATCTTCCTTCTGGAGGAGGATGACCACGAGACGCGTGGGGCATTTGCGCAGCTCACGGTCCCGCCCTACATCCGTGGGGTGGTGGTGCCCGACATGCAGCCCAAGACCAAGCCCAAGGCGTGCAACCTGGGACTGTACATCGCCCGTGGCAAGTACCTGGTCATCTACGACGCCGAGGACCGTCCCGAGCCCGACCAGCTCAAGAAAGCCGTTGTCGCGTTCACGCGCGTCGAGCCGAACGTCATCTGCGTCCAGGCCAAGCTCAATTTCTACAACCCCAGGCAGAACCTCCTCACACGGCTCTTCACCGTCGAGTACTCCATGTGGTTCGACCTGTTCCTGCCCGGACTCGACTACCTGAACCAGCCCATCCCCCTCGGCGGCACGTCCAACCACTTCCTCACGCACAGGCTTCGCGAGCTTCACGGGTGGGACGCCTTCAACGTGACCGAGGACTGCGACCTGGGGGTCCGCATGGCCGAGCGGAACTACCAGACCCGCATGCTCGATTCCACCACGTGGGAGGAGGCGTGCTCGCACCTCGGGTTCTGGATCCGACAGCGCTCACGGTGGATCAAGGGATACATCCAGACCTACCTGGTGCACTGCCGACGCCCCTTCGGGATGGTCGCCAGGCTCGGGTTCTGGCGGACGTTCGGGTTTCACATGATGATCGGCGGGACACCCATCTGTCTTCTCATCAACCCGGTCTACTGGGTGCTGGCGCTCTTCTGGGTGATCTTCCGCAGCCAGGAGGTGGCCGAGTTCTTCCCGTTTCCCGTCATCCTCTTCGCGGCGGTGTGTCTCTTTGTGGGGAACTTCGTGTTCGTCTATGCCGGGGTCCTGGCGGCATACCGTCGGCAGTACTACGACCTCGTCAAGACGTCACTCCTCATGCCGTTCTACTGGGTGCTGATGAGCGTCGGGGCGTGGAAGGGGTTCCTGCAGATCATCTATAAGCCGAACTACTGGGAGAAGACGAAGCACGGGTTTGACCTGGCGCCGAAGGGGGCGCCGACGACGGATGCGTCTCCGCCGTCGCCGACGGGGACCGCGTGAGTCCAGAATGACCAATGCGGCAATGCCCAAGCCTCGCGAATGAGGGCCGCACCTGCACGCATTGGTCATTGGGAACTGGACATTGATTGGTCATTGGTCATTGGGTTTTGGTCATTCCGTCCAGTTGCGAAAAGACATGCGATAGCACAAGAGGGACCCGATGCGGGCCTGGGTCATCAAGAACGAACGCTACGTGTTCTTCATCGCGGTCCTGACGGGCCTCCTGATGGTGGTGTTTTTCTACCGTGTGGGGGTGTCTCAGGAGGCGGTGGTGCGTGCCGGGGTGGGAAGTGACCTCCTGGCCGGGCTGGTGGAGGGGCGTCAGGGGCTCATCGGGTCCTTGAAGTGGCCGCCGCTGCCCACACTGCTGGTGCTGCCGTTCGTCCGCATCCCGGGTCTCGGGGGCTCGGGACTGGCGTTCCCGGTCCTGAACGCCATCCTCTCGGCGTTCATGCTCACGCTCTTGAACACCTGGTGGAAAGGGTTCGGCATCCCGCGCGTGGTGCGCTATCCACTGCTTGCGCTCTTCCAGCTCAGTCCGCCCGTCATCGGGGCGGTGCTCACCGGCAGCTCGGTGACGGTGATGCTCCTGATGCTGACGGCGGGGGCGTATTTCCTGCTCCACTGGCTCAGGACGCTGGACGTGCGGAGCCTGGCCTACCTGGGCGTCCTGGGAGGGCTGTCGGTCGTCACGCGATACCAGACGTTTCTCCTGGTCATCCTGACGGCGGTGCTGATCGTGGTGCGCATCCGTCGTCGTCGTGAGCCGGCCTTCCGCACCGGCACGGTGCTCGCCTTTCTCATCCCGGGCATCTACACGGTGGCGCTGTGGTTCATCGCCAACTGGCTCATCATGGCCGATCCGGCGTTCTTCCTGCGCGGACTTTCCACACGGGCCCGCATCGCTGCCGAGGTCACCGAACTCGACGTCGAATGGTACCTCTACATGGTGCCGGTCCTCCTGGTGCTTATTCCCCACACGTTCACCCGGGAGAACGTGCGGCGCGGCCGGGCGCGGAAGACCGTGTCGCTGGGACTGGTGGTCATCGTGCTGGTGGCGGCCGTGGCGTGGCCTTACGTCACCGAGTTCGTCCTCTCCGAATTCCACGCCTCGTATTTCGGCCGACATCACGAGCGTCTGCGACAGGTGGACGAGATCGTCACGCACCTCGAGCGGCAGCCGGAGGCGAAGGTGTTCGTCTCGGGCTACACGGGGTATCATTTCGTCGCACGGACACGCAACAGGGACCAGTTCATTCACCTGATGAACCTGGACCCCCGTGAGATCGAGCGTCGTGCACACGGTCAGCCGCTCTTCTTCCTCGTCCCCAGACCCAAGGGTCTCAACCGGTGGGAGGACGTCAACCTCCAGGCCCCGTGGCTCTTCGACGGGTACATGAAGCACGTCCTCGCCGACGGCGAACTCCGCATGACCTTCGTGCTGGAAAAGGAATGGCCCGACTGGCATCTCATCGAAGTGATCCGGGCCGAGAGGCCCGGCCCCTAGGATCTCTTCCCCGGTGCCGTCCCACGGGTTATCCCTGTAAGAAACCTCAACCCGTGGTATACTTTCTTAACGTGTGGTGTCCCTTCGGGAACTCCCGGGTGCGGCATGCGTGTGCGACGGTTCACAACCTGTGTGGTCACGGTGTGGCTTCTCGCGGCCGCGGCGGCGACCGCCGAGGTCGAGGTGCTGAAGGACCCCGTCGAGGTCGAGGTCCACTTCCCGGAAGCGCTCGACTACGAGGTGGAACTGGACGACGACTGGACGGGCGTGCGTGAACTGCGGGTGTCGGTGGGTCTCCCCGACGACGTCCCCCGCGGGACGACGATGCTCTGCTACCTCAAGGACGAGCAGTGGAACTGGTACCAGCACGAGCCGTCGGGGTCACTCAGGAGCGGCAAGACCAACCAGATCCGCATCGACATGTCCCCCGGGTCCGAGAACTGGTTCCCCCGTGGACACATCCGGCAGTGGGACGGCTACGTGGCCCACAAGATCCGTGGGTTCGGCATCAAGGTCTTCAACAACGCCACGTGGCACGGCAAGATCCGCATCGAGCGCGTCTACGGTCGGACGGGCGACAGGGCCGAACAGCCCCTCGCCGTCACGGGACTCCGTGTCAACACGGACAAGGTCCCGTGCTTCGAGAAGTTCGAGATTTCGTTCGACCTCACACGGACCTACGCCAACCCGTTCGACCCCGAAGAGATTGACATCGACGTCACGTTCACCTCGCCTTCCGGAAAGACCTACCCTCACACCGGTTTCCATTACCGTGAGTACGTCCGTCGACGCAGTCCGCTGGGGTACGAGCGGCTCACCCCCGTGGGACAGAGCTACTGGAAGGTCCGGTGGACCCCGAACGAGGTGGGCACGTGGAAAGCGGAGCTGACCCTCTGGGACCATCACCAGCAGAAGCTCTGGAAGCAGGCCGTCGCCGACGCGGCCGCGGCCGCCCAGGAGACCGCAGAGCCGGTCGACCCGCCCAAGAGAGAGGACTTCCTCGTCCGCGTGAAGCCCATCACCTTCGAGTGCACGCCGTCGAAGTCCCACGGGTTCATCCGCGTGGACCCGAACGACCGGTTCTTCTTCTCGTATGAGGACGGGACCTTCTGGTACCCCGTGGGACAGATGCTGCGGTCGCCCGTGGACCTGAGGAAGCCCTACAAGGGCTACGAACGGGAGTTCCACGAGGGTGAGGGGACCTACGCCTTCGAGCGGATGATGGGAAAACTGGCGACCAACGGGTGCAACTTCATCCGGGTGTGGATGGGCATCTGGTGGGTGGGACTCGAGGGCCCACGGGATTACGCTCCGGGGTATGAGGGTCTGGGACGCTACAACATGAAGAACGCCTGGAAGCTCGACCACATCCTCGACGAGGCACACCGTCTGGACATGAAACTCAAGCTCAACCTCAACAATCACGGTCAGTTCACCCGGAACGTCGATCACGAATGGTACGAGAACTGCTACAACGAGATGAACGGCGGGATGTTGACGTCACCGGCCGCTTTCTGGCAGGACGCCGAGGCCCGGAAATACTACCGGAGACGACTCCGCTACGTCGTCAGCCGGTGGGCCTATTCCCCCGACATCATGGGCTGGGAGATGTGGAACGAGGTGGACCTGACCGAGGGGTTCAACGCGGGCGTGGTGGCCATGTGGCACCGGGAGTTCGCCCGGCACCTCAAGGAAATCGACCCCTGGAAGCACCCCATCAGCACGCACTTCTGTCACGACCAGGATGCCGGGGCCGTCTACAGTCTGCCGGAGATCGAGTTCACCCCCGGGGACCTCTACCAGACCAACATCGTCACCGCCATGCGCAACAAGTGGCTCGAAAAGAAGGGCTACAACAAGGCCACGTTCATCAGTGAGTACGGTGTGGGACACGACCGTGACCAGATGGAGAGCAACTTCCACGGGGGTCTGTGGTCGAGCACCGTGGTGCCGATGGCGGGGACGGCGATGTTCTGGTGGTGGAACTTCGTGGACGCCGAGGACCTCTACTATCACTACAAGCCCGTGGCACTCTTCAACGCCGGGGAGGACCGTCGGGGGAAGAACTGGGAGCTCACCTCGGCAGACGTCAGACGGGGGGAGAACCGTCACGCGGAGCTCCGTGTCCTCGGCCGACAGGACAACTCCGAGGCCCATCTGTGGGTCTACGACTCGGACATCTATAGCCGGAACGACGGGAACCGCTACCGGCACCCCCCCACCTTCGTGGGGTGTGTGCTGTGGGTGCCGGGACTCGCGACCGGCACCTACACCGTCGAGTTCTGGAACACCTGCACCGGAAAGGTCATTCAGACCGAGACGGTGAACCACAGGAAGGACACCTTCCAGGTGCCGCTGCCCAAGGTGCAGGCGGACCTCGCCGTCAAGATCAAGCGGACGGGTGGCTGAGACGATGAGACGTTTGCTCGTGCTTATCCTGGTGATGTGGCTTTGGACGGGGGCGGCCGCGGGTGAGGACCCGTTGGCCGAATGGCCCTACCGGCTGAAGCTCCGCGTCACGACGCCCGAACTCGCCGACTTCACGGAGATGGCCCAGCTGCACGTGAACCTCGGACCGAAGGCCGCCCCCGACTGTGCCGACGTCCTCCTCCTCGACGACAAGCTCCGTGAGCAGCCCTGGCGACTGCTTTCCGCCACCTCGACAGGCGACCTCGTGCTCCTCTTCCGCACGGTCAAGGGCGTCCGTGATTACACCCTCCTCTTCGGAAAGCCGAACGCCCAGCGTCCCTCCTACGGGGTCCGGTGGCCCCTGGGCAAGGTCCTCATCGACGATTTTCTGCCCGAGAAGGCCTACATCCACGGACTCTGGTCGTGGGTGAAGACCCCCGTCCTGAGCGGGGTCTACGCCCACACCAGTCCCGTCACCGACCGCTTCAACTACCACGGCACCAGTGAGATCCGTGGTGTCTACCTGAGCGAGAACACCCGACTCACCCAGTACGTGATGCTGGACGAGAAGCGTCCGCCCGCACAGGTGGTGCTGAGACTGGTGTTCGAGAAGCGTTCCGGGGCGAACGTCTGGGAGGACAAGAACCACCTCAACCTGTACTGGGGTGAGTGGAACATCAAGGGACTGGCGGGACGGGCCATCCGGATCGGCGAGCTGCCCAAGCCGGGGAAGTGGGAGCGGCTTTCCGTGCGGGTAGGGGACCTTCTGAGACGGGCGGATTTCCGGTGGCAGAACGGACAGCTTCCGGACCTTTTCGGGATCGAGTTCTGCACGGACAAGGGTCGGGCGTGGTGGGACGTGACGACGGTTCACGAGGCACCGGCACCGGACAGGGAGGCAGGCGGGATGCCGGCCGAGACCGAGATCGTCGGACTCTCGCGCACGTCGACCGCCGTCGAGCCGACCTTCGTTTACCAGCGGCCGCAGACCTTCAAGACGCCCGGGACCAGCCGGGTGCTGAGTGCGGTACGGTTCTTCCCGACGGCCCCGCCCGGCACGACCTGTCGGTGGGATTTCGGCGACGGGACCACCGCCGAGGTCCCTCGTCCCGAGCACGTGTTCGAGGGCACCGGGACCGCCCGTGTGTCACTGGTGGTGAGGGAGCCGGACGGCAAGGTGGGAGCGACCGCCGTCGAGCTGAAGGGACTCGAAACCGGAGCACGGGAAACCCCCTTCGCCATCGAACTCGTCTCCTGTCCCCTCATCGTCCGCGCCGACGAAAAGGCCCTCTTCAACCTCCGGCTCGAAGGAAACCTCCGAAGCGCACTGCCCCTCGAGGTGGCCGCCGTGCTGTTGGATCCCAACGACAAGCAGATCCGCAGCGAAGAGGCACACCTCACCATGCTCCCGGGACTCAAACACCCCACGTTCATATCGTTCTCACTCGACCTGGGGGCCGAGAACGTCTCCCGCATCCGCTTCGAGATGAGACTTGAACGACGTCTTCTGGCGAAGCGCGTCGTCACACTCCACAGTTCACGCTCGACGCTGAAGGGCGTGAAACTCGCCGGGGACCGTTACCTCGACCAGTTCGGGAACCCCGCCGTCATCCGGTGCGAGATCGCCGAGGCCCCCGGCGGACCCGTCAGACGCTCCTGGGACGGATTCCCGCGTGAGATCCTCGTCATCGGGGGCGCCGGGCTTTCGCCCGCCGAAGGGCTTCGGCCCGCAGGCGGACTTGCCGGGGAGACCCTGGTGGACCACCTCAGGAAGGCGCTCGAAACGTCGACCGGGGTCCCGGACGGGACCGCGTTCAAGACCGCGGGCGTCGAAGCACTCCCGGCCTGGTCGATGCCGTTCCGTCAGACGGTCGCTCCCGTGGCCGACGAGATCCAGCCCACCACCGACGTGGTCATCGTGGCCTCGACCGTCGAGATGATGCTGGGGGGTGTGCCTGCACGCACCGGTGTCGACGCCGTCGGCGTCGTCGTGGACCAGATCCGACGCCGATCGGGCGCCCGCGTGCTGCTCTTGACGCCCACCATCTTTTCCGGAAGCGAAAACCTCGCCCGACAGTACACCGTCCATCTCAGAATGCTCGGCATCGAGAAGAACGTCCACGTCGTCGACGTCTACAGCCGGAGCATGCGACTGACCGGCGAGGACCCGGAGCTGCTGAAAACGGCCAGGGTTGCCGACGGCGTGCTTACGCAGGCCCTTCACCCGCGGATGGTCCGTGAGGTGGTCGACGCCCTCATCGAGGACCTCCGAGGCGTCCCCGAGATCCCCACCAGCCCGTGACGGCCTTGCCGCTCACTCCCACGTCAGGTCCCCGCCCTGAAGGATGAACAGCATCAGCTCCGCCATCGTGATGAGGTCGAGGGCGTTGTGGTGGATGACGTCGAGCATCTGCCGGGCGTTTCCGGTCTGGACGTAGCGGTGGTAGGCTTCGGGGATGAGGCTCCCGGGCAGGTCGCCCACCCGCCGTCGCTTGCACACGTGATATTCCAGCGTCTGGAGCTGACAGTTGGGCAGCACGGTCTTCCACCGTCGACGTGCCTCGTGCAGGAGGTCGAGGTGGTTCGGGGCGTCCGGGTGCATCGGCACCGAATGATACACCGCACGGTCGACGAGGTAGGGCCAGTCGAACGACTTGCCGTTGAAGGTGACGAGGACGTCGAAGTCACGGAGGAACTCCGCCAGGTGACACAGGAGGTGTGCCTCCTCGGCGTAATCACGGGCGAAGAACTGGCTGAGACGGAAGCGGTTGTCGTCCCCCAGGTGCATCGTGCCGATCAGGAACACCGGCGTGGCGGTGAGCCCGCAGGTCTCGATGTCCAGAAAAAGCAGACGCTTCGGGTCCACCTCGATGACGTCGTGCCAGTCGCGTGCCAATTCCTCGTCGGTCAGCGCGTGACGTCCCTGCACCCAGACGCTCCGGAACTCCCGGGTCAGCTCGTCCGCACGGTCGAGGAGCTCGTCGAGTGCCCGGTCGATGCGGTAGCACGGACGTTCGGGCGCCCCGGCGATCTCCCCTTGAATAAGGTCTTCGAGCCGGACGGGCTTCTCCCCGCGTTTCGGCGGTCGCGGGCCGTCGCCGTCGAACGTCAGCGGCCCACGGTTCAGGGCTTCCAGCTTCCGACGCAGCTCGTCCGGTATCGTCATCCCGCACACTTCCTTTCATCCGAATGATACCACGTCCACTCCCTCCCGTCAACCGTGGGTGCTTGACAGCCGACCGGCCGACCGCTAACGTGCAGTCTCGTCGAAGTGAACGCCAATGGGGAGACGACTGATGTCGAGAACGGAAGCGGTTGTGGCAGCGATGGTTCTTTCGGTGCTTGTGGTGTTGGCGGGGTGTCGTGCGGCACGCGGGCCCGCGGCGAGGCCGGACTGCGTGGTGGGCACGTTCACGCCCGAAGAGGTCAAACCGGTGACGCCCCGGCACACGTGCGCACGGGCGTCCCGGGCGATCGTCGTCGACGGCGACCTCTCCGAATGGGAAGGCATCGCCCAGATCGTGCTCGATCAGCCCGGGCAGGCCCACGGGAC
>DATKVD010000550.1:0-12363 GCA_035530235.1 Planctomycetota bacterium | reverse complement strand
GCCAGCAGCATGAACTCCTCGATCATCCGGTGCGCGACGTCCCGCTTCAGGGGACTCGCCCCCACCACGTGCCCTTCACCGTACTCGAGCTGGACCTCCGGGAGTTCGAGTTCGAGGGCGCCCCTCTGGACGCGAATCGTGTTGCGGAGCTTCGCGAGACGGGCACCGTCCCTGAGAAGTCCCACGATGACGTCGTCGAGGTCGGACGACTCATCCGTGATGGCCGCCAGCGCTTCCTCGTACGTCAGACGCTTCGACGAGCGGATGACCGAGCGGACGACCCGGTACGCCTTCACCTTCCCGTTCGTGTCGAGGTCCATCAGCACGGACAGTGTCAGACGGTCCTCGTCGGGACGCAGACTGCACAGGTTGTTGCTGATCCTCTCCGGGAGCATGGGGATGGTGCGGGTGGGCAGATAGATGCTGGTGGTCCGCTCGACGGCCTCCTGCCAGAGGGCCGACCCGGGTCGGACGTAGTGCGACACGTCGGCGATGTGAACCCCCAGCTTCCAGCCGCCGCGCGTCCGCTTGACCGAGATCGCGTCGTCGAAGTCCTGTGCCGATTCCGGGTCGATGGTCACGGTCGTCTCGCGACGGAGGTCCGTGCGTTCCTGGGTGTCGGCCGCCGAGACCTCGCCCGGCAGTGCCGCCGCCTCGTGCAGAACCTTCCCGGGAAATTCCGTGCGCAGTCCGAATTCGGCGATGATCATCGGGACGTCGACGGCCGGATCGCTGCCGTCTCCCAGCACCTCGACGATGCGGCCGACGAGTCCGTCGCGCGGCCGGGGACTCAGCTCGATGATGACCTTGTCGCCCTCCGAGGCCCCGGAAGTGTTCCGGTCGCCGAGGGCGATCTCGGCGGGAAACGCCATCCCGTCCGGCACGACGTAGAGCTTTCGCCGCCACGTCCGGAGGGTGCCGACGAGACGTGTCCGACGGCGCTCGAGCACCTGCACCACCTTGCCCGACTCGAGCATCGTGCGCCCGCGTCGACGCGGTTTGAGCTTCTCCGCCAGCACGAGGTCGCCGTCGAGGGCCCCACCCACCGAGTTGGGTCCCACGAAGAGGTCCGGGCCCTCGGTGCCGACGGGTCTCACAAAGGCGAACCCGCGTCTCTTGACGTCGATGGTGCCCGTGACGAGCTGTTTGGGCCGGGCAAGCGTCAGGCCCTTCTTCTTCCGTCGGCTGATGACCCCGTCGGCTTCCAGTTCCGTCACCACCGTTTCGAGCTGTCGTCGGTCTTCGGTGCCGGTCACGTTCACCTGCTTGGCCAGTTCGTGCAGGGGGACCGGTCGGTAGCCCCTGCGGCTGAGAAAAGCGATGACGGTGCGTGCGTCGATCATGTCAGGTCCCTATGACTCGCCGGAATTGCCTTGTTGCAGGCCTCCGGAGGTCTATAATGGTCTCGACAATACCACCGCCCTTAAGGGGGTTCCACGATGGACAACGTCCTGGAGCTGGCCCGCAAGCTGGGTCAGGAAATCCGCGGTTCCGAGCGCTACCGTCTGCTGAGGGAGGCCGAGAAGGGAGCGCTCGGCGACCCCGAGGCCCGGAAGATTCAGGACGATCTCGAAAAGCAGCTCCAGAAGATCCGTGACCTCGAGTTGGCGATGAAGCCCATCGAGGTCGCCGACAAGCATGAATTCTCGCGCCTCCAGGAACTGGCCGCCCGACACCCCGGTCTCCAGGTACTTCTCAAGGCACAGACCGACTACTTCGAGATGATGAACAAGGTGAACAACGCCATCCTCATGGAACTCGCCCCCGACGAGCCGTCCGGCGACGGGGACTAGTCCTCCGTCTCCGGCTCCACCGGGGTGCTCCCCGGGCCGCGGTAGAGCATCCGCTGAAACATCCGACTGTACTCGGTCCAGTTTCCCTCACCCAGCCGGTCGGCACCGATGGCCCGGGTGGAGGCCTCCACCTTCGCGTCGAGGTTGTCGAGGTGATGCAGTGCGATCGCTTCGGCGGTCATCGGCAGCTTCGGCGACCCCCACTCGTACTCCCCGTGATGACTCAGAACCAGATGACTCAGCAGATCGAAGAGATGCTGCGGGAATCCTTCTATCTCGCGCACACGGTCCTGGATCATCTCGACCGCGATGATGAGGTGTCCGATGAGTCGGCCACGGTCGGTATAATCGAACGCCCGGGCGTAGGACAGTTCCTCGATCTTCCCGATGTCGTGCAGGACGGTTCCGGTGATGAGCAGGTCACGGTCGAGTCGTGGATAGCGTGAGGCCACGTAGTCGGCCATCTCGGTGACGGCGAGTGTGTGCTCCAGGAGCCCGCCGAGGTAAGGCTGGTGATAGGAGACGGCCGCCGGGGCCCTTCTGAACCGGGCCGAGAAATCCTCGTCGTCCAGGAAGGACGCGAGGAGTCGCGAGAGGTGCTCGTTGCGGACGGTCCCAACGAACGTGCGCAGTTTTGCGTACATCTCGTCCACGTCGTGTGGGGTGGTCGGCAGGAAGTCCTCGATCGCGACCTCATCGGTGTTGACGGTCCGGATGGTGTTGATGACCAGCTGGAGGGCGTCCTGGTAGACTTCCGCACGTCCGGTCACGCGCACGAACTCCGCCCCCCCGAGGGCCCTGAAAAGGGCCTCGGTGGCGTTCCACATGCGGGCACTGATCTGACCGGTCTTGTCACCCAGTCCCGCGTGGAGATAGTACTTGTCCGTCCTCGTGGTCCGAAGCTGGCATTCCCGGAGCAGGTAGACTTCGTCAACGGTCTGACCCGGGGTGAGACTGCCGATGTCCGTGTGCATGGGGGCTCCCGGCTGCGGTGAGGTGGGACGTCATCCCTTCGGCTTCTTCTCCTTGTGTCTCTGGCCCGACGCGTCGAGTTTCTCGATGGCCTCACCGACGTCGGAGATGGTACCGACGTATATCTGAAGCGCGCTCTTGGTGTCGGCCTCGATCTTCTCGAGAACACTGTTGTCCACCGGTCCCGCGATGACCACCATCAGGATCTTCCCGAGCTTGTCGATGGGTACCAGCTGGTGTGCCTTCATGACGTCGATGGGGATGACGGTCTCCATCTCGCTGGGGACGAAGTACTGCGTCGGTGAGAGGTAGGGAAGCGAGAACTGGGTGGCAATGGCCTCGGCCACGTCGCGCTCCGTCACGTAGCCACGCTCCACCAGGAGTTCCCCCAGGTGCTTTCCGGTCTTCTCCTGGTCCACCAGGGCCTCCCCCAGCTGCTCGCCGGAGATGAGACCACTGTGCGTGAAGATCTCACCCAGACGCTTCGGGGTCATCCGCTGGATGTTCGCCATGTCTGTTCCTCAGGTGGGCAGAGGCCGTGCGACCCCACTGTAGCAAACCCCCGGCGGCGGTCAAGTCAAAAAACGTCGTCCGGGCGCCGGACGACGCCTTTTGACTTGACGTGGAAGTCCCGACGGCTAAAGTAGATACGATGAGCCGTCCAGGGGGGGAGGACGCATGTTTACCGGAATCATCCGACATCTGGGTCACGTGGGGTCCGTTCGGACCTCGAGCCGGGGGATTGTGCTCTCGGTCCGGGCCGGTCCCGTGGCCGAGGATGCGAACATCGGGGACTCCGTGTGCGTCAGTGGCGTGTGCCTGACGGTCAAGGAGAAAACGGGGGGGCTGCTCGGCTTCGACGTGTCCGGCGAGACCCTGTCACTCACCACCCTCGGACACCTCGCTCAAGGCGCTCCCGTCAACCTCGAACCGTCCCTCAGACCCTCCGACCGCATGGGGGGACATTTCGTCACCGGACACGTCGACGGCACCGGATCGCTCACGAGGCGCACGGAGAGGCCGGGGGAGACCCGACTGACGTTTCGGACGGATGAGGTCCTCACCCGGATGATGGTTCTCAAGGGCTCGGTGGCCGTCGACGGCGTGAGTCTGACACTGACCGACGTCTCCGAAGGAAACTTCGGTGTGGTATTGGTGCCGCACACGCTGTCGGTGACGACGCTGGGGTCGATGGTCCCCGGTGACCGTGTCAACATCGAGACCGACCTCATCGGCAAGTGGGTCCTCAAGGCGCTGGGGTCCTCGGGGGGCGGCCTCACCGAGGACTTCCTCCGCGAGCACGGGTTCGCCTGAGCGGCGAGGTTGCGTCATGACCAGTCCCGTCATTGCACTGTCTGCGGGCGACCCGGCGGGCATCGGCCCCGAGCTTGTCCTCAAGACTGCCGCCGACCCCGAACTCGCAAAGACCGCACGGCTTGTCGTCGTGGGCAGCGAGGACGTCCTGCGAACACACGCCGTCCTCATGGGCATACGCTATGACGTTCCGGACCTCGAGAACGTCAAGGTCGCGGACGTGACGGAACTCGAGCCCGGCAAAGCTTCGGCGGCCGGGGGCCGGGCATCCCTGGCGTACGTGACGCGCGCGTTGGAGATGGTGCAGTCGGGCGCGGCCGATGCGCTCGTCACCGGACCCATCAACAAGGTCGCACTCGGTCTCGCCGGGTTCCGGTGGGCGGGTCACACCGACTTCCTCATGGAAAAGACCGGGGCTGAAGAGGTCGTGATGATGCTGGTGGGGGCCGGCCTGCGTGTGGGACTCGTCACCCACCACGTCGCCGTCGCCGACGTCCCACGGGCACTGACGGTCGGCAAGATCCTCGCCGTGCTGCGGATCATGCACACGGACCTGTCACGGTACTTCGGGCTTGAACGTCCGCGCATCGCCGTCGCCGGACTCAACCCTCACGCAAGTGACGGCGGACGCTTCGGCGACGAAGAGCAGCGGATCATCGGTCCCGCAATCGACCGTGCCCGCGACGAGGACGTCAACTGTGACGGACCCCATCCACCCGACACGCTCTTCGTGCCCGCCGTCCGTCGACGTTACGACGCCATCCTCGCCATGTACCACGACCAGGGACTCATCCCACTCAAGATGCTCGCCTTCGGACGGGCGGTCAACCTGACACTCGGGCTGCCGGTGGTGCGGACGTCGGTCGACCACGGCACCGCTTACGACATCGCCGGCAAAGGCACGGCGTCGACCGATTCCCTGGTCGAGGCGGTCAGACTGGCCGCGGCCATCGTGGAGCGACTCAAGAGGTGAGTGCACCCGCACCGCAGACCAAGAGCGAAATCGTCCGTCTGCTCGACACGGTTCACTGCCGGCCCAACCGCAGACGGGGACAGAGCTTCCTCATCGACGGCAACCTGATGCGACGGGTCGTCGAGGCGGCCGAACTGACCCCACGGGACCTCGTCTTCGAAGTCGGGACGGGGACAGGCAGTCTCACGCGACTCCTGGCCGACCGCGCGGGCGAGGTGCTCACGGTCGAGGTCGATCCGAAACTGGTCGAAGCGGCGGAGGACGTGCTCCGGGGTCTTGACAACGTGACGCTGGTTCGTGCGGACGTCCTCGCCGGCAAGCATCACCTCAACCCGGAGGTCATCCGGGGGCTTCAAACACGGGCGAAGACGTGGCCGCAGACCAAGCTGGTGGCCAACCTCCCGTACGGGGTGGCGACGCCGCTGCTGGTGAACCTGATGTTCGACGACGTCGCGTTCGAGCGCATGGTTTTCACGGCGCAGCGGGAACTCGCCGAGCGCCTGACCGCTTCGCCCGGCACGCGCCAGTACGGCTGGGTCTCGGTCGTGACGGCCCTTGCGGGGGAGGCGAAAGTCGTCAGACACCTGCCGGCGACGGCCTTCTGGCCGGAACCCGCGGTTGCGTCGTCCCTCGTCGATTTCCGTCCCCGAAGGGACTGGAAGAGGGGCATCGACGTCGAACGCTTCACGGGTTTCGGCACCTACGTTTTTCAGCAGCGTCGGAAAACCGTCCTGCGGATCGTGAGGGAGTACCTGAAACGCGCCGGGTCGTCGCTCGACGCGCAGGCGCTCCTGGAGACCGTGGGCATCAGGTCGAAGACACGGGGGGACCAGTTGGACCCGCGGGAGACGCTTCGTCTCAGCCAGAGCATCCACTGAGGACACACCGGAGGAGAGGATGGATACCGCACGACGCGTCAGTGAACTCAGAAAGGTCATCGAAGCCGAAGCCCTGGACGGGATGCTCGTGTCGAGTGTGCCCAACGTCACCTACCTGAGCGCCTTCACAGGGGACGACAGCCTGGCACTGGTGACACCGGACCGTCTGGCGATCATCACCGATTTCCGCTATGTCGAGCAGGTGGAGCAGGAATGCCCCGGGTGGGAGGTGGTCCGCCGGGAGAAGGACCTGTGGCAGACGACGGCCGCCGCGGTGACCGAAAGCGGCGTCCGACGGCTCGGCTTCGAGACGGCCCATCTCTCACACGCCGGCTTCCGCAAGCTGACCGACGTTCTGGGCGACGTGGAAGTGGTGCCGCTGGAGGGGAAGGTGGAGACGCTTCGACAGATCAAGGACGCCCGGGAGGTCCGGGCGATCGAGGCGGCACTCAGGTGTCAGGAGGCGGCGTTTGCCGAGGTGAAAGCCTGTGTCAGGCCCGGGATGACGGAAAGGCAAGTGGCGTGTGAGCTGGACTACCGGATGCGGCGTCATGGGGCGGAGCAGTCGGCGTTCGAGACGATCGTGGCGTGTGGGGAGCGGGGGTCACTTCCGCACGCCCGCGCGACCGAACGTGTTATCAGTCAAGGAGATGCGGTGCTCGTCGACTGGGGTGCACGCTGCTTTTTCTACAATTCCGACTTGACACGACTGCTGCATGTCGGTACCGTGAGTGGTGAGTTTGAGAAGGTTTATCACATTGTCAGACAGGCCCAGAACGAGGCCCTGGCGGTCATCCGACCGGGTGTGAAGCTGTGTGAGGTCGATGGGGCCGCCCGGGCGGTCATCCGTGACCGGGGTTACGGTGAGCGGTTCGGACACTCCCTGGGTCACGGTGTCGGACTCGAGGTGCACGAGTCGCCGGTCGTCAGAGAGAGGAACGAGGAGCCGGTGCAGCCGGGCATGGTGTTCACCATCGAGCCCGGTATTTATATTCCAGGCTGGGGGGGCGTGCGAATCGAGGACATGGTCCTCGTCACGGACGACGGTGTCCGGGTCCTCTCGGACTGTGAAAAGGATCTCGACGGCATCGTCGTCTAGTCCGTCGGGGTGCACCGCTTCTCACCACGGTCTCCTCTCCCGAAGGCCCCCATCTCCGAGTCCCGAGCCCGAGGGGCGGCAATTCTCTATTCAGGACGGTGTCATGGACAACGAGGCCGTGAGAAAGCTGATCCAGGAACTGATCGTGGTCATGGACGGCAGCAAGCTGTCTGAGCTGGAGGTCGAGGTGGAAGGTACGCGCATTCGACTGCAGAAGGAAAGCGCCAAGACCAAACCCGAAGTGGTCGCGGTAGCCGCCCCGGCCGTCAACAGCCCCCCGGCCGTGGCCGTGCCCGCGGCGGCCTCAGCCGTGCCCGCCCCCGTCTCCGAACCCGCCTCGGAATACAAGCACGTCACCGCCCCCATGGTCGGCACCTTCTACGCCGCCAATGCCCCCGATGCCGATCCTTACGTCGAGGTGGGGGACACCGTTGACGAGGAGACCGTGGTCTGCATCATTGAGGCCATGAAGGTCATGAACGAGATCAAAGCCGAGATTCAGGGCAAGGTGGTTGAGGTTCTGGTGAACGACGGCGAGCCGGTGGAGTACGGTCAGCCACTGTTCCTGATTGACCCCTCCCGTTCGAGTTAGGACGGTCATGTTCTCCCGCATACTCATAGCGAACCGAGGCGAGATCGCCCTTCGGGTCATCCGTGCCTGTCGAGAACTCGGGGTGCAGTCGGTGGTGGTGTATTCGGAGGTCGACCGGAACGCCGCCTACCTCCGGTGTGCCGACGAGGCGATCTGCATCGGGGCGGGTCCGGCCGCCGACAGCTATCTCAACATCCCCCGCATCATCAGTGCCGCCGAAATCGCCAACGTCGACGCCATCCATCCCGGGTACGGATTTCTCTCGGAGAACGCCCACTTCGCCGAGGTGTGTGAGTCCTGCAAGATCAAGTTCATCGGTCCCTCCAGCAAGGTCCTGGCGAAGATGGGCAACAAGGTGGAGGCCCGGAACCTTGCGAAGCAGAACAAGGTGCCGGTGGTTCCGGGCAGTGAAGGTCCGGTGGAGACGGAGAACGACGCCCTGAAGACCGCGCATGAGATCGGCTTCCCGGTGATGCTGAAGGCCGCCGGCGGGGGAGGGGGACGTGGGATGCGCGTGGCACACAACGACATCAGTCTGGTCAAGGCGTTCTTCGCCGCACGCTCCGAAGCCCAGGCGGCCTTCAAGGACCCCACCCTCTACATCGAGAAGTACATCGAGCACCCCAGACACGTCGAAATCCAGGTCCTCGGCGACGAGTACGGGAACATCGTGCACCTGGGCGAGCGTGACTGCTCACTCCAGCGTCGGCACCAGAAGCTGGTGGAAGAGTCACCGTCACCCGTCGTCTCGACGTCACTCAGGGAAAGCATGGGCAAGGCGGCGGTGCGTCTGGCCCGCACCGCCGGCTACTTCAACGCCGGCACGGTGGAATTCCTCATGGACAAGGACAACCACTTCTACTTCATCGAGGTCAACGCCCGTATCCAGGTGGAACATCCCGTGACCGAGATGGTGACCGGGGTGGACCTCGTCAAGCAGCAGATCTGCATCGCCTCGGGGGACAAGCTCAGACTCAGACAGCGACGGGTCGAGATGAAGGGGGTCGCCATCGAGTGTCGCATCAATGCCGAGGACCCGACCAACGGCTATGCCCCCTCACCGGGGATTATCGAGACGTGGATTCCGCCGGGCGGCAACGGTGTGCGTCTGGACACACACGCCTATGCCGGTTACGAGGTCCCCTCGGAGTACGATTCCCTGATCGGGAAACTCATCGTCCACAAGCCCACGCGTCAGGAGGCGATTGCCTGCATGCGACGGGCCCTGGACGAGTTCGTCATTCACGGCGTCAAGACGACCATTCCGCTGCACATCGAGCTTTTCGGTCACTCGCGTTACATCCGGGGCAACGTGGACACCAGCTTCGTCGAGAACCTGGTGTCCCGCGGGTGAGAGTCCTCTGCCTCACGTCGTTACCGTGAAGTGGTGTGTCGGTCATGGGCAAGTTCCGTCTGGTCATGTGGAGTCTGAACGGGGTCGTGGCCATCGTCTGCGGCTTCATCGGCATCATCTGGTACCTGGATGCCTCGAGACTCTACTGGCTGGAACTGGCGGGTAAGAACCCCACGGGGGGACTCCTGCTGTTCCTGGTGGCGTTGACGACGGTGCTGCTGAACGTCGGTTACGTGGTGCTGCGTCACGTGCACGGCTATCCGATGCGGACACACGTCCCCGTGCACGGGACCGACTCGAACATCACCGTGTCGCTGCATGCACTGCGTGAAGCCCTGATCCGCACGCTCAAGCGCGAGCCCGAGGTCCACAGTGTGGACGTCGAGCTGACCCACGACCGCAAGACCCGACGCGTGACACAGGTCCTGGCACGCGGCACCATCTGGGACGGTCCCGACGTCCTCCAGACCACCCTCAAGATACAGAAGGTCCTGTGCAAGCGCTTCTGTGACATCGTGGAGCCCGAGGAGCCGCCGAAGTTCGAGGTCCGTCTGGACAGCTTCCGCTTCGTCGGAAAACAGAAAGGGTTCCGCGAGCGCATCGACCGCATCAAGGAAAGCTTCCGGGGGCCGCAATATCCCATCGGGGGATGACGTCTCCAGGTGTGCGTCGGCAGACCGTTCGTGTCGACGCGTCCTCGCCGCGTCGGACAGGCCGACGGCGAACGATCCCGGTTCTCTTGAATGGAGGTCCGTCATGCGTTTTCGCGGTTCGACGGTGGCAGCCCTGTCGACGGCACTGATGCTTGCGGCACTTTCGGTCGCGGGGTGTGGACCGAAGGACGACCCGGGCGCCCAGGTGCTCCTGCGCTATCACTACAAGGTGGGGGACAAATACCTGGCCGTCATGGAAGCCGACCAGGACATCGTGCAGAAACTCGGCGGTCAGACCAACAAGATGGACCAGACCATGACCTTCGAGATGGGGATGGAGGTCGTCTCGGTGGACGAGAGCGGGACGTCTGACATCAAGGTCACCTACCGACGGGTGGCGTTCAAGCAGAGCTCACGGGCGGCGGGCAAGGTGGACTATGACTCGGCCGATCCGGGGAAGGCCAAGGACCCGAATCCGGCCCTGGTGGGCTTCAAGGCGCTCGTCGGGAAGTCCCTGATGATGACCATGGACGACCGCGGCAACGTGAAAGGCGTCAGCGGCACCAAGGAACTGGTCGAAGGCATGCTGGCGGAACTCCCCGCCGGTCAGGCCCGCGAGATGGCCAGACAGCAGCTTGCCAACATGCTCGATGAGAAGAAGTTCAGTCAGGAGATGGACGGCTTCAGTGTCAACTGGCCTGAGAGTCCCGTGAAGGTGGGGGACACGTGGCAGGAGGTCCAGACCCGGGACATGGGGTTCGGCGAGACGGTCCTCCAGACCACCTACAAGGTCCGCCGGATCACCGTCGAGACCGTCGAGCTGGACGCGGAGGGCACCCTGGAGAGCGGCAAGGAGCCTGACCCCAGTCTGCCCATAGCCGTGACCTTGCGCAGCGGCGAGCAGGCGGGAACCGTGGTCCTGGATCGCGTGAACCCGATCGTCGCCGAGACCCGGCTGAAACAGAAGATGGACATGACCGTCACGGTCCGGGGACAGAGCATCGAGCAGAGCCTTATCGCCGATAACAGGGTCACCACCACGCTCGACACGGCCCCGTGACGGACGTCCGCCGCAAAACCGAAGAGGCGGGGGAATACCCCCGCCTCTTTTCTTTCCGCCCACCGTGCGGTCGTCCTTCTCAGAGCACGCCCTTGGTCGAGGGCACGCCTTTCTCACGGTCCTCAAACCGGACGGCCTCGGCCAGGGCCTTGGCCAGCGCCTTGAACAGTGCCTCCATGATGTGGTGACCGTTCTCGCCGTACGGCACGCTCACGTGCAGGTTCATCCCGCCGTGCGTCGCCAGGGCCTGGAGGAACTCACCCGCCAGCTGCGTGTCGAACTCCCCGATCTTCTCGGGCAGCTCACACGTCTGGTAGACGAGATACGGTCTGCCGCTCAGGTCGACGCTCACGTCGGCACGCGCCTCGTCCATCGGCACCGACGCCGACCCGAAGCGATGGATCCCCACCTTGTCTCCCAGGGCCTGCTTGATGGCCTGTCCCAGGCAGATGCCGACGTCCTCCACCGTGTGGTGGTCGTCCACCTCGGTGTCGCCCTCGGCCGTCAGCGTCATGTCGAGATACGCGTGACGCGTCAAGAGCTCCAGCATGTGGTCGAAGAACCCCACCCCCGTCCGGACCGACGCCTTCCCCTCGCCGTCCAGGTTGATGGCGAGACGGATGGTCGTCTCCTTCGTCTTTCTTTCGATTTCGGCGGTGCGCTTCCCCATTTTCCTGCCTCGCGGTAGCCGGGTTGAGACTTCCGGGTCACATCAGCGACATTCTCCGTCATTCGGGGCTGCTTGTCAAGCGGTCTTCAGTATCTCGCGTGTCACGGTCAGCAGGCGGTCGATCTCCGCGTCGGTGCCGATGCTGATCCGGACGTAATCGCGCACGCGGTCCTGGTCGAGCCACCGGATGAGGATGAGTTTCTCCCAGAGCTTTTCGTAGTATTCCGGTGCGGGCAGCCCGTCGGGGGGCCGTGTCAGCACGAAGTTGGCCTGTGACGGGAGCGTCGAGAACCCGAGGGCGTCGAGTTCGCGAACCAGTCGCGTCCGCGTGGCCTTCACCTTCGCGATGTTTTCCCGCATGTGGACCTGGTCGGCCAGTGCCGCGGCGCCCCCCGCAATCGCCAGCCGGTCCAGGTTGTAGGAGTCCTTGACCTTCATGAGCCCCGCGATGATCTCTTCCGAGGCCACCGCGAACCCCAGCCGAAGCCCCGCCAGGGAGTACGACTTCGAGACGGTCCGCATGACAATCACGTTAGCGTGCGTTTTCGCCAGGGCCATGCAGTGGGTCTCGGCGAAATCCACGTAGGCCTCGTCGATGACGAGGACGCCGCTCAGGCTCCCGGCCAGCCTCAAAGCGTCGTCCGGCGGAACGGGCGTTCCCGTCGGCGAGTTCGGGTTCGAGACAAGCGTGAGCGGCGCGTCGTTCCCGAAAAGCCCCGCCGGGAGCGACCAGTCGTCGGGGAACGCCACCGGACGGTTCCGTGCCCCCTGGATGTTCACCAGCACTTCATAGAGCGAGTAGGTGGGGGAGGGGTAGGCCACGGGCTCGCCCGGCTCGACGAAGCTCCGCACGGCCATGCTGAGGAGTTCGTCGGAGCCGTTGCCCACGATGACGTTGTCGACGTCGACCTCGAAGAGCTTCGCAACCTCCCGGCGCACCGCGTCCGACGTCGGGTCGGGGTATCGCCCGAGCCGGGACATCTCCGCACGGATCGCATCGAGAAC
>DATKVD010000549.1:0-5312 GCA_035530235.1 Planctomycetota bacterium | reverse complement strand
GCAACGCCCGTCACCAGCATGCCCGTCCCCAATACAACCGCCTGGACCTTGAGAGGCGCGGCAACGGTGACGTGATCCTGGAGAAGCATCAGGAGCAGCATCAGCAGCGTCACGGAGACGGTCATGGCGAGGAGACGCCCGGCGGCGATGACGGCCCCGAACGCCGTCCGGGCCGGGAGCGACGCACCCCACCACGGCGCGACGGACAGGATGAACAGGATCTGAAGCACCGCGGCCATCAGGCAGAGAAGCGCCCCCCGGCCGACGTCCGAGGTCAGCCGATCGCTGGCGCTCAGGTCCACCACGAGGCAGACGACGAAGACCGCAAGCGGCACCCACAGTGCCGCCAGCCAGTTCGCACCGCCGGACACCGCTCCCGACCTCCTCCGTCCTGTCTCCACCGTGTTCATTCCTTGGGCACACCCCCGGGAGGCGTGAAGCTGATGTGCGCGAATTTCGCCTTCTTGGCGGCGTTCACCGTGGACACCACGTTCTGGAAGGTGAGTCTCGGGTCCAGCTCGAGGACCACGAGGGGTTTCTTGCCGTCGGCCTCGAGCTGGAACTTCCGGCTCGACAGCTCGTACTGGAGTGCGTCGAAATCACTGATGGGCTGCTGGTTGACCGTGATGACGACGGGCTGATCGTCGCCGGAGACCTTGCGCTTTCCCGTCTCCGGGTCGACCACGATGTTCGGCTCCCAGACCTTCAGCACCCGGACGTTCACCCAGATGTGGTTGTCGATGAGCTGGTCCTCGGGCTGGATGCGGTTGACGACGCCGGGGGTCCGCGGGAGATGGGCCTCCAGCTCACCCGCCAGACGCTTGAACTGAATGCTCACGAAAAAGATGATCAGCAGGAACACCACGTCGATCATCGGTGTCAGTGGGAGGTCGTACGACGTTTTCGGGAGCTTTCTCTCGGCGGTCAGATCGATCACGGTCCGGTCTCCTCACCCGTCGTGGCCTGGAAGTCGAACACCTGTATGCCCATCGAGGCACAGTCGAACATCAGCTCCTGCACCTGCTTGTAGGCCACACGGAAATCGGCACGCACGATGATGGGGGGTGCCGGTCTCTGTCGGAGTTCGGCCGCCTCCACCTGTATGCGCAGGTTGTTCAGGAGGTCCCGGTAGCTGTAGCCCTTGCCCGAGACCGAGAACCCCGCCCCCCCCGGCACCGACTTGATCTCGATGGTGATGCTGTCGGGGTTCATGCGCTCGGCCGGACGGGCCTCAGACGCCGTCGGCAGCTCGATGTCGTCCTCACCCCCCACCGAGAGCTGCGCCGCCGCCAGGAAGAAAATGATCAGCAGAAACACGACGTCGATCATCGGCGTCATGTTCGGTGAGACGTCCTCATCGTGTTCGAACGGTCGGTCGAACCTCATGGCACCTTCACCTTCGGCAGCTTCGAAAGCTTCTCACGGATCACACGTCGTTCCTCATCCGACCGCGAAAGCGCCAGGGCCTTCTCCCAGGCCCGGCGGGCCTTCGCGACGTCCTTCAACTGATTGTAGCACTCGGCGAGGTCTTTCCAAGTGTCCAGTGCCCCGGGGGCCATCTGAACGACCCGTTCGAAGAGCCGGGCGGCCTTCCGGTACTCCTGCTCCAGTGCGAAAATCGCGGCCAGGTCGCGACAGGCTTCGAGGAAGGCCGGACGCTCCCGGAGGGCCGCTTCCAGCTCGACGATCGCGTTGAGCTTCTTGTCCTCACGATAGTAGATGCCGGCGAGGAGGTAGTGGGCGTCGGCGTCGGTGTCGTCGTCCTGGATCGCCTCGTGAAGCAGCCCACGCGCCGTCTCGACGTTCTTCTCCTTCAGGTAGATGAGACCCAGTGCCGTCTTCGAGCGCGAGTACGCCGGACAGACGGTGATCGCACCGTTGTAGGCGGCCTTGGCGTTTTCGGTGTCGTTCATCTGCTCACAGACGATGCCGAGGTTGTGGTACTCTCCGGCACGGTATTCGGCGGCCGAGGTGCTGCTCGGGATGTGCATCACGACGACGAGGACCGCAAGGGACGCACCGAGGATGGCGGCCAGGGGCTTCAGGTAGTGTCCCTCACGCAGCCAGTCGATGAAATTCACGACGGCCCCGGCGGCCAGCACCGCAAACAGCGGCACCACCGGCATCCGGTACCGTCCGAAAACGTAGAAGACGATCACGCTGAGTGCGGTGGCCAGGACGAGCAGGTTGACGAGAGCGGCGCGGGGGCCGCGGAGAAAAAGGACCACGAAGCCCACCAGCGCGGCCGGGGCGACGAGCGCGTACGTGACGAAGGCCAGCCGCAGTGTCCAGGCGTGCTCGGCGATGAACGCCGGACTCCACGTGTCCTGCACCTCGTGGGCGTTCAGGAACCAGCCCAGCTTCCGGACTTCCAGCTCGAGCCACGCACCGGGGTCGTCCCGGATGAACTTGCGTGCCTGGGCGAACCAGTATGCGGACGCTTCGGAGGGCTTGAGGTCGCGTCGGGCGCCCCGGCTTGCGAGGATGCGTGCGTCCTCACCCTCGTACCGCGGGTCCTCACGCACGCCCCGGACGTACTGATACGTCCCGTCGGCGCCCTCGTGGTTCCCGATGTAGAAATTGAACCCGGCGTGACTGGACGTGAGCACCCAGTCGCCGCCGACGGCGTGGTTCCTCGCCATCACCAGTCCCAGCGGCAGAAGGACCCCCGCCAGAAGCGACGCCACGGCCACCGCAAGCGTCTTTCGGGGCCACCGTCGGCCGACCACCACCGCCCACACCACAACGAACGGGACGTAAAGCAGTGTATTCCCGCGGATGAGCCCCAGAAGTGCCCCCAGGACCCCGCCAAGAAACCACCATCCCCATCGGGGGCGCTCCCAGGCGGATATCAGCACGTGCACCAGCACCAGGAGCAGGAACACGCCCCAGACCACCTTCAGCACCTGGGCCTCGTAGAAGACCATGGGGCCGTAGAGGGCCAGGATGAGTCCGGCCATCAGCCCCGCCCACCGGCTTTCCACCACGCGCGTCGCAAGCACCGAGACGAGCACACAGTTGACGACGCCCACCACCGACTGCACCACGTAGACCGCCGACAGCCCCTCGCCGAAAAGCGTGTGGATGACCGCGAGCACGTAGGGATAGAGGGGCTCCTGGTAGAAGACCGCATCCCCGAGCCAGTTCCCGGCGGCGATGTCGAGCGCCCAGGCGTTGTACCGGGCGGCGTCCATGATGAGCTGATGCGGGAAAGGCGTCCCCCGGAGCTGGACCAGGTAGACGACGCGCACGAGCGCCGCGACACCCGCCACGATCAGCAGCAGCTTCAGGTCCCGACGGAAGACCCCCGCGAACCCCTGCACGTCCCGATCCTTGCGATGAATGGCCGACGTCATGGCCTGTCCGTCCGGTAGACGTAGATGGTGTGTCCGATGATCGCGACGGGCTTCCGCTTCTGGAGCCACTTGAAGTGACCCGCCGGGTATTGATAGCGCATCCCGCACAGGTAGTTCAGACTGACGGCGACGGTGCCCCCGACGCCCCGCGTGACCTGGCGCGACTGGATGCCGTAGAGTTCGGGAGCCACGTGACCGAAGTATCCCATGTAGACCGGGCCCTTCACGCCTTCCTTTCTAAGGTATTCGGCCAGACCTTTCAAGTCCTGACCCCAGTCGATGTTGCTGTCGAGGAGATATCGTGCCCCGCCTCGCGGCCCGCCTGCGAGCTGGTTGAAGTACGCGAGGTAGTGGGGGTGGATGCGTGCGGTCTCGATGAGACCCCAGCCCGCCAGGAAGACCAGTGCCGCGGCAGCGGCGCTTTTCAGTCGAGGCCGGTCGAGTTTCAGGAGCAGCACCGACCGTCCGGCCAGCATCAGCGCCACGGGGAAGAGCGGCAGCATGTATCTGAGACCGATGTTCTTGCTGCTGCCGAAGGAATGCAGGGCCCAGAAGACCGCGCAAGCCGCCGCCACGGGCCACGCACCGGTCCATCGTCCTTCGCGGACGAGAAAGAGCGAGGCCACGCCGAGCCCGATCAGCAGCAGGACCGGGATCGGCACCTTGAGGAGAAACGCTTCGAGGTAGTAGTACCACCAGCCGTGAGCGGACCAGTGCCCGTTCAGATAGTTGACGGTCTCCCCGTGCTCGACCGAGAACTGCTGTCCGTCGAGACCGCTCACGTAGTCACGAGGCAGGGGCACGGGAACGTATCCCGCCCACGAGTTTGCGAGACGTTTCATCGCCGCGCTTTTCATCCGGTCCGGCTGAAGCAGGCGGAACGTTCCCGCGAAGCCGTATTGCAGATTGACCACCATCAGTGCGACGACGCCGATGACCAGGAGGACAACCCCCGCCCGGTAGATACGCCGCCGGGGGCCTTCACGAAACCGCTTCTCGCCCGGAACGGCGAGCCGGAAGCGGAAGTCGCGCAGGAGGAGAACGGCGACCAGAACCCCCGCCACCGCCCCCAGAGCCACCACCAGCCCCGAATACTTCACCAGACACGCCAGACCCACAAACACACCGAGGAGCACCGCCCGCCACCACCCGCCCCGGACGATCACCCCGTCCAGAAAGGTGAGCGTCAGGAGAAACGCGAGCATCATCCCGGTGTCCTGGGTGGCGAGTCGTCCGTGGGCGAGGACGTTCGGCTCGATAGCGAAGAGCCCGAGCGCGAGCATGGCGGGGGCCGTCCCGAACGTCCTTCGCGCCCAGAGAAAAAGCACGAGTCCGCAGAGGACACTGAGCGCCATGACGGGAAGCCGGGCCATCCGGAGCATCCCATCGTATCGATCCCAGTTCCTGTGCATAAACACGGTGCCGAAGACCCATGGAAAGTCGAGCGAGCGGTCGGCAGGTTCCCCGGCAATCGGCAGCTTCGGATTCATGCCGAGAACCGGGAGCGTACTCCAGAGCTTCAGGAGCGGCGGGTTGAGTCCGGAGAGGGTGAAGTCGCCGGTCTTCCAGTAGTAGCACCCGGACGGGACATGGACGAACTCGTCCACCGTCGCGGACTTGCCGCGGGACGAAACGAGAAGCAGGACGAGGTGAAAGAGGAGGAGTGCGGAGACGGCGGCGGTGATGAGCCACTTCGATGCGGGTCCGAATGAGGACGGGGTCTCGTTCACGTGTCGTCACCCGGAAGGGAGAGCCGTGTCAGCCGGCGTCCGAGGGTCTGCCGGCGGCCGGGGCGGCCTCGGGAGGCGGCTGTGCCGGGGTCGCCGTGCGTGCCGGACGCACCACCGGCGCCTCCTTGAACCGCCCCTTCTTGAAGGGATACAGGAGTTCCTCGACCACGACGGCGGTCTCGGTCAGCAGGTTGAGCACCCGGTTCCGGAAGTAGACGTGAGCGGC
>DATKVD010000548.1:0-4416 GCA_035530235.1 Planctomycetota bacterium | reverse complement strand
TACAACACCGACAAGGGCAACCTCATCCGCATCGTCCCGCCTGCCGAGTAGACCGACGCCGGACGTGCCTTCCGGGAGAGTGGCGGGGGCTCACGGGAGCCAGTATTCGCCGGCAAGTTGGGGGTCGTCCGGGTCGATGTCCACGGGAGAGAGCGCCCGGAGCGAGCCGTCGGCAAAGAGCACGTTGCACCTTCCGAGGTGGCGTGCGAAGCTCGGAAGACCCGTGCGGTCGGCCCAGTCGTCCCAGTCGTCCATGGCGTCCGGACCGGCACAGTCGGCGACGTCCTTGGGATAGTCCAGAAGGAGTATGCTTCTCGCGCCGGGCTCCAGGGAACGCACCATGCTGTTGATGCCGTAGCTGGTCTTGACAGACGAAACGACAATGCTCTCGCCGACGTGCTGATGCAGATCGTGGAGCAGCACCTGGCGGTCCGCGCCCAGAAGGCTGAAATGATATCCCGCCTCGATGCTGACGACGCTGATCCTGACCCGGCCGTCGGACAACTCATCGATTCGAAGAACCAGGTCGTTGAAATCCATGTCACCGCCGTCCGGCCGCATATCCTCGAACCGCAGGATATAGCTGGTCTCGGAAAGTCCCTCCCGGCGGGTGAGGGGACCTTCCTCCAGGGGCATGTCATACAACCCCCACACGTTGACCACCATGCCGGCCAGTCCGCTGCGGCCGGCATCCCCGGCGGTCCCGCCCTCGAAACCACGGTCCCCGGGACAGATCATGATCTCGGGGCTGTGCAGGTAGGTGAGCAATTCCCCGGCCCACCCGGGTCCGATGAGCGGTCGCGCCTTGCTGGTCTCGTCGTCGGCCATGTGACAGGCCCAGGCAACGCCGATCTGGTGCAGATTCGACGCGCACCCCAACTGCCGGCCCTTCGCCCTCGACCGTCGGAAGGCCGGGAACAGCATCCCCGCCAGAAGCCCCAGGATGGCGATGACCAGAAGAACCTCAACCAGGGTGAACCCGTGCTTCCGAGAGGAGATCATTTCCCGTTCTCCTCCAGTCGTCTGAGGTAAGCAAGGTGTGCCTGTTGAAAGCCTTGCCAGGAGGATCGGATCTTCCGGACGGCCCGCTCGCGGTCCGCGAGAGATGCATTGGCCCGGAAGCCGAAATCGACGCCGAGCATTCTGCGCACGGACGCCCCGGCGCGACCGCGCACCAGGGGGTCGGGGTCTTCGAGGGCGTCGACGAGGGAGGGCATGGCCTGCCAGATGCGCATGCGGCCGAGGCTTTGTGCCGCGGCCGCACGGACCTCCCCGGCCTCATCGGGGTCATCGAGCAGTGCCGTCAGCGTGTTGACGTCGACCGATTCACGAAGGCGGAATTTGCCCATGGCGGCGGCCGCGGCCGCCCTTACCTGAGGGCGGGAGTCGCGAAGGGATTGTTCGAGATGGGGCAGGCTGTCGCGGCGGTTCCGGCGGCCGACGATGCGGACGGCGCGGGCGGCAATGCGCGGGTCGGGGTGACCCAGTGCGGCGAGCAGCGCCTCTTCGGCGCCTTCGGGAGTTCCGTCGGCCGAGCCCTGGACGGCTCGCGGCCGTCCTCCGGAGAGTGCGGAGGCGGCGTCGGAGCCCCCGTCCCCCCGGCCGCCGCGGAAAGCCGCCGACAGCAGCAGCGCGACCGCCATGACGAGCAGAACCACGGCAGCCGCTGCAATGGACTTCTCCCTCACCGACAGCATCGCTGTCCCCTCTGCACCAGGCAACCCACGTCGCCGGCCGGGGACCGGCCGACACGTCCACCTGGCACCGGACTACTGGATACCACAATTCCCGGGAGTCGGCAAGTCTAAATCGACACCGGAAACCGCCGCGATGGCGAGCTAAGCGGTCTCACCTGAGTTTCTTAAAGTGTCTGGGCGGCGGGGCTCCTGCGTGCGCCGCCTGTTTGCCGGCTTCTGCGTGGTGGGACAGGAGCCCCACCACGCGGGGACATTAAAGAACTTGGGCGAGACCGCTTAGCTCGCGCCGGGGGAGTAACCCTTTGACCGAAGCCGGGAGGCTGCTATAATACCGCACAACCTGCCCCACCCCGGAGGAACACATGCGAGCACTCTGCGAGAAAGCCGTCAACCTGATGAGGATGCGGAAAATCCCCTACGGCGACATCCGCTTCGTCCGTGCGCGCGAGGAGCACATCGAGGTCAAGAACGGCGCGGTGGAGAGCGTGACCTACGAGGAAAGCACGGGGTTCGGGGTGCGGGTGCTGGTGGACGGCGCCTGGGGGTTCGCGGCGTCGAACCGCACCACCACGGAAGAGATGACGCGCGTGGTCGGCGAAGCCGTCGAGGTGGCGCGTGCGAGCGGCACCGTGCTCGACCGGCGCGTGGAACTCACCCGGGTCCGTCCCGTGCTCGACAGCTACAACTCGCAGTGTGCCGTCGACCCCTTCGACGTGCCGATCGAAGACAAGCTGCGGATGCTCACCGAGGCGAACAGGACGCTTTCGGCCGAGAAGGCGGTCACCATCGCCCAGTGCTTCCTCTCCTCGTTCGAGACGCACAAGACGTTCGCGAGCACGGAGGGAGCTTTCGTCGTCCAGAAGATCACGGAATGCGGGGGTGGACTGGCGGCGACCGCCATCCGGGACGGGGAACTCCAGGTCCGCAGCTATCCGAATTCGTTCCGCGGGAACTTCGCCACGCGCGGGTACGAATACATCGAGTCGATGGACCTGACGGGCAACGCCGCGCGTGTCGCCGAAGAAGCCGCGCAGCTCATCACTGCTCCACAGTGCCCGGGGGGACGCCGGACCCTCATCCTCGACGGCGGACAGCTTGCACTCCAGGTGCACGAGTCCATCGGACACCCCATCGAACTGGACCGTGTTCTAGGACTCGAAGCGGGCTACGCCGGGACGAGTTTCCTGAAGCCCGACGACGTCGGGAAGCTCCGCTACGGTTCGGAGGTGGTGAACGTGGTGGCCGACGCGACGGAGCCGGGCGGGCTGGGCACGTTCGGCTTCGACGACGAGGGCGTGCCCGCCCAGCGCATTGACATCATCACGGAAGGGATCTTCCGCGGGTTCCTGACGAGTCGTGAGACCGCGGGCGCCGTCGGGCAGACCTCCAACGGCACCATGCGCGCGTGCGGCTGGCACGCCATCCCGCTGATCCGCATGACCAACGTCAACCTGAGGCCGGGCGACGCGGACCTCGACCGGCTTATCGCCGAGGTCGACGACGGACTCATGCTTGCCACCAACCGCTCGTGGTCCATCGACGACAAGCGGCTCAACTTCCAGTTCGGGTGCGAGATCGCGTGGGAGATCAGGGACGGGAAGCTCGGCCGCGTCTTCAAGAACCCCACCTACACGGGGATCACCCCGGAGTTCTGGGCGTCGTGCGACGCCGTCTGCGGACGCGACCACTGGCGGATGTGGGGCACTCCCAACTGCGGCAAGGGCGAGCCGGGACAGACGGCACACGTGGGACACGGTGCCGCCCCGGCACGCTTCCGCAACGTCGAAGTGGGGGTGATGCGATGATCGAAAAGGAACGCGTGTTCGAACTTGCCGGAGGTCTCATCGAGGACTCCCCCGCCGACGACACCGAGGTCTTCTTCCACGAGAGCCGGGGCCACCTCACGCGCTTCGCCAACAACACCATCCATCAGAACGTGTCCGTGACGAACGCCGAGGTGCTCATCCGCGTGGCGTTCGGCCGGAAGGTGGGCGTGGCAAGCTCGAACACCCTCTCGGACGCCAAGCGTGCACTGGAACAGGCCTGCGAGATCGCCCGGGTCTCCAACGATTCGGCCGACTACGCGGGACTTCCCGAGCCGCAGCCGGTCCAGGAGGTGAACACGTTCGACGAAGCGACCGCCGTGTGTGACGCGATGACGCGTGCCGCACGGGTGAAGAACGTCGTCGAAGCCGCCAAGGCGGTCGACGCCGTGGCGGCGGGAGCGCTTTCGACCGGAACGGGACTCTCGGGCATCGTCAACTCCCGGGGCGTCCGTGTCGCCCATGCCGGCACGCACGTCGGACTCAACATCGTGATGATGAAGGCCGGCGGATCGGGCACCACGTCCCTCAAAGGATGGAAACTGGCGGACATCGACGAGGGGCCGGCGGCGAAGCACGTGGCCGAGCGTGCGGTGAAAACGTGCGACCCGCAGGAACTCGACCCCGGCGAATACGTCGTGGTGCTCGAGCCGCAGGCCGTCGGCGTCCTGGTCGCGTACCTCGCCTACGTCGGCTTCGGCGGCAAGGCCTACCACGAGAAGCGGAGCTTCATGTCGGGAAAGCTCGGACTCCGTGTCACGGGCCCCCTCATCACCGTCACGGACGACGCACTCGACCCGGCGGGCATTCCCGTGCCCTTCGACTATGAGGGCGTGCCGAAGAAGAAGGTGACGCTCATCAAGAAGGGCATCGCGGCGGGCGTGTGCTACGACACC
>DATKVD010000547.1:0-5398 GCA_035530235.1 Planctomycetota bacterium | reverse complement strand
GGCCGGCTGACCGACGCCGCACGGCTCTACGTCGTCCAGCGGGCAACCGGTGACCCGACCGCGACGCCCTCACTCCAGCGGACGGCCTGGAAGATCCTCAACGGGAATCGCGACGAACACGTCCGGGCCGCGGCCGACCCGACGGTCCGGCGCGTCGTGACCGCCTACATCCTCGCCGGAGGCGGGTCGTTCCGGTGGTCGCATCTCAAGGAGCTGCCCGAAAGGTGGCTCGATGCGGTCGAGGCCGCGAAGGTCCCGATCGCCCGTGACGCCGACCGGCTCGCGTGGGCCGCATACAACACCGGGCAGATGGACCTCGCCGAGCGGTGGGTCCGGCTCGCACCCGCTCAGCTTATGGCACGCTGGATCCGCTCCAAGCTCCTGCTCCGCAAGGGGAAGGTGCCCGAAGCGATGGCCGAACTCGCGATCGTCGTCCGCAGCGTCCCCGTCGAGGACGACGTCCCGATGGGACACACGAATTTCTGCTGGGAGGGTCACCAGCTCTCCCTGTGGAACGAGCCGCTGCCCGAGCGCGTCCGCGGGGAACTGGGGACGCTCAAGCTCTCACGCAACGATTACCTCGGTGCACTCGACCTCTTCATGATGGGCGGCTACTGGGACGACGCGGCCTACGTGGCGGAGTGCGTGCTGACGCCCGACGAGTTGATTGCCGTCGTGAACGCCCGCTGGCCCGAACGCGAGGAGCCGAAGCCGCCCGTGATGACGCGAAGCGGGTGGTGGCGGCGGGCGACGCCGAACCCGTACATCCGTCATCTGCTCGCACGACGACTGACGCGCACCGGCCGGACGCGCGAAGCACGGAGGTATTTCCCCTCGAAGTGGCGTCCGCGGCTGGACGCTTACGTCGACGCGCTGCGGCAGGCCGACGATGCACGGCTCGACGACGCCGAGCGGGCGAAGCACCTGTGGAGGGCGGCGTGCATCACGCGGTACGAGGGGATGGAACTCTTGGGGACCGAACTCGGGCCGGACGACTTCGTCTCGGGTGGGGCGTTCCCGGCGCGGACGCCGGGGTGGGTGGCGCTTCCCGAATCGGACGCGTTCTTCACCGACCGGAGGCGCCTGCTGCGCATGACGCGTGACCAGCTCTTCCGCGAGCGTCGGCACCGTGTGACGCCCTACCAGCGGTTCCACTACCGCTACCTCGCGTGCGAGCGTGCCTGGCGGGCCGCGGAGATGATGCCGGATGATTCCGACGCGACCGCACGGGTGCTCTGCATTGCCGGCTCCTGGATGAAGGGCCGCGACCCCCTCTACGCCGACCGGTTCTACAAGGCCCTGGTCCTCCGCTGCCGAGGGACCGAACTCGGACGGGAGGCCGACCGCATCCGGTGGTTCCCGAAGATCGCCGTCGACCGTAGGAAGCTGCCGGAGTGACGCATGCGGGAGCAGGCGGGCCGGGAGCCGACCGTGTCACTCTTCAAGTGCTTCGAGTTCCTCTTTCGCTTTCTTGGCTGAGGCGGTGCCGGGGTATTCCTCGAGGATTTCCTTGAGGATCTTGACGGCTTTGTTCTTCATGACGGGGTTCTGAGAGATACTGCTGATGAAGAGCCGGGCGCGCCCTACCGACCCCCGGCGTCGCAGGCCCTCCGAACGGTCACGTCCCCGGGTCCCGCCCGTGCTCGATGGACTCCCACAACGCCCGGTCGAACGGGGCACTGCGGCCCGGGCAGTTTTCACGGTGGCACACCTGGCAGCTGCGGAAGTCGGTCTCGGTGGGAAACCGGATGCCGGAAACCGTCTTGTTCGGGATCATCAGGAAGGAATCGGTCAGTTCGACTCCGATGCGTCCCTTCACGTCTCCGAGCAGCATGAACAGCTCCCGCTGCTGCTCGATGGGCCAGACGTCCACGTCGCCGGCACCCGGACTCATCGTGGAGGTCCGGCCCAGCCGGAACCGGCGGTCGAGGTGGTCCATCAGGTGCGAGCGTGCAGCGCCCAGGAGCGCGGCCTTGATCGTGTCCCACCAGAACTCCTTCAGCAGGTCCCCGGCCGGCAGTCGGACCTGGTCCAGCTCCCGTCCGCACGTGGCCACGTAGGGGAACACGCGTTCCGCCTGGTCCAGGTTCTTCCTGAGCGTCCGGCTGGTGAACGTGACGCCGTCCATGGTGACGGTCCCGTCGCCCCTCGCCTCGATGAAGCATTCGGCGTAGAGCGCCTTCGGCTTCGCGATCTCCCGGGCCCGGTCGAGCAGGGCCTCGAACTCCCTCGCGTCGTCGGAGCCCGGCTCCACGTGCACCTGCTTCATCAGGGACCCGGCGTCGACCTCAAAGGGAATGTCGGTAAGGGCTTCCATCCTGTTCCTCCATGCATGACCACTTGCGGGGCTTCCGGCCCCCGGGGCGCCGGCGGCCTGTCACGGGTTCTGTGTCCGGAGGTCGAGACAGATCATCTGGCGCTTGTTGCGCACGAGGAGTCTGCCGCGGCTGAGCGCCATCGGTCCCCAGATGTTGATGCCCCGGGTGATCGGCGCACCGGCGAGTTCCCGTCAGCCGTTCGGGCTCGCCTCGATGATGCGCAGGACCCCCTTCTCGCTCCTCAGGCTGAAGAGCTTGCCGTCGGCGGCGACGAGGCTCGACAGGAGCACCATCACGAGCGACACGTGGAGCATCCGGTGCATGCACGTCCTCCTCAGCTTGAGCGGCAGAATCCCGGGCAGAAGGTATAACAGGCACCCGGGAGGATTCAAGGATTACTTCGGTCTGAAGGCGAGGGCATCCTTTTGCGACCACACGCCCGGGATCTTCGTGGCGCACTTGGGGCACTTCCCGTCCTTCACAAGGTTCTCGCCCACGCGGTATCCCACCCGCTCGATGAGCCGCGTCTTGCACGACGGACAGTAGGTGTGTCCGTAGGGGTGGAAGGCGACGTTTCCGACGAAGGCGTAATGGACGCCCGCGCTCGCGGCGACGTCGCGGGCCATCTCGACGGTGGTGACCGGCGTGCGCGGGAGGTTCTTCATCTGATACGTCGGGTGGAACCGGCTGAAATGAACCGGGACGTCGGGCCCTAACTCTTTCAGGATCCACCCGCACATCTGCTTGATCTCCTCCTTGCCGTCGTTCAGCGTCGGGATCAGCAGCACGACGATCTCCAGGTGGATTCCCGTCGAGTGGACGACCTTGAGGTTGTCCAGCACCGGCTGGAGGGCCCCGCCGCACACCTCACGGTAGAACTTCTCCGTGAACGCCTTCAGGTCCACCTTGACGGCGGTGAGGTGCTTGACCAGCTCGCGCATCGGCTTCTCGGAGATGAACCCGTTGGACACGATGACGCTGCCGACGGAGCGCGTCCGTCCGAGCTTCGCCGTGTCGTGCACGTATTCGTAGAAGATGGTCGGCTCGCTGTAGGTGTAGGCGATGGTGGGGACGTTTCGCTGCACCGCGACGTCCACGAGCTGTGCGGTGGTGAGCGGCTGGTGTCGCACGTCTTCGGGCCTGGCCTGGGAGATCTGCCAGTTCTGACAGAACTTGCACGACATGTTGCATCCCGCCGTTGCCACCGAGACCGCGTCGGTGCCGGGCAGGTAGTGGTAGAACGGCTTCTTCTCGATCGGGTCGATGTGGAAGGAGCACACGCGGTCATAGACGAGTGTGCGATAGGTGCCCCCCTGGTTCACGCGCACGCCGCACACCCCGCGCTCACCGTCCGGCACCCGGCACGCGTGCGGACACAGCTCGCAGCGCACCTCGGCGCCGTCGAGCTTCGCGTAGAACAGGCACTCCCGCGGCACGCCTGCCGGTGTCGTGACACCGACGGGCGCCGCCGCCGTGGACCTCCCGATGAGCCGTCCGCCCACCAGGAGCCCGCACGCCGCTCCCGCCGTGCGTCTCATGAATTCCCGACGACCTGTCCTCATGACGTGCCCTCTCGACGTCCCGCCCCCACACAGAATATTGTACATGATCGGGGAGAATAGTCAAAGGGGGGCGGGGCCGGCGGGGGGCCGTCGTCCCGGCGGTCAGCACCGTGGGGGATCGTCAGGGGTGTCGGACGGACGTGACGCGTCCGCCTCGATGACGTCTGCGAGCCGGTGGAAGACGTCGAGAAACGTCCGGCGGTCCTGTGCGGGGATCTCCCGGAACAGTCGCATGATGGACTCGGAGCCCCAGGCGTGGAGGCGCTGGACGAACTCGTGTCCTTGGGGTGTGAGCGCGACGTTGACGACGCGTCGGTCGGTCTCGCTGCGACTGCGGGTGGCGTATCCGGCGGCGATGAGCCGGTCGGCAAGGTTGGTGGCGGCTCCCAGTGTGGTGCCCATCTTTCCGGCGAGGGCGCTCATCGTGGACTCCCCCGTCTGGTCCAGGATGCCCATCGCCGCGAACTGGGCGAGGGTGACGCCTGAGTCGCCCAGCCGCTGGTTGAGACTGGCGGCGAGGGTCAGTCGCAGTCGACGCACCTCACGGATCACCGTCAGGGCGTCATTGCGCAGTTCGTCTTCCACGCGGTTTCCCTTTCGGAGTGTCGCCGTGCCGGCGCCCGGCGAGAAGACAGAGGGCGAGCCCCGCGCCGACTGTGCCCGCAATCAGGCCGAACAGGGCATACGACATCAGTCGTGTCGTCACGTCGCCGAAGCCGAACATGACGTGACGGTTGAAGGTGACGGTCAGCAGTCTCTTGAGGGCACACACCGCTCCGGCGGTCGTGCCGCCCAAGCCCAGCAGCGGAACCAGAAGCCATCGGGAGAGTCGTCGGTGCTCGGCGAAGGCCGCGGCGCCGTCGAGCACCGCCCCCGCCACACCGACCAGCGGCAGCAGAAGGATGCCGCCGGCGAGGTTCCCGCCGAACGCCAGTGAGGTGCACCCCGCCGCGCACGCCCCCGCCGTCCCGCCCAGGGGGTGCCGACTCAGCAGTCTCGCCGCGACGATCGGGGTCATCCACAGCAGCAGCTTGTGGCCGGGGAGTCCGAGTCCCAGTCGCACGTGGGCCGCCGCCAGTCCCGCAAGCACCCCGACGGCCAGGTTGACCGCGAGTGTCCGGGGCTGCACGACGTCAACGACCCTACGCCAGCGGCCGACGGCGTCTTCTGTCAACGGGTAGCCAGGCATGTCGTTCGTCGCTCCATGTCACGGGCAGGACCGGCTCGCCCCCGGTGAGGTTCGGCCGGACCCATCCGAGGGTCTCGTAGACGTCATCCGTGCGGGGTGCGCGGCGGTGGCGATGCTCCAGTCGAATGCCCAGTCGTGTGAGGTCCTCGCGTCCGACGCGCTCGCCCAGCTCACGGAGTCCCGGAAGCTCTATGAATCTACCATGATTTCCGTCGGCGTGCAAGCCCACAGCGCCCAGGGCCCCGATGACCCCCAGACCGCTGCCGCCCAGGGGCCGAAGCTCGATGGACGTCCGTCGGGCCACCTCGAGCGCTTCGTCCATCTCCACC
>DATKVD010000546.1:0-8467 GCA_035530235.1 Planctomycetota bacterium | reverse complement strand
GCAGTCTCGACATGACTCTTCCTCGTCGGTGGGTTGATGCGTTGTCCCGGCTGCGGTTCCCTGCCCCGCACCCGTCCCACCTCATGAGTGGCGGGCATGCGCCGAGGATTTCACGGATTTCAGCACTAAGCGGTCTCACCTAAGCCCGTTAATACACCTGCGTGGTGGGGCTCCTGTCCCACCACGCTCTAGCGGGTCGAAGGTGGCCGGACGGGAGCCCGGCCACCCGCACATTTTGCAGGACTTAGGTGAAACCGCTTGAGAGACCGTGCCTGCTGGGGCGTGTACGGGCGGGACGAGGGCCGTCACTGCTTCACCTTGATCCGCATCCCTTCGGTCATCGTGGCGTCGGGGGCGGCGGCGACCGTGTCCGCTTCGGTGAGTCCCCCGGTGATCTCGAGTTCGAGGTCACTGGTGAGTCCCAGGGTCACCGGCTGCTTACCGAGTTTGCCCTTCACGACCTTGAAGACGTAGTAGTCCCCCTCGGGCGACTGCATGACCGCGAAGCGCGGGAGGATGAGTGCGTCGGCTTTCGTCCCGGTGAAGAAGCGGGCCTGGAGACGGTATTCGACGCCCAGGGCCGTGGGCGTCTCGACGAAGTCGACGATGACGTTGACGCGCTGCTGCTCGACGCCGAGGGAGGAGAGCTTGGTGAAGCCCTGCGGCTCGATGCGCTTGACCTTTCCCTTGAAGGGTCCCAGTCCGGCCGCCGGCTCGAGACTCGCCTCCGACCCGGGCTTCAGCTTGAGGGCGTCCTCGGTCAGCACGTCGGCGATCACTTCCAGTTCGTCCAGGCTCCCGAGGAGCAGGAGCGGCTGACCGGCCGCCACGAAGCGACTGCCCTGCTCGTAGCGCTCCAGAACGACGCCGTCGATGGGTGAGACGACGCGAGCCAGCTTGAGGTCGTGCTCGGCCTGCACCAGTCGTGCCTCCGCCTGGGCGAGCTGCTTGTTCAGCACCGCCTCCTCGAGGTCCTTGCGGGCGATGTACTGGTCGATGAGCTTGGGCATCAGCTCGATGACGACGAGCATGGCGTTCATGGCGGCCTTGTTGAACTGTCGTTCACGGAGTGCGATGAGTGAGGTCTCGGCGGCGAGACGTGCGTCGTCGAGGACGTTCTGGGCGATGCGTCCGGTGGCGGCGAGGGTCTCCATGCGCTGGAGTTCCTTCGTGGCACGGTCGGAGCGGGCCTTCTCGGCGTCCACCTGTGCCTCGGCGGCCTTGAGGGCCTCGCGTGCCGCATCCACCGACGCCCGCGACTGCAACGCTCCCGTGTTCTCCAGACGCGTGTCCTTCTTGAGGGCGAGCGACGCCTTGAGTTCGCCCACCGCCGCCCGGGCCTCCGCCACCCCCTGCTCGAACGGGACCAGGTCGAACGGCACCAGCGCCTGACCGGCCTCCACCCGGTCCCCCGGCTCGAGCGTGATGCGCTCGATGCGTCCCTGAACGGGCATGGTGATGGGCCAGGTCCTCGCCAGGCGCGTGCGCGCCGGCTCACGGAACGATTCATGGATCTCCCCGCGACGCGCCTGCATCACCTCCACCTCGACCGGCTGCCGGCTCCTCAGCACGATCAGCACCACCGCCGCTATGAGCACCAACAGCACGATCCAACGACCGATGTGACGGTTCGAGTTTGCTGCCATGGGTCACTCCTTGACGCTCAGGACCTCCAGCCAGGGCAGTGCACGGATCATCCGGTAAACGATCCACTGCGCCGCCGTCACGAAAATAAACATCACGAGCACCGTCAGAACCACCTGTGACGGCAGGATGATGGCGGGAAAGCGGTAGAGTTCCGTGTCGTAGGCCATGGCCAGGAGATGCGTGAGTCCCACCCCGGCGCCCAGTCCCAGGCCCAGTCCCACGAGGTTCAGCAGGTAACTCTCCCCCGAGAAGATGCCGCCGACCTGGAGGGGTGTGTAGCCCAGGACGCGGAGTGTCCCCACCTCGCGCCGGCGTTCCGAGAGGGAGACGATGGCGGCGTTCAGGACGCTGCCGAAGGCGATAAGTCCGGCGAAGAGGATCATGATGAAGAGCATGGTTCCGAGGGCCTCACCGAGTGTGTCCTGGATCTGGTTGAGTGACCGTCGGCGCTCGCCGAGTCCGACGACGGCGGGCCGGTCCTTCAGCTCGCGCATCAGGGGTGCGCCCCCTGCACGGACGTCCAGTCTGGTCAACAGCACGTTCGCGCACCACTCCTCCCCCAGCAGTCGGCTGAGGTAGGTGATGTCGGCGTAGGCCCCGAGACCGAGGAAGCTGTCGACGATGCCGACGACGGGGGCGACGACTTCACGTCGCTGACCGATGAGCGGTCGAAGACGCAGCCGCCCGCCCGGCCGGACGTGGAGGACGTCGGCCAGCTTCCGGTCGAGCACCAGTCCCGTCCCGG
Organism: Planctomycetota bacterium; assembly: GCA_035530235.1. Taxonomy (GTDB): domain Bacteria; phylum Planctomycetota; class DG-23; order DATKVD01; family DATKVD01; genus DATKVD01. Next base: position 6,075 of record DATKVD010000546.1, on the reverse strand, counting down.
GCACCGTCACCGCCGTCCCGTCGCGGCTGACCGGGGTGTGGAGTCGTGCGCCGACGGGCAGACCCGTGACGCCGATGCGCTTCCGGTAGGGCCCGTTGGCGAGGTCACACGCCACGCCGAGCTGCGGCTCGACGTCGGTGACGCCCGGCATGCCGCCCAGCTCGGCGGTCGACCGTCGGCCCGCCGGCTCGCGAAGCGACACCGTGTAGTCCTCGTGGGCCACCCGGTCGAACTGGAACGCGATGAGGTAGTCGAGCGAGCCGAAAAGCGCCTGCGTCGAGAGGACCAGTGCGGTCGAGACCGTCGTCGCCACGATGCTGACCGTGCTGCGGAAGGGGTTGCGGAAGATCGCCCGCACGATCATCTTCCACCGGAACGACAACGCCTCCCAGAGCGCCGGCCATCGCTCCGCCAGGACGTGTGCGCCTTTCTCAGGCGGCGGCGGACGCATCGCTTCGGCCGGTTCCAGTCTCGCCGCACGACGCACCCCCTTCAGTGTCCCCAGCACCGAGAAGAGGATGCTGACCGCCACGCCGGTGAGCGCGCACCACGTGTAGAAGTGCGCCTCGATATTCGGAATGCGGTAGAACTGACGGTCGAGCCCGTTGCCCACGATCTGAAGCCACCACCCCAGACCGATGCCCAGAACGGCCCCGATGACCCCGATGAGCACCCCGAACGAGAGGTAGTGTCGCGTGATGGCGCCCCGCGAATACCCCAGGGCCCTGAGCGTGCCGATGATGGACCGCTGCTGCTGCACCATGCGACGCATCAGCACATTCAGCACCAGTGCCGCCACGCCCAGAAAGAGCACGGGCGTCGTCATGGCGGAGATGCGTCGACCGGTCAGCTCGTCGGCGACGAACCGCATGGAGGGCTGCTCCCACGGGGCGGCGACGTTCGTGACGCCCCAGGGGTCCAGCCGGTCCTCGATCCTTCGGAGTGTCTGCATGACGGCGGGTCGGGAGGTGTCGCGCACGCGGCCGACGAGCTGGTTGAAGGCCCCCTTGAGGTCGCACGATTCCTGTGCGAAGCGCTCGGGGAGGTAGAGCACGGCGAAGCGTGCCGGGTCGGGCACGATGCCCCCGGCGGGCGGAATGACGTAGACGAACTCGGGCGACATGGCCGTGCCCACCACGAGGAGGTCGTGCTCCCGGTCCAGGAGCAGCACGCGCAGGCGGTCGCCCGCACGGAGGCCGTGCGCCCCCGCGAACGCCTCGTTCAGGATGACCTCCCTCGCGCCACTCGACGAGAACCACGTCCCCGACTTGAGGAACAGGTCGTTGATGACCGGCACGCGCTCGATGGGCACCGAGAGTGCCACGCCCGAGATAGGCTCCTCGACGTCCGGGAGGTCGACGCGCACGGCAAGGTGAACGCGTCCGCGGATGTCCCGCACGTTGGGCAGCGTCGCGACGTCCTTGACGAGCCACGCCGGCGCCCGCTTCAACTCCACGATGAAATCCGAGATACGGTAGCGGTCGTAGTAGCGCGCCCGGGCGCCGTCCAGGTCCAGGTACATCCCCACCGTGCCGGTGAACACGCAGATCCCGACCGCGATGATCGCCAAGAGCGCCAGGATCGCGACCTTGTGCTGGTTCAGGTCGCGCACCAGCTTCATCGTCAGCGGACGTGCTACCATTCGACCACCTCGGGCGGCGTGGGGTGTTCGTTGACCGTGACGGAATAGATGGTGCCGTCGCGCATGTGCGCCACACGGGTGCCGATGCCGGCGATGGCGTTGTTGTGCGTCACCAGCACGACGGTCTTGTTGAGTTTGCGGTTGAGTCCCACCAGCATGCCGAGGACTTCGCGGCTGGTTTCGAGGTCGATGGCGCCGGTCGGCTCGTCACAGAGGAGCAGTCTGGGGTTCGACCCCAGGGCCCGTGCGATGGCCACCCGCTGCTGCTCGCCGCCCGACAGCTGCGACGGGAAGTGGTCCGCCCGCTCGGCGAGTCCCACCAGGTCCAGGGCCTCCGTCGGGTCCATCGGGTTGTCCACAAGCTGGATGGCCACCTGGACGTTCTCGAGTGCCGTGAGCGTGGGGATGAGGTTGTAGAACTGGAAGATGAAACCGATCTGGGTCCTCCGGTAGAGGGTCAGCTCACGGTCGGAGGCGTGGGTGAGGTCACGGTCGAGGAAGCGCACCTCGCCCGAGGTCGGCCGGTCCATCCCCCCGATGAGGTTCAACAGCGTGCTCTTGCCCGACCCCGACGGCCCCACCAGGATGAGGAACTCCCCGTCACGGATGTCGATGGTGGCCCCGCGAAGGGCGTGCACGTCCACCTCGCCCATCCGGTAGACCCGTCCCGCCGAGCGGACCGACAGGATCACGTTGTCTGTTCCTTCGGTGGTCACGGTGTGAGGCCCACTCTCAGAGAGGTATTGACCGGCGCCTTGCTGACATAGTCTCTTTATACCGTGTGGGCGGTGGGTCTCTCAAGAAGAAATCCGGCGCATGCCGCGGCGCGGCCTACGCATATCCCGGCAGGAACTCGGCCTGGACCTCGAACATCTCGTCGATGCACGCCCGGGCGTGGACGATGCTCAGCGTGTTCGTGTCGTTGAGGAGACACTGGAGCGCGGTTTTCTTCGAGCGCTGGATGGCGGCGTCGGCGAGGAGTTCGAAGAACGCCGAACGTGAGCGGACGAAGCCGACGACGCTCGCCGGCAGCGGTCCCACGTGCATCGCCCGGACGCCCGACGCGTCGGCGATGACCGGGATCTCGAGGATCGCCTCGGACGGGACGTTCGGCACGGCGCCGGCGTTCTCCACGTTGGCGTAGTGTCGCGTGCGCCCGTTGTTCCAGATGGAGAGCAGCATCTTGATGGCCTCGGAGGCCGACTCTTCGGCGGGCGGCGGGCCCAGCGCTTCGGTGCCGTCCCCCTGTGCCTGGAGCTTTGCGCGGCGCTCGGCGTCCTTCTTCAGACGCTCGTCGAAGTCGTGTCCCGAACGGTACGAGTAGCGTCCGTCTTCGCGGCCGTCGTCGCCCGGGCCGTAGAAATAGGGGAAGAACTCCGCCACGTGGTTCGCCCCGGGCATCGGCCAGACGTCGAAGACGTCCATCAGCTCCACGCTGGACCGGGCGTAGCCCTTGGAGTTCTTCTCGCGCACCAGGGCCTTCCACTTTTCGGTGACGTCTTCGCCGTCGACGAGGACCCGGAGCGCCCACATGCAGTGGTTGACGCCCGCGCTGACGACGTCGATGCGCTCCGCGTCGATCTCCATCTGCCGGGAGATCTGACGGGGCAGGTAGCCGGCGGTGCAGAGCCCGACGATGTTGACGTCGGTGGCCTTCCGGAGCGCCCGGCAGATGCCGGTCATGGGGTTCGAGTAGTTGATGACCCACGCTTTGGGGCACAGGTGTTCCACGTCACGGCAGATGTCGATCAGGGGCGGAATGAGCCTCAAGCCCCGGAAGAGCCCGCCCGGACCCACGGTGTCGACCGAGCAGCCGAAGAACCCGTGCTTCGCCGGGATCTCCTCGTCCTGCCGCCACGTGGTGACGCCTCCGACCGCGATGAGCGTGAGCACGAAGTCCGCCCTCGAAAGCACCTCCGTCCGGGCCGTCGTCCCGACGACGGTGGTCTTCTTCTTCCATTCTTTGCACATCCGCTTTCCGAGCTTCGTCATGATGTCGAGTCCCTCGGCGTCGATGTCGACGAGCGCCAGCTCGGCCCCGTCGAGCTCGGGACAGGTGACCATCTCCTGGAGGATGTTGCTGAAGCTCGACGACGCGGCACCCACGATCACGATCTTCGGCTGACGACTTCGGAACATGTCACGCTCCCGTTGACTGAAGACTACTCGTATTCGAAATTTCCGGCGAAGCTGGCGTCTTGCCGTTGGCCGGTGTCCTTGACCTCTGCGCGTTTGAACCACGCCCGGAGCGCCTCGGGCGGCAGGGGCGACGAGAAGAAGGTCGTCACCGGGGCCAGACGAAGTCGACCCTTGCCGTCGACGGTCTTCGGCGTCACGGGGTTGGTCATCAGGTCGAAGAAGCTCACGAGGCCGCCCGCGGGCAGCATGAGGTCGAGCACACGGTCCTCGGTGCTCCAGAAGAACCCCTTGGACCCGGCCGGGCCCTTCATGACGTATCCCTCGATGCGTTCGTCGACGCCGAGCGGCGCGTCATAGGTGCATCCCTCGAGGAAGTGCGCCGCCACCGACTGTGCCACGGCCCCCGGACGCAGCGTCCCGTCGAACTCGACGTTCTCCTTGCCGTTGCCGCCCCGACGCGTCGGCTGACTCGGGGAGCAGTTCGTGAACCGCGTGAAGTAGTGAAAATACTTTTCCATCCCACCCGGCGCCAGCGTCAGCAGCAGGTTCTTCTGATACCGGTCGGTCTGCTCGAGGACCACCGGCAGGTGCGTCTTCGTCCAGTAGTCGGCACCGCCCCGCGCCGACGCAAGGGTCGGCAGCGTCCTGTAGAAATGCGTCCCCGTCCCGCCCGTCTCGGTGTTCCAGCCGGGCTTGTTGATCTTGCGCAGGTGCTCACCCCAGGGGATGTGCCAGAAGCGCTCGCTCACGTAGAAGTGCGCGCTGACGACGTCGATGACCTCAGGTCCCGACGCGGCAAGCTGAAGCGGGAAGAACGACGGCCGGTCCTTCTTGTCGTCGCCGGCGAGCGGCGTGTAGATGCGGTAGTCGGTGTTGATGACGCAGACGCAGTCGGGATCGGCACGCTTGGCGGCCTTGGCCATCGCCTTCGACACCTCCGCGAACTGCTCGGGCGTGAAGTTGAAGTAGGGCTCGTTGCTGAGTTCGTAATACTTCACGCGACCTTTGTAGTGGTCCACGACTGCGGTGGTGAAGTCTGAGACGTCCCGGAGGAACTGCGTCTTCTTCGCGGCGTCCCACGCCTCGCGTCGTCCCTTGGCGACTTCCGGGTGAGGGGTGTTGGCGATCGCCCACGTCGGTCCGCCCCATTCCGGCCATAGGATCTGGATGAGGACGTTCATCTTCGCGTCGACCGCGGCGTTCACCTCCTCGTCGTCGAACGTGAACCGGCCCTTCGCGGGCTCGATGCGATGCCAGCGTCCCCACATCTTGCTGATGACCCAGGTGTAGCCCGCGCGTTTCAGGAGGGCCATGTTTTCGGGCAGCCCGTGCGTGTCGGTGCCCAGGAGTCCCCCTTCGAAGCGCTCGTCCAGATGCCGCGGCCGCGGGAGGACCGAGTAAACGAACTCCGCGGGACGACCGTCGTCCGCACTCACCAGCGCACGGTAGATGCCGCGCTTCGGCTTGGGGAGCACGAAGGTGATGTTCCCGCCCTCCCCCAGAATGTCCGTCTTGAACGTGTACTTCGAAAGGGTCCTTCCGGTGAGGTCCTCGATGAGGCAGCTCAGCTTCGTCACAACGTCCGGCTTCGCCGACCACAGACGCAGCGTCACCGACGCCGCTTCCTCTTCGAAGAAGATGTGTCCGGGTTTGTCGCACACAAACCCGACCTCGACCGGACGGCGCGGCGCATAATCGGTCAGCCCCCCCGCCTCGAGCTGCACCGCATCGATCCACACGGCCGCCGGGTCCAGGTCGTCACTGTCGTAGAACACCTTGACCGCGTAGAGCCCCTCGGGCGACGGCTTCAACGTCTCGGTGAAGTGATAGCGCCTCCACTCGGTGTCGATCTTGACGAGCTTCCAGAAGGCGTAGACGTCGGCCGGTGATTTCGCCTCGTCCGGGTGTGCCAGGACGCCGACCCGCATGAGCACGGGTTTCGTCGCCTTCATGTAGAGCGAGAGGGTGTATTCGCCGCCGGAGGTGAGCCGGTAATACTTCGTCTCGATGTTGAGACGGTTCTTGCGCGTGACGACGGCGCCGCGGTGCTCCCAGCGCGTCGTCGGGATGCGCAGGGAGTACTTCCCATGCGCCGCCGTGGTGTGATCGAGATAGCTCGTCCACTTCACCCGCGACGGCCAATTCCCGAACGACACCCCCCACCCGTGCCCGGTGCCCGCCTCGAACGACGAGTTCTCGACCAAGTTCTCGGCGTGGGACGCGCTCGATATCAGCATCAAGAGAGCTGTCAGTGTGAATATCCCTGCTGCCCTGTTCATGGCTTTCCTTGGCTT
>DATKVD010000545.1:0-5208 GCA_035530235.1 Planctomycetota bacterium | reverse complement strand
GACGATCGCCTCCCACGCCCGGCGTGTGGTTCTCGCGGGGGTGGGGGGGCTGTCTTGTCGCCGTCTATGTGCTCCTTGTGCTGCTGCCCGCGGTGCTTGGCGTCCTGGGGGCTTCGTGGGTGTCCCCGGCGGTAAAGGCCGGGCGCCTCGCCGGACTGGTGGGCTTCGCCGTCCTCGCCCTCCAGGTCGCACTGACCGCGCGGCTCCCGTTCACCGATCGCCCGTTCGGGCTCGACCGTCTCAGCCGCTTCCACCGATGGACGGGCATCGCGGCGTGCGTGCTGCTGGCGGCGCACCCGGCACTCCTGGCGGCGGGGCAGACCGACGCGTGGCGGTTTTCCTTCTTCCCGTCGTGGCAGGTCAACCTGGGCCTGGCGGCGCTCGCCCTCGTGGTGCTGGGGGTGCTGCTGGCGGCGTTCTTCGCGGAACTGGGACTCGACTACAACACCTGGCGCGTCCTCCACAAGGGGATGACGGGGGTGGTGGTCGTGGGGTTCGTCCACGGCGTGTTCATCGGGACGGACCTCCGCTCGGGTGCGCTGCGCGTCTACTGGTGGGGACTGCTGGTCGTGTCGGTGGGGCTTTTCCTCTATCGGAATGCGTGGGTGCCCTTCTGGGGCCGACGGCGGTTCCGGGTGAGGTCGGTCACCTGCGAGACGCACGACACGTTCACGGTCTGCCTGGAGCCCACGGACGGACGGCCGGTCAGCCACCTCCCGGGGCAGTTCATGTTCCTGACGCTCGTGCGGCCGGGACGGTCGACGGAAGAGCACCCGTTCACCCTCTCGTCGGCACCCACGGGCGACAACACGATCACCGCCACCATCAAGCAGTCGGGCGATTTCACCAACACCATCGACCGGACGAAGCCCGGCGACCGGGCGCTCGTCGAGCTTCCGTTCGGACGGTTCAGCTTTGCCCTCCACGAGACGAAACGTTACCTCTTCATCGCGGGCGGCGTCGGCATCACGCCCATCATGAGCATGCTGAGGGCCATGCGGGACCTGCACGACAGCCGGCCCGTGGTGCTCCTCTACGGCAATCGCACGGAGCGGGACGTCATTTTCCGCGACGAGCTGGCACGGATGCCACACACCGTGAAGGTGGTCCACGTGCTTTCGAGTGCGGCAGCGGACTGGACCGGCCCCACCGGGTACGTCACGGCCGAGGTCATCCGTGAGCACGCCGGGGAGGTGCTGGCCGGGGCCGAGGTGTTCGTCTGCGGGCCGCCCGTCATGATGCGGAGCGTCACCCGGACGCTCCGTTCGCTCGGCGTCCCCCGCCGACGCATCCACACCGAGCGCTTCGCCCTCTGAGACGGGTGTGAACCTTTCCCCGCCGCGCACACTAATAGGAACAACGGGGTCGGACAGGGAGGGAGGTCTTGCACCACTTCCAACGGGTCGTTCGCATCCTGGGCGTGCTGGTCGTCTGCGCCGCTTCCGCACCGGCGGCCGAGACGCCGCCCGCGGAGAAGCCCGAAGTACGGGCGGTCATCCTCGACACGGTCGGCAACTGGCGGCTTTACCACACCCTCGCCCCGCCCGTGGTCGAGACGGGCGAGGGGCTCAAGCCCATTCTCGCCCTCGACCAGAAGTGGCTCCAGGAGAAGACCCCGGAGCCGCCCGACGACTGGAAGACCCCCGACTTCGACGACCACGGCTGGCTCAGGGGACCGGCACGCATCGCCTGCAATGCGCCCGTCGTCCGGCGTCTCTGCCTGCGCGGCAAGTTCGTCGTCACCGACCCCGCGAAGGTGAAGGACCTGAAGGTGACGGCGGGCTACTACGGCGGGTGCATCGTCAGCGTGAACGGCACGGAGATCGCCCGGGGACACCTGAAGCCGGGCGAGGAAGGCCGGCTGGGACTCGCCGAAAGCTATCCCGAGCAGGCCTACTTTTTCGGCAACACGCAGACCTGGCAGTATCTGACGGGGGGGCCCGCCGACGAGATGGACCGGGTGCGCACGCGCTGGCTCAAGGAGATCACGGTCCCGTCACGGCTCGTCCGCAAGGGCCTCAACGTCCTCGCGGTGGAGATCGTCCGCCCGGCCGAGCACCAGTGCGTCGTGCGCGACAAGGCCTGGCACAGACACCGGACGCCCTTCGACCTGAACTGGGGCACCTGCACGATCCGTCACGTGCAGCTGAGCGCCCACGACGCGCACGGACTCGTCCCCAACGCCGGGCGTCCGCCGGGACTCCAGGTGTGGAACAGCGACCTCCTCGCCAACGACTTCGCCCTGGACTTCGGCGACACGGCCGAGACGCTGCGTCCCGTCGAAATCGTCGGCGCCCGGAACGGTTCGTTCTCGGGCAAGGCGGTGGTGGGGTCGGAGAAGCCGCTCGTGGACTTCCGGGCGAGCGTGACCGACCTCGAGGGCCCGGGGCGGATCCCGGCGTCGGCGGTGCACATCCGCTGGGCGGTTCCGTGGGGCGACGAGCCGGAGGCGCCCGAGCGCTACGTGACGGCGCCCGTACTCCTCGGGGCGCTCGCCGAGTCGCCTCCCGACGAAATCCCCGTCCGCGCGACCGATCGCCACTGGAGCAGCGCGAAGCTCCCCCTGAGTCCCACGCCGGTCTTCGGCGCCGTCGCGCCGGTCTGGGTGACCGTCGACGTGCCCCGGCACGCAAAGGCCGGTGACTACCGCGGAACACTGACGCTCCGCGCGAAGGGGGTGAAGCCCCTCGAGGTCCCCGTCCACCTCGCCGTCGAGGACTGGACGCTCCCCGATACCCAGGACTACCGCACCTGGGTCGAACTCATCCAGTCCCCCGACACGCTCGTCGAGGAATACAAACTCAAGCCGTGGTCCCGTGAGCACTTCGAGAGGATGGCCGAGACGTTCAGATACCTGAACCGCATCGGCAGCCGCATCCTCTACGTCCCCATCATCTGCCGGACCAACATCGGCAACGAGGAGTCGATGGTGCGGTGGATCGAGAAGCCCGACGGCACCTACACGTGGGACTTCTCGATCATGGACCGGTATCTCGACACCGCCACGACGCACATGGGCAGGCCGAAGGTGGTGGTCTTCTGGGTGTGGGAGAAGTTCATGTTCCCGACGGTGGAAGACCCGAAGACGTTCGAGCAGTATCAGCCGGGCCAGCGTCGTCCGGCACGCGTGACCGACGGCGCCGACCCCTACATCGGCAAGGGACCGCTGGTGACGGTGCTCGATCCCGCCACCGGGAAGACCGACAACCGCCATCTGCCTTACCTCCTCGACCCGGTGAGCAAGGCCATCTGGAAGCCGCTCTTCGAGACGCTGCGTCTGCGGATGAAGGCGCGTGGACTCGAAGACACCGTGATGGTCGGCACCCCGTCCGACATCGTGATGCGCAAGGACCAGTTCGAGTTCTTCAGCGACGTGGCCCCGGGATGGCGGTGGGTGAACCATTCCCACTTCGACGTGACGGCCATCTACAAGGCGCACGGCGCCCGGCTGGGATATTACACCACGGTGATGAACGTGCTCTTTCCGGGGTATCCGGAGGACGGCCGGCACTACGGGTGGAAGCGGGAGGAGCTGCACGCGCACCTGAGGAGCCGGTGGGGGAGGGATTACTTCCCACTGACGACGTGGCGTCACGTGGCGGAGGTGAACATCACGGGGGAGCAGCGGGGCATCGGGCGGCTCGGGGCCGACCTCTGGCCGGTGATCAAGGACCGGAACGGGCGCCGTCTCGGCCGCATCTTCACGAAATATCCCGAGTGCGGCTGGCGCTCGAACGACCTCTGTTCGTCGCTCCTGGCGCCCGGACCCGACGGGCCGATTGCGACGGTCCGCTACGAGGTCATGCGCGAGGGGGTCCAGGAGTGCGAGGCCCGCATCTTCATCGAGACCGCGCTCACCGACGCGAAGCTCAGGGCCGAACTCGGGGACGACCTCGCCAAACGCGCCCAGGACACCCTCGATGAGCGCATCCGGTTCATGATCAAGGGACTCAGCACCCTCAACCTCGACGGCTACATCGCCGGATGGTCCACCAACGCCACCACCTCCTGGTGGAACTCCGTCACCATCGACGGACACCGGTGGTACCTCGGCTCGGGATGGCAGGAGCGTTCCCGAAAACTCTACCGTCTGGCGGGCGAGGTCGAACGAAAACTCAAGCAGGGCGCGCAATGACGACGCGACGAAGGAGGACGGGGATGCCGAGCAGGAGACCCGGGATGAGAACGGTTCACGCGGTCTCGCTTCTGGTCATGGTCGGCATGGGGTCCGCCGTCTCGGCGGATGCCGAGGTCGAGGCCCGGGCCGATAAGATCGTTCGGTCGTCCGGCGTCACCGCCGGACTGGTGGTCCACCTCAACTGCACCGACGGCAAGCTGACCGCGGCATTGGCGAGTCGGGGCAGGTTCGTCGTCCACGGACTGGCCGCAACGCGAGAGAGCGCCGAGAAAGCGCGCGAGTACATCGCATCGCAGGGCCTTCATGGCCGGGTCTCCGTGGAGCACGGCTCCTTCTCGCGTCTGCCCTACGTGGACGATCTCGTCAACCTGATCGTGGTGGATGATTTCGACGACGCGAAGAAACACGGGCTTTCACGGGAAGAGGTCATGCGCGTGCTCTGCCCGAACGGGGTGGCGGTTCTGGGCGAGCAGGAAAAGATCGTCAAGCCGCGTCCCGAGGGAATGGACGAGTGGACGCACTGGCTCCACGGGCCGGAATGCAACAGCCTGTCGTCGGATTCTCTCGTCGGACCCGCCGGACGTCTTCAGTGGATTGCCGGGGCGAAATGGCCCCTGGGCGTGACGAGAGCGGCCATCTTTGCCGGCGGACGAGCCTTCGCGGTCGTCCCGAAAGGAGGGGCGGCTCGCGGACCGCGGTGGATGCTCGTCGCCCGTGACGCCTACAACGGCATGCTGCTCTGGACGCGTGACATTGATGCCGCCGGGGCAAGCTATGATCCCCGTCTCCTGGTCGCCGTCGGCGGACGGGTATTCACCGTCCTGAAAAAGGGCGACCCGCTCATCGCACTGGACGCCGCCTCGGGAGAAACCGTCAAGACCTACGACGTCGGCATCTCCCCACAGACCGTCCTCCATCACGCCGGGCATCTGATCCTCGGCACCGAGAGCGAGATCACTTCGGTCAACGCCGAGACGGGAGCCGTCCGGTGGAAGAAGTCGGCGTCGGAGAACGCCCCCTTCCGGTATCAATCGGCCGTGGGGTACGGCCGGTATCCTTATGTGGTCCTC
>DATKVD010000544.1:0-16538 GCA_035530235.1 Planctomycetota bacterium | reverse complement strand
GGAATGCCCGGGATCGGCCAGTAGGCGTCATTGAACGCCCCGTTGGCGTTGGCCTGGAACTGGAAATAGCTCCACCGGTTGAGGTTCGTGTCGAACATGAAGTCGGCCCCGTCCTCCGTCCAGAGGCCCGGGCTCGGGTCGTGACCCGTGATCTTCGACGGCTTGAGATCCGGCACGTCGTAGGCGATGTAAAGGTTCGCGTCGTCGTAGACCACGTGCACGGTGGTCCTGCCCTCCTGCTTCGGCTGCCGACCGCTGGTGACGAAAGCGGTGATGACGGACGGGTGCTTCCAGCACGCCTCGTCAAGCTTTCCGTCAATTTTCGGCGGCGTCGCGACCTTGAAGGCCGGGTAGTTCTTCTCGGGCGGGAACGTCATCGTCACCGGCGGGTGCATTTTCGGCTTCACCGGCGCGGGCGCGACCATCTGATCGAGCACGGCGTAGTAGAGGTGCAGCTCGTGGACCATGCTCGGCATCTGCCGGCCGAGACTGAACCCGCCCGACCTGGTCTCGACCACGAAGTTGGGTATGCCGATCTTCTGGAACATGTATCCGCGGATGGCGGCGACCTCCGTGCCGCCGGGCGGCCCGCTCTGCACGTGCACCACCTTGCCGGTCTCGTTCGACAGACGGATGCCCACGTTCTTCATCAGCGTGTCGCTCCAGTCCCACTTCTCACGGCAGTCGTGCGACAGCAGCAGGTGTGGTCTCCCCCACTGGTGCGTGGTCATCCCGAGGGCCCCGGCGAGTTCCGGCTTGTAGCGGTCGAGCACCGCCGCCACGTTCGTCGCCTCGGCAATCACCTCGTCCCGGTCGTAGACGTGGTTCATGTCGGTGCCGTTCGGGTGGTTGTGGGTGCCGGCCTCGCGTCCGTCCGGGCTCATGCACGGGACGATGTAGAGGGCACACGTCTTCAGGTAGCGCGCGTTCTCCGGAACCGTGATGAGTTCGTGGACGAAGTCGAGGATGGACCCGTGTCCGGAGGGCTCGTTGCCGTGGTAGGCCCCGATCATGACGAACTTCTTCTTGCCCGCGGCGGGCAGGGCGAAATCGGTCACGCGCAGGAAGTACATCTCGCGGCCGAGGGTGCTCTTCCCGATCGTCTCGAGTTTGCAGTAGGGGCTCCCGGCGAGCGTCTTCAGCCGGGCGGTGAACGTCGTGTCGTAGCAGCTCACCCCCTGTTCGAGGGTGATGGAGCGCTTGAGGTCGGCATGCGCCCCCGGAAGCATCACCTGTGCCGTGAAGGTGAATTCCCCCTCGGCCGCCCGGACGGTCCACGGCAGCACGAACCGCCAGCGCACCTCCGTCCTGCGTGACGCCTTCTCGAGCGCGACGGTTGTCTCCGCCTTCGCCTGCTCCTTGCCGTCGATGAGCACCGTCACCGGCTGGATTCCGGGAGAAGGCGTGAGCACGATCCGCGGCCGGTCCCATCGCTGAAACGTGACAGCCGTCAAGTCGGCCGTCGCCACGACGTCGAACGTGCCCCCGCGCGGCACGCGCGTCTTGTGGATGACGTTCTTCTCGATCTGCTGCTCGGGCCACTCGGCCGTGAGTTCGAGCGTCGGCACGCCCGCCGCCGCGGCGTCCCCGAGGCCCCCGACGCACGACACGATCAGCACCCCGAGCAGCACGGCCGTCTTCTTCATCACGCCTCTCCCCTTTAAGGGGTTTCACCTGAATCCTGCAAAATGTGCGGGTGGCCGGGCTCCCGTCCGGCCGCCCTGAAGCCGCCAAGGCGTGGTGGGACAGGACCCCCACCACGCAGATACCTCAACACACTCAGGTGAGATTGCCTGGTGAGCGAAAACGCTCATTATATGGGTATTCCCCCACCCCGCAAGCCTTACGCACTACCCGGACCGCAGCGGAACGGGCTTGCCTGGATGCCGGGTTCGGTGTATGTTGATAGACTCTGGAAGACCGGCGGGGCGGGCGCCCCGCCGTCGGCGGACACACACGCCCCGAAAGGAGGGGAACATGTTGAAGGCATTTCTGCGGTTCGAGACGCTGACGACGGAACTCTTCGTCAGGTGGATTTTCGTGATTCTCGCCGTGCTGGTGGTTGTGCTGGGGATCGACGAGGCTTGCCGTGCCCTGCGCGACGGGGCCGGGCTGCGGACGTTCGCGGTCCTGGTCTACACGGTGGTCCTCGTCGGCATCATCCGTGTGGCGTGCGAGCTGACGCTGCTGCTCTTCCTCTCGCTGCGGAAGTACAGCGGAAAATGAGACAGGAGGACAGGCATTCTTGCCTGTCATTGAAATCGCCGGACAGGAATGTCCGGCCTCCTGCGCGGGGGAATGACCGTGTAGGGCCGGGAGGTCGCCGGTGGCTACCGGTTGAGCCGCCAGATCCAGAAGTTGAGCCTCGCGGCCCAGGTGACCCACAGGATGTAGGGCAGCATCATGCATCCGGCGAGGGCGCTTGCGCGGGTGAAGACGATCATGGTCGCGAGGATCGCGGCCCAGAGCACGCAGATCTCGACGAACGCCCAGCCGAACGCCCCCAGGCCGAAGAAGATGGGCGACCACGCGGCGTTGAGCGCAAGCTGCACGAGGAAAAGCCCCAGCGCGAGACGGTGTGCACTGAACCCGCCCTTCCGCCACACCAGCCACGCTGCGGCCGCCATCAGGATGTAGAGCGCCGTCCACACCGGGCCGAACACCCAGTCCGGCGGCGTGCCCCACGGCTTGGCCAGGTCGCGGTACCAGTCGCTCACGGCCTCCTTCGTGAAAAGCCCCCCCAACCCCGCCGCCGCGAATACCACCAGCACACACACGATGAGGCCCACCGCCTGCCTGCCGACGGTCATCTCAGACATGGTTTCCCCTCCGGGTCCTTGACATCGCGTCCGCATTATGTTCTCTTGGACGCCCGGTTTCCAGTGGTTTTTCGCCAAGGGATGGAGAGGACCGGTGTCCCCGATTGCCCATGCCCCGACCGACCCCATCGTCGAGCGCGACGCGTGGACCGAAACGCTCTCGGCCGTCGCACGTGAGCCGCTCGACGCCTGCCCCGACTTCCCGACCATCGCGGCACGTCACGAGGCGTGGTGGCACCAGGCCCTCATCGACCGTCCGCTCTTCTGTGCGTCGAGCACGATCCGTCCCTCCCAGTCCTCGGGCAAGCACCTCGACCTGCTCCTGACCGACCCCGACCGGTGGTTCACCGAGACCCGTGCCGACATGCTGAACGTCCGTCACCTCGGCGATTCCCTGCCGAGCATCCGCGTCGACTTCGGCCCCGTCATCCTGGGCGGGCTCTTCGGCGCCCGGACCGAGTTCGGCTCGAACACCACCTGGACGCACCCGCTCATCGACGAGGCGTGGACCAATGCGCCCGACGGGACCATCGACGAGACCGGTGCCTTCTGGAAGACGCTCCTTCGGCTGATGGAGACGGTGTCGTCGGACGCGCGTGGCCGGTATCTCGTGCGCACGCCCGACTGGGGCGGCTCCGGCGACGTGCTCCTCAACCTCCGCGGATCGGAGAACCTCTGCATCGACGTCCTCGACCGGCCGGACGTCGTCAAACGTGCCGTCGACGCCATCTACCCGGCGTGGCGCAAGGCCTACACCACCTGTCACAGGATCGTCCTCGCGAACGGCGCCGGCATCATCCACTGGATCGGACTCTGGTCGAACGAGCCCTATCTCATCCCGGCGTGCGACTTCAACTATCTCATCGGCCCGGAGCCGTTCAACCGGATTTTCCTGCCGGACATCGCGCGTCAGACGGCGACCGCCGGCCGCGGGGTGTTTCACCTCGACGGCCCCGGGGCGACGAAGCACATCGACGCGCTCCTCGAGATCCCGGAACTCCGCGCGATCCAGTACGTCCCCGGCGCCGGCACCCCGGAGGCGCTCCCGTGGATCGACATGTTCAAGAAGATCCAGGCCGCGGGCCGCTCGCTCGTCATCCTGTGCTACGCCGAGGAGGTGACGACGCTCCTCGACGAGCTGAAACCCGAAGGCCTCTGCTTCGTCCCGTTCGCCGGCCCCGCGGGCGTCAGCGTCGAGGACGCCTTCGACCTGATGTGCAAACGATTCTGAAAAAGACCCCAGGTGTCTTTTCAGGGGGGGACTCATGGCTGACAAGGAGTCGAAGCGCAAGGGGTGTCTTGACCAGTTGCTCCGGGTGCTGCCGAAGAGCGGGCCGTGGGAGGCGTGGCTCGAGGAGACGGGCGAGCTGCCGCCGGACTTTGACGCGCTGCCCTCGTGTGCGCGACTGCCCGACCCGCTCGAAGGCGTCACCTCGGCCGCCGGCTGGCCCGCGCGACGTGACCAACTCAGAAAACACTTCATGCAGTGGATCATCGGGACGGTCCCGCCGCCGCCCGACGACCTCACCGCGACGGTGACCGCTGAGCGGAAAGAGAACGGCGCAACCACGCGCGAGGTCCTGTTAACCTTCGCCGGCGGAAAGGCGACGCTCCGACTGGAGCTCTTCATCCCCGACGGCCGGGGGCCCTTCCCGGTCTTCATGACGCAGTTCACGCACCGCGGGTGGGCGCAGATCGCCGTGCGGCGGGGCTACGTCGGATGCGTCTACGCGGGCTGCGACTCCCACGACGACACCGACACCTTCGTGGACGCGTATCCCGATTATGATTTCTCACGTCTCACGCGTCGGGCGTGGGCGGCGAGCCGGTGTCTGGACTACCTCGCGAACGTGCCCGAAGCCGACGAGACAAGCGTGTGCATCACCGGTCACTCGCGGAACGGCAAGCTCTCCTGCATCGCGTCGGCGCTCGACGAGCGTTTCGCCGCCATGATCTCGTCGAGTTCGGGTGCGGGGGGGTCGCTCCCCACGCGGTATTACTCCGAGCAGCACTTCGGCGAGGGGATCGCCGCCATCACCACGAGCTTTCCCGACTGGTTCCACCCGCGCTGGCGGTTCTTCACCGGGCGCGAGCACAAGCTGCCCGTGGACCTCCACGAACTGGTGGCGATGAGCGCCCCGCGGCCGGTGCTCCTGTCCATCGCCTTGAACGACATGGTGGAGGATGCACGCGCGATGCAGATGATGTATCGCTCGGCGAAGCGCGTCTACGATCTCCTCGGCGCGGCGGACAATATCCGCATCCTCTGGCGGTGGGGTCAGCACGACACGACCCCCAAGACCATCGAGCGATACCTCGACTGGTGCGACGTGCATTTCCGGGGCGCGTCGCACGAATTTCCCGAGCGTTTCATCGTGCCCGACGACTGGGACGCCTGGCGGGCGCGCACGACGACCGCGGCGTCGGCCGGCGACTTCCCCGAGCGCGACCTCTCCGACCTCGCCGACGTGAAGGACCTCTCGGCGTGGGCAAAGCGCAAAGAGGAGATCCGATCGAACGTCCGGTGGCTGTTGGGCGACGCACCGCCCGAGGTCGCTCACGAGCCGAAGGACGGATACGGAAAGGAGCGGTTCTATAACGCCGCCATCTGCCGACGGTGGGAGGTCCCCGACGGACTGGAGAAAGAGCAGCTCGTCGCGGGGGAATACTTCAGCCTCGACGTCGTCGCACCGAAGGGCACGAAGGATTCGGGAGAGAAACTCCCGACGCTGCTGTGGCTTCCGCCGGCGTGCGGCTCGCAAGGCTACGTCGAGGCCGACACCCCACGGCATGCGTGGTGGCAGGTCCCGCCGCGCGAGGGCATCGTCCTCGCCGCGTTCGACCCCATCGGTCACGGCATCCGGCTCGAGGAGGCGGAGGGGTTCTACGCCCGGCACCAGGACTGGTCGCTTCTGGGGAAGATGGCGCGTGACGTTTCGGCCGCCGTAACTGCTTTATTGAACTTGCCTTACGTCGATTCGGGTCGGCTCTATGCCTTCGGGTTTTCGATGGGCGCGCTGGTGGGACTGGTCTCGGCGGCGCTGGACGAGCGGATCTCGGGACTGGTGACGCTCTGCGGTCCCGCCCCCTTCCGGCTGGAGACGGACGAAGCGGAGACGGGCGGACTCCGACGGTGGTCCGAGGACACGATGCTCCTCCCGCGGCTCGGACTCTTCATCGGCGAGGAGGCGCGCGTGCCCTCGGACGTGCACCAGTTGATGGCGTGCGTGGCGCCGCGCCCGCAGCTCGTCATCAGCCCGACCCTCGACCGTGAGTCGCCGATCGAACTCGTGACGCTAGCCGTCGACGCCGCGCGCGTCATCTACGAACTCCTGGGCACCGCCGACAAACTCGAACAGAACTCCATCGAGGACTACGCCCGCTTCGCCGAAGCCACCGAACCCGTCGTCCTCGACTGGATCAGGAAACAAGCAGGCGTGTAGGGGCACGGCATCCGTGCCCGCGTGCTGGGGAATGATATGCTGCGAATCACCGGGAAGATCTACACGGGACGGATGGACGCGCCGACGACCGATGCGGTGCTCGTCGGCGACGACGGGAAGATTGTCGCGGTCGGCGAGGGCGCAAAGCAGGCGCACGCGGAAGCGATTCTCCTTGGCGACCGGGTCGCGGTGCCCGGGTTCATCGACGCCCACATGCACCTCGAAGGCTTGGCGCAGCAGCTCACGCAGCTCCTGCTTTCCGACGCGACCTCGCTCGACGATGCCCTCGAGCGCGTGCGGGAGCGCTGCACGTCGAGCCCCGAGGACGAGGTGGTCTTCGGTACCGCGTGGGACGAGAGCGACTGGGCCGACCCGGCGATACCCGACCGTGAGGCCATTGACACCGTCGCGCCGGGGCATGCAGTCGTCCTCCGCCGCGTGTGCGGACACCTGTGGGTGGTGAACTCGAAAGCGCTCGAACGCATCGCGGCGCGTGACGACCTCACCGGCGCGCAGCGCGAGCGTCTGGGAGCCGTTTCCGCCGACGGGATGCTCCGTGAGGGCGACATCGCCCTGGCGGCGCCCCTGGCGGCGCAGTCGCCCGAACGCATGAAGGACGGGCTCCGAGAGGCGATGCGTCACGCACTGAGTCTCGGCGCGACCGGACTCCAGGACATGGGCTCACTGACGCTCGGAAAGCAGCCGAGAAGGACGGTCGGGAACGTCATCGATTGTCTCAGCGAACTCGACCGTGCGGGAGAACTTCCGGTCCGCGTGGTGGTCAGCGTGCGCCTCTCGGCACTCGACGAGGACGACCCGGCCGCGTCGTTCGAAGGACTGCACGGAACGATGCTTCACCCGGGGCCGGTGAAGATCTTCCTCGACGGGTCGATCGGCGCGCAGACGGCGGCGATCTCGGAGCCGTTCACGGACGACCCGGGCAACACCGGTCAGCTCCTGTGGGACGAGGGCGAACTCGAACGCGTCGTGGAACGCCTGCACCTGGCGGGGTGTCAGCTTGCACTTCACGCGATCGGCGACCGTGCGATCCGACAGGCACTCGACGTGCTGGGACAGGTGCTCGCACGCCACCCCCGGCGTGACCACCGTCACCGCATCGAGCATCTCGAGATCGTCGGACCTGAGCAGCTCGAGCGCATGGGGGACATGGTTGTGATCGCATCGATGCAGCCGAACTTCGTCGGCCGATGGCACACGCCCGGCGGGCTCTACGAGAAGCGCCTGGGCGCGGCGCGCACCGGGACGCTCAACCCGCTGCGGTCGATACTCGAGGCGGGCGTTCCGCTTGCCTTTGGCTCGGACGGGATGCCTTTCGGACCGCTCTACGGCGTCCGCTCGGCGATCGAGCACGCGACGCGCGCCGAGCGGCTCACGTTCGCGCAAGCCCTTCATGCGTATACACTTACGGCCGCGTTCGCCGGACGCATCGAGCATCTCACCGGCTCCGTGGAAGCGGGCAAGCAGGCGGACCTCGCGGTGCTTTCCGCCGACCCGGCCGACGCCGGGGAGGTCCGCGTGGAAGAGGTCTTCGTTGCAGGCAGGAGACGGTTCCCCTTCTGAGAGGGAGAGAAGCGATGTCGAGGATATCGCGACGGACGAAGCGGTGGGACCATTCGGGGGTGAACCTGGGGGGCATCGGCGCCGGGAAGATCGAGTTCACCCCGAGCGGTCGGTTCACCAACGTGATGACGCAGAACAACTGGGACGCGCCGATCGTCGACGTCGCCCCGGTCAAGCGGGCACACTATAACCCCGAGGGAATCCCGGGGGCGTTCCTGGCGGCGTGGGTCGAGGGCGCGGGCGCCGTCGCACTCAAGGAGACCGGCCGCGAGCCGATGACGACGCTCAAGCCCGGACGCATCCGATACGAGGGACGGTTCCCGCGCGCCGTCGTCCGCTACCCCCGGAGGCGCGGCGTCGCGCTTTCCGTCGAGGCCTTCTCGTCCCTCGACCTCATGAGCGACGGGAAGGACCGCTACAGGGACTCGGCCCTCCCGGCGGCCGTCTTCGTCTTCCGGCTGAAGAACACGTCGCGGAAATCCCGGCGGGTGTCGGTGATGATGAGCTGGCAGAACCTCGTCGGGCTCGGGGGGTTCGTGGACGCCCTCGTCACCGACCGCCGACGGCCCATGAACGACCACGTGGTGCGAGACGGATGCGAGGGGATCATCTTCCGCTCGGAAGCGGTGAAGCTCAACCCGCGGGTAGACGGGCAGTACGCGCTGATGACCGAAGCCGTCCGCGGCCGCGAGGTCTCGGTCTGCCGCGGCTACGACCAGGCCGACAGCCGCGCCGGTCAGAACTTCTCACGGGTCTGGACCGCGTTCGACGCCGACGGCACGCTCCCCGGTGAGGACACACTGATGCAGGAGTTCTGGACGAACCGTGCGTCGGGCGCCGTCGCCGTCCGCCTGCGGCTCCGGCCCGGGGCGTCGGCCGCGGTGCCGTTCGTCGTGGCGTGGTATTTCCCGCACCTCATCGCGAACGGACACCCGGAGATCGACTACGGTCACGCCTACGAGCGGTGGTTCAAATCGGCGTGGGAGGTGGCGACCTACGTGCTGGAGAACCGCAAGCGTCTCCACGCGCGGACGCGCGCGTGGCAGAAAGCACTCGAAGACTCCAACCTCCCCGAGTGGCTCGTCGAGAAGATGACGAACGACCTGTTCTCGCTGTATGCCTGCTCGTGGTACACGAGGGACGGCCGGCATACGGCGAACGAGTCGCCCACGGACATGGGCGGGTGTCACGGAACGATCGACCAGCGGGCAGCGTCGAGCGCCGTCTACGACATGTGCTACCCGCAGTTGAGCCGGTCGGAGCTGACGCTCTTCGCCGAGCAGCAGATCGGTGCGCGTCACCCGGACCGCTTCGGCAGGCACTGGGACATGAAGCGCGGGAAATTCGGCAGACGGCTCGACCGGATGGGGGCGATCCGTCACGACACGGGTTGGGACCACATCGAGGGCGGGGGGTTCGGCAGTCCCCTGTGGCAGAACCTGCACTGGCCGGACCTCACGAGCGTGTTCGTTCTGGAATGCTGGCGGTACGTCCTGTGGACGGGGGACCGGCGGTTTCTCGCGTGGGTGTGGCCGCGGGTGAAGCGGGCACTCGATTTCCAGGCACGCCTCGACCAGAACGGCGACGGGATCGCGGACCTCTGGGGACACGGCTCGAACACCTACGACTCGGCGGAACTGCACTACTACGGGGCGAGTGCGTTCATCGCGTCGCTTTACCTGGCGGCCAACCTGGCGGCCGGGGAAATGGCGCAAGTCCTTGCAGATGAAGCGTTTGCGAAGACGTGCCGCCGGCGTTACGCCAGGGCGCGAAGGACCTACGACGGCGTGCTGTGGAGTGAGCGTCGCGGGCATTTCCGCTCCTGGTACGACGACAACTGCGGTGCGTGGCGCGGCACCGACCGCGAGCACCGGCTCTTCGGTGACAGCTCGATGATCGCACAGGTCGCCGGACAGTGGTTCTCCAATCTCCTGGGACTGCCGCCCGTCACCGACGTCCGAAGAATCCGCAGCGCCCTCGCCGCCGTCTTCAGGCTCAACGTCTCACTCCCGAAGGGATGCCCCGCCATCGACGCCTCGCCCAACGGGGAGTTCAACTACTCGTGGCCGCCCTACTCCGAGACCTACTACGCCGCCAACGCCATCTACGAGGGCCGCGCCGACGAGGGACTCAAGGCCGTGAAGAAAATCTACGATGCACAGTACAAGTGCGACGGGAGTCCGTGGGACGCCTCACTCAAGTGGGCGGGCGAGGAGAACGACGAGCCCGCCTGGGGTCGTTGGTACATGACGAACCCGGCGAGCTGGTTCCTGCTTCAGGCGATCACCGGGGTCGGCGTGGATCATCTGCGCGGGGTGCTGACGGTCGCGCCGAACATCCCGAGGGGGATCGGCCGTGGGAAGACGCTGTCGAGGGTGCCGGTGTTCTACCCGAAGTTCCACGCGGCGGTCGACTGCCGGGCGACGAAGCGCGGTCGGCGCATCCGTCTGACGGTCACACGGCTCATCGGCGGCAGACCGGTCCGCTTCCGGAAGCTCCGGCTGCACACGACCGACCGGCTCCCGAAGGTGTCGCTCAACGGGAAAGCCCTGCGCGTCCGCGGCTCGGTCGAGGACGGACGTTTCATCACGCTCGACGTACGTGTCCGCTTCGGATCCGACGGGGACGTCCTGGAGATCATCGCATGATGACAATCGACGGCAGCGACAGGCGCATCCTGCGTGACCTGGCGAAGCGGGTGGCGGAGATTGCGTCGCTCGAGGTTCAGGCGGAGCGTCGCGCGCTGTGGAAGCGGCACAATTCGCTCGACCCGGACCGGCCGATGATCCTGGTGTTTCCCGAAGGGTCGTGGCGGGAGCTGCTGCCGGAGGCGGCACTGGTGTGCGAGGACGAACGCGCACGAGGGATGGAGCGTGCGCTTCGCGTGCGGCTTTACTACCACGACCACCTGCGTGACGACACGGTCATCGAGCGGGAATGGCGGGTTCAGAAAGCGGTAAGCCACACCGGCTGGGGGCTCGAGCCGCGACGCATCCCGTCGAGCGACCCCACGGGCGCGTGGAAATTCGACCCCGTCATCCTCGAACCGGCGGACCTGAAGAAGCTCAGGCACCCCGAGGTGACTTACGCCGAGGACGCGACGCACCGGGCCCTCGACGAAGCCCGCGACCTCTTCGGCGACCTGCTCGACGTGAAACTCAAGGGCGTCTGTCACGTCAGCTTCCACCTCATGAGCCTCTACTGCCACCTGCGCGGACTCCTCGAGGTGATGCAGGACATGTGCGACAACCCCGCGATGCTCCACGACGCGATGACGTTCCTCACCGAGGGTTATGCGGGGCTCGTGAGGCAGTGGGACGAGCTGGACCTTCTCGACATCAACAACGACGGGACGTATCACTCCTCGGGCGGGGTGGGCTACACGGACGAGCTGCCGGCGGAAGGCTTTGACCCGTCGCACGTGAGACCGCGTGACCTGTGGGCGTCGGCCGAAGCACAGGAGATGGCCCAGGTCTCGCCCCGGATGCACCGCGAGTTCGTGATGCAGTACGAGGCGCGGCTGCTCGAGCCGTTCGGTCTCACCGGCTACGGCTGCTGCGAGGACCTCACACGGAAGCTCGACGACGTGCTCCGGCTCCCGAACATCCGGCGCATCTCCATCGCGCCGAGTGCGGACGTGGCGAAGTGCGCCGAAAGGCTCGGCGCGGGCGCCATCTTCTCCTGGAAACCCCAGCCCTCGCACCTCGTCGGCGCGTTCGACGACGACAAGGTCCGCGACTACATCCGCCACACCCTCGACGTGACGCGAGGCTGCGCCCTCGAGATGATCCTCAAGGACACGCACACCTGCGAGCACCACCCCGAGCGCTTCACGCGGTGGACCGAGATCGCCCGGGAGCGGGTCGAAGCGCATTAGCGCCGGAGGTCATTTCGCCGGTCGCGCGGCGGTCAGGTCCTTGGACCATTCATTGAGGTTGTATCGGCGTTCGAAGCCTGCCTTTTCGTAGGCGCGGAGTGCCGGGACGTTGTCGAGTCCCGTGGCGAGGATGCACTCACTTGCGCCCCAGTTCTTCAGGTGCACGAGGCTCGCGCGGACGAGCGCCTGTGCAAGCCCCCTGCCGCGGTGGTCCTCGTCGGTGCCGACGAAACCCAACTGTCCCACGGGTCCGCCGCCGGGGGCCGAAAGCTCCGCGAATAGCCGGCCCGTGCAGGTGGCGACTTCCTTGCCCTCGAAGGTGGCGGCGTATCGGAACATCCGTGCGGCGAACTCCGTCGGCGGCTCGGCTTCGTCGATCTCGTATCCGGGGGGCGTGTCGCCGGCCGCGACCTCCTTCCACAGCCCGGCGACCATCAACACGCTGGGGTGACTGATGCGGAACCCCCGACGGACGTAGGCCGCCGTCGCGTCCCGCTCCCAGTGCGGATGATACGCCTCGTGTCCGAGGACGTAGGAATTGTAGAAGTGCCAGGCCCGCCAGGTGGGGCCGCAGAGTCTCGGCACGCCCGCTGCACGGGCCCGCTCCTCGGCTTTCTCCAGAAGTCGCGCCGCCTGCTCGACCGCCCCCGGGACCGCCGCCAGGACGTGCACGTCGAGCTGCTCCTTCGTCCGCTCACCGTGCAGGAACGCCCGCGGCTCGCCGCCCTGAAGGGCGACGAGCACGTTCCCCGGCTGGAAGTCGTCACCGAGCGTCTTCCAGTATTCGACGAGGTCCGGGCCGATCGGTCGGGAGTACGGCCAGCCCGCCGTGTAGGCGTTCACAATGCGGACGATGTCGCACGTCATGTCGTCGGAGAAGGTCCTGATCTCGATGCCGGTTCGGACCTCGATGCGCTCGCGGGCGCTCGCGGGCGCCGAGGGGCCGCCGCCCGGTCGCACGAGCATCGTCCGCGGGTTCTCGACGGTGAAGTGCACGATCAGCTCGTCGGTGATCCCCTTCTCGCGCAGCTTCGGCAGGGCGTAGCGGAACAGGAACCCCGGGGTGCGGCAGGGGCACTCGTACTCCATCGAGACCAGATCCATGCGGTTCTGCGAGAACTTGAGGGCGTAGTCGATGGAGAGGAGCACCGCGTCGGGGAACCCCGCCTCGGCCAAGTTCACGACGTATCCGGCGAGGACGTCCTGGTCGACGAAGTGCTGGATGCCCCAGCAGGTGAAGATGAGGTGGCCGCCGCACCTAGCGACGTGCAGGTGTTCATCGGGGTCGTCGACGAGGTCGGCGTGTCCGATGTAGAGACGCGAGGGGTCGGCGCCTGCGTCCACGAGACAGTCGAAGTGATGTCTCACGGCGTTGCAGGAATGGGTGGTGACGGCGGCACCGGTTTCCCGCGAGGCGATCGCGGCGGCACGGAACACCTTTTCGTCCTCTTCGCACCAGCGCTCCTTGCCGTAGGCCCCCACCTTGATCATCCACGCCCTGGCGTCCGTGCCCGTCATGTGCCGGGTCAGTTCACGGACGAAGACCTCCGCGAGGTCCTCCGCGCTCTTTTCCTTGACCCATTCCGGCCGGCGGCCTTCGAGGTAGAAGCCGGTGCTCGCCACCACGTGGACGCCGGTGTCGCGGCTGATCCGCTGCATCATCGGGACCATCCTGAGGTAGCCGATGGGCGTCAGCTCCACCACCGTCCCGACGCCGAAGCCCTGCGCCTCACGGATGACCTCCCGCTGCCACCGCTCCAGTCTCTGGCGGTAGCCGGGCGGGGCCTCCAGGTCCTCGGTTTCGGCATCTGCGTGCGGGAAATGCTCATGGGGCATAACGATGCCGAGACGGTCGGCACTCACGGGGCCGAGCACGGTTTCAATCATGGGTGCGGTCACAGTGTGATCCTCCGTTTTGCGGCGACGTTTGCGGTTCTTCCATTCAGGGCGACGTGCTTCAGTCCGTCGGCGGGCGGGACGTGAAGGATAACACGTTTCGGGTCGCGGCGCCGACGGATGCTCTCGGCCAGCCAAAGACCCGCCAGGGCAACCGACAGCAGAAGGCAGCTCAGCGGCCCCCACAACGTCGGTCGGACGGGAAGTACGGGCTCGTGGGTTCCCTGGTGATAGAGGATGGGTGAAATCGAGAACTCGTAGACGTCCCGGGGCCCGTTTCCGGAGCATAAGAACGCGGCGAACGCAAAGATCACCAGCGCAGCCGCTATCCACGGTCCGACCGTCCTGCCCGTCTTCGGGCTTCTGATGACACGCACGAGGGAGAACGCGGCGATCAGCAGCGGAAGCAGCAGAATCACGACATAGAGCGCGGTCACCACGGCACGACCCCTCACCGGGTAGGTCTTGTGGATCACCGCGCCGTCACGCAGGCCCCCCTCAATGTACCATTGCCTGTGAGCGATGACGGCGAGGTCCGCAGACACCTGAAACCCGGACGGATAGGTGCAGCGTATCGGGATCACCATAAGGCCCGGGTGTGGGCCGTCGCGGTTTGTTTCCCACTCGATGATGTAGACGTGCCAAGGCAGCAAATAGGACAAGATGACGCCGCAGATGAGGGCTGTTTGCGCCCCTTTCATTGCGACCCCTCCTCTTCGTTGGAGCGTACGAGGTCCGAGAGGCTTGCCGGATTCCCGACAGGGGGCGGATTTGTGCCCGGCGTCACAAGGTGAGTCGGCGCCTGCCCGCGACCCCCGTGCGTTTCATGGGTTTGGTTCCTTTCCTACGCTGCAAGGGCCAGGAGCGCGAGTGCGGCGGCGCCGAGGACGATGCCCGCCCACCCGAAGCGTCCGGGGGGCTCCTTGAGCACGATCACCGAGATCACGACGACGAGGATGCTCGAGCCGCCGGAGGTCGCCGGGAAGAACACGTGTCCCGGGACCCGGCCGACCGACAACGCCTGGAGGACGGCGAGTCCGCCCAGGAAGAGGAGGGTCCCGATGGTCGCGCCGCTCCAGAGCGTGGCCGGGTGCGGCCGCCGACGGGAGAAGACGAGCGCCGCCGTCAGTCCGACCGTCAGGACCGTCGCGTAGAAGAAGAACAGATACCCCACGTTCTGGGCGAGGCTCGCGGCCGCCGGAAGCTCGTCCCCTCTCAGGGAGGTCGCCAGCTTGAACGCATACTGGCTCAGACCGTTCCCGACGAACGACAGTGACATGAAGAGTATCCAGCCTTTCTTGGGTTTGCGCGGGTGGTTCGTGCGGTGGCGCTCTCTCATGTCCAGTCCGAGGAGGACGACGGCGCCGGCCACCAGGGAGAGCCCCGTCAGGCTCATCAGCGTCGGACGCTCGCCCGGGTAGATCATCATGAGGGCCGAGGCGAAGGCGAACGAGAGCGTGAGCAGCATCCAGGAGATGGCGATGTCGCCGCGGGCGACGGCGGCCAGGAAGACCGGGATGACCGCCACGAACCCCACCCCGGCGATGCAGGCGACGATGATCTGTCCCCGGCCGGTCCCGGCGAGATCGAGGCCCCCCATGAAGGAGAAGACGAGCGCCCAGAGCACCGCCGACGCCCCGATGGCCGCCGACATGTAAAGCCGGTTGGCCTTCGCCCGTTCCGCCCAACGATAGGCGAACGCCAGTGCCGTCCAGCACACCAGCGCCGACGCCATGTAAACGTAACCCATCGGTCGTCCTTCAGGTACAACGAGGCATACCACCCGCCAATGTCATTCTGAGCGAAGCGAAGAATCTGGCTTCAACTTCACCTGGAGCATACGCTCCGGCGGCACCCATGACCTCAGGCCCGACGCGGCCAGATCCTTCGTCCCGATGCCCGCCCGAGGCGGACAGGAATCGGGACTCAGGATGACACGCCCGTCTCATTGCAGCAGGTCATGGCTGGCGAGCGTCGGACACCAGAACTTCTCGATGTAGCCGACGACCAGTGCGGTCCCCTCGTCGTGACTCACGTAGGGCGGCTTCGCCGGGTCGTAGATCCCATCGGTGAGGTCGCGCACCAGATACACGTCCACGCCCCAGCGGGTCATCTGCTTGATGGCGAAGGTGCGGTGGAGGATGCAGCAGTTGGTGTGGACGCCCATGATGAGAAGGTGCTCGACGCCCTCGGCCTTCATGAGGGAATAGACCTCGACGCCGTCGGCGGAGATGGCGTCCTCGTCTCTGAGGGTGATGCCCTTGTGCTCGCGGGTCCACGGGTAGCCGGCCGATTCCTTCCACGTGTCGATGGTCGGGGTATCGGTGGCGGTCGATTCCTTCGGGAAGGGCAGCGGCGGATCGTCATGCCTTCTCTCGCGCGGCTTGCGCTTTTTCGTATCGAGCACGTGCTTGCGAGCCGGGTGCTGGGCGTAGAAGTCGATGGTGTCGGACGGCGAGTGAATGATGAGGACGCCCTTCTTCCGGCAGGCGTTCACGACGCGGTTCATCCGCGGGACCATCGCGCCGAGACGCTCCTCGGCGCCGCGCTGCGTGTGTTTGTCCCACACGTCACACAAGAGCAGTGCGGTCCGGCCGGCCGGCAGCCGCATCCGCTTCTCGACGACCTTCCACACGCTCCGTCTCTTTCGGTCGCGCACCAGCACCTGCGACCGGGCCGTGAAGACCAACTGCGATTTCGTCGGCATCTTATTCTACCCCCTTACTTGACTGAAAACGTATCCTCCTGAGAGATAGGAGGCCAGACATTCCTGTCTGGCACTTCTCATGACAGGCAAGAATGCCTGTCCTCCTATGCGGAGGATTTCGAGACAGTCGTCCCTCCCCGGTATCACCCTCCGGGTTCGTAGACGACCATGATCGTGGGACGCTTCTTCACGTCCTTCTGCTCGCGGCTGAAGAC
>DATKVD010000543.1:0-4100 GCA_035530235.1 Planctomycetota bacterium | reverse complement strand
GAGCTTCTCCCGCAGCTCTTCCTCGTCTCTGATGATGCGGTCCCAGTATTCGTCCTGCCAGAGTGTGCCGCGAGTCCCCCGTCCGTGATTCACCAGCCTTGCCGTGACGCCCTTGATCCCCTTCATGACCCGGGACAGAGCCACGTTCGGCTTTGGCTTCAATATCGCGTGCGCGTGGTCGGGCATCACAATGGCCCCAAGCAGTGCATAGAAGCGACCATCTCCTGACTTCACATGCTCAAGGACCAGCTTCCTCTCCGCGCGGCTGAGAGTTCCCCGTAACACGCAGAACGTCAGGTAGTATGTACTGCCTTCCAGTTCCCAGTGTGGCAGGTGGCGTCTTGTGACCCTCAGTTGCCCCATCACGCATCCTCTCACAGGAGGTCAGACATTCCTGTCTGACACCCGTGACACCCATCCATGACAGGCAAGAATGCCTGTCCTCCTATCCTCTGCGTGTCCTCTCTCCCCAACACAGGAGGTCAGACATTCCTGTCTGACACAACCCCATGACAGGCAAGAATGCCTGTCCTCCTATTTCCCGCCCGCGGTTCGGAACTCCACGCGGGAGAGTCGTCGGAGCTGGAACACCGTGAACCCGATGAGCATCGCTCCCAGGATCCACGCCGTCGCCGTCGCCACCCCGAAGCGCAGGTAGACGAACGCATCGAAGAAGATCTTGAGCGCCAGCACCTCCGTCGCCCCTTCCGGCCCGCCGCCCGTCATCGCCAGGATGTACCCCGACACGCGGAACGCGTTCACCACCGCCCCGATGAAATTGATCAGGATGAGCACCTTGATCGACGGCACCGTGATGTGCCACACCTTGCCCAGGAACCCGGCGCCGTCGATGTCCGCCGCCTCGTAGATCTCTTCCGGTATCGTCTTCAGCGCCGCCAGGTAGATGAGACACCCCGGACCCATCCCCGCCCACACCGTGGGCAGGATGACGCAGTACATGGCGAACCTCGGCTCGGTGAGCCACTTCTGCGGGGCGAAGGGCAGCGGCACCCACAGCAGCACCGCCGCCATGCCGCACCCCGCCAGGACCCCCAGGGACGCGAGCACCGTCCCCGCCACCTGCCGACGCGCCTTCCAGTTGAAATATCCCGCCAGCAGGAACCCCGCCGCGATGAGTCCCCCGAAGGTCCCCACCACCCACGGACCGATGCCGGTCACCACTTGGTTCAGCAGTCCCCGTTCCGACGGGTCGAAGAAGTTCTTCCACATCAGCATCACCACCAGTCCCGAGAGCACCGCCGGCAGGTAATAGATGGTGCGGAAGGCGATCTTGCCCCGCGGCACCTCGTGCAGGAGGATGGCGAGGAAGATGGGGGCGAAGAACCCCATCGAGATGGCCAGCGTCACGTACACCAGGCTGTTCCTCAGTGCCCGCCAGAACTCATCCTCCCACAGCACGTTCGCGAAGTTGTCGATGCCCACCCACTCGGAGAGGTGAACGATGTGGTAGTCCTGGAAGGCGATAAGGGCCCCGCGCACCATCGGCACGTAGCTCCAGAGTGCGATGGTGGCGACCGCCGGGATGAGGATGACGTAGGCGATCCAGTATCGTCGGAAGAGCCACCCGCCCTTGGCCTCGACGGGCCGGAAGACCTTCCAGACGTATCGGAAGAGTGCGGCGAAGGCGACGGCGATGGCGGCGGCGACGGTCCAGCCGACGAGGCGTCGCCAGAACATCTGGCCCGGCGGCACGCGCCCGATCATCTTCTCGTTGGCGCGGCGGACGTATCGGTCGAGGATTTCCTGGATGCGTTCACGGACTTCGGCGCGGGTCTTCGTGCGGACGGCTTCGAGTTCCCGCTCGAGGTTGGCGTCCGTGATGCCGGGACGCTCGCGCTTCAGGCGCTCGCGGGCGGCCTCCACCGCGTCCCATTCCTTCCGGCCCAGCCCGTCGATGCGCATCCGGTCCGCCGGGTCCGTCATGTACTTGTAGATCTGCTGACAGTTCCGCCCGTACGGCTCCGGCTCCCCGCTCGTCATCGCCTCCTTGAACACCTCGCGCCAGCCCTCGGGGATGCGTCGGAGGTAGTCGGTGTAGCCGAGCCTCTCCAGGTAGACGGGGTTCGAGAACATCCCGTAGCCGTTCTCCACCTGGACGCGGGCACGGATGGCCTTGGCCTCGGGTGAGCCGAGGAAATAGACATAGTTCCACGCGGCTTCGAGGACGTCGCGTCCCTTCCGGGCCGCCCCCGTGTAGATGCCGCACATGGTGCAGTTGAGTTCACTGGCGCGCTTGCCGGTGGGACCCTTCGGCACCGGTGCAATGCCCAGGAGTTCGGGGTTGATGTCGGCCAGACGGTCATCGGTGAAGTAGGTCTCGCGCATCGCGATGCGGCCCTGGTTCCACAGCACGCTCTGCTCCTGCTCGTCGTACACCACCCCCTCGACGATCTTCCCCGAGGGATCGTGCCGCCACTTGCCTTGCACCAGTTTCAGGACGAACTCGTAGGCGGTGACGGCCTCGGGGGAGTTGAACGTGGCCGCCCACTCGTCCTCGCCCACGTCCTCCATGGCGTGCGCGCCCGCCGACACGATGAACGAGTAATACGACCACGACGTCTTGTACATCGCGATGCCGAAGGTCCCCTTCTCCGGGTCGGTGCAGCGCCGGGCGAACTCGTAGTATTCGTCCCAGTCGCGCGGCGGGCGGTCCGGGTCGAGCCCCGCCTCCTTGAACACGTCCTTCCGCCACACCATCCCCATGATGTAGTTGCCGTAGGGCAGGGCCCAGTAGTGCTTGTCCGGGTCCTCGCCCGTCTTCTTGCCCGGACCCCACCGGTAGACGACCTTCTCGATCTGCGGGAGCACCCGCTCGTCGTACTCCGTCTTCGGCATCTTCTTCACCCATTCGTCGAGGGGATAGAGGAACCCCTCCTGGATGTAGGTGTCGGACTGTCGGAAGTTGACGTAGATGACGTCGGGACTGACGTCGCCGGCGATGGCCATCAGGGGACGCGTGTCCATCTGCATCTCGGGGATGGCGATGCCGGTGGGGGAGGAGAGTTCGATGTGGGGGTATTTCCGCTTGAAGGCGGCGATGATGGCCCGGTCGCACTTGGCGGCGATGGAGGTGTCCTCGGGTTGGGGGAGCTGCCAGACGGAGAGGTGCACCGTCGGGGCGGGTGCGTTGTCGTCCGCGCGGACGCCCGTCGCGGCGTACACCAGAACGGCAAGCGCGACGCCTGCGCCGATGAGCGTTCTTGGGGAAATCATGCGGGACACTATAGCAACGGTCAGCCGCCGACGCAAGCGCGCAGTCGAACTGCCCCTGGGCCGATACCCGAAATCCGAATGCCTCCGCCCGACTCAGGCCGATATACGGACGCCGGCCCTTCTCTTTCGGGCTTCAGACTCAAGTCGAGCGTCGCGTTTCGAGTTTCCAGTTTTTCTTTCCGCCCCCTTGACGGACCAGCTCTGACATCGCTATGATAGTGTGGGGCCGACCGGAGGGCCGTGTCATGGCGATCGAGGTGAGGTGTGAGTGCGGGAAGGTGCTGAAGGTTCCGGAGCAGCACGCCGGGAAGCGCGGAAAATGTCCGGGCTGCGGGAAGGTGCTCATCGTCCCCATGCCTGAGCCGAAGGCGCCGACCCCGACCCCGATCGACGAGCCCGAAATCCACGCGCCCGCCCAGCCGAAGACCCCGCGTGCGCCTGAGCCGGCACCGCCGCCCGCCCCCGAGCCGGAACCCGCGCCGCCGACGTCGACCCCCGAACCCCCAACCCAGGAACTCGACCTGGCCCACGTCTTCGCAAGTCTCAAGGAACGCGAGGCGCAGATCCCCTACACCGACGAGGACGAACTCGGCGACGCCAAGGAGATCGCCCTCGGACTCGCCGCCGTCCCCGGACTCGTCGCCGACGTCGCCGCCGGCATGCTCGCCAAGCTGAAGGCCCGTCTTGACGCGCATGCGGCCGCCGTCGGCGAGGACGACCCGCACGTCAGAATCCTCCGCGAGATGCACACCCTCGCCGCGGGCGTCATCGAAGGCAAGGAGTGAGGGAGCGCTCTCGGCGCACGAGCGCACTTGCCGCCACACCGGCACCCGCGGGAACGCCAAGTCCCAATCAAGCACGAAATC
>DATKVD010000542.1:0-6713 GCA_035530235.1 Planctomycetota bacterium | reverse complement strand
TTCGGCTTCGGCGGACAGAACATCAGTCTGATCATCCGACGCTGGACGGGAGACTGAGGCCCCGGTTCATCGGGGTCATCGGCTTGGAGGTTTCCGGGAGACCCCCCGGTGGTCCTTACCATCGTCATCGCGTCGGTGCTGCTGATGTTGACGGCGAGTGTGGTGTTCCTGTTCGCCCGGTACGCCCCCATCATCGCCAACCTCTTCATGAACATCACCACCCGTCGGGTGCAGAACGGGGAGCTGCCGCTGACGGGCGAGGACGTCACGTTCGAGACGACCGACGGTGTCCGACTTGCGGGCACATTGGGTCGTGTCCCGGCCACGGGGACGGACGTGCCGGTGGTGGTCTTCTGTCACGAGTTCATGTCCGGTCGACATACGGTGACGAAGTACGCGTCGTTCCTCGAAGCCGGGGGCTTCCGTGTCTTCACGTTCGATTTCCGTGGTCACGGTGACAGTGAGTGTCCGCTCGGGTACGTGCCGAGACAGTGGGTCACGAAACACGAGGTGTCGGACCTTCGTGCGGCACTCAGGTACCTGCGCGACCGTGAGGACGTCGGTGACGCCGCCGTAGGGCTTCTGGGACTCTCACGGGGCGCCGTCGCCGCCATCGCCGTCGCCGGCGACGACCCGACCGTTTCGGGCGTCGTCGCCGACGGTGCCTTCTCGACCGACCACACCCTCCACAGTTACATGCGCCG
Organism: Planctomycetota bacterium; assembly: GCA_035530235.1. Lineage (GTDB taxonomy): Bacteria > Planctomycetota > DG-23 > DATKVD01 > DATKVD01 > DATKVD01. The sequence continues at coordinate 6,009 of DATKVD010000542.1, read as the reverse complement.
GTGGGCCCCCATCTTCGTCGACCGACGGATGCTCCCGTTTTCCAGGTTCGAATGGATTCTCGGCACCTTCCGTCGGGTGGGCATTCGACTTGCCGAGCACCGACTGGGGGTTCGCTTCGTCTCGGTGCTCCCGGCACTTCGTCGTCTGAGCGTGCCGGTCTTCTTCATTCACGGTCAAGAGGACAGCTACGTCGAGCCCGATCAGGCGAAACTCCTCTCGGACCTGGTCGACGGCAGAAAGGCACTCTGGATTGTCCCCCACGCCGACCACAACAAGGCTTTCGACGTTGCCCCCGTCGAATACGGTCGACGGGTCGTTCGCTTCTTCCAGACCTCCCTGCCCTTCGATAAGGCTCAGGGCCCCGAGCCTGTCGAGGGGGGGATGACGGCCCCCGCCGTCACGACCCCTCAGGACTCCGAGGATCCTTCGGGGTTCCGAGGAGCCGTTTCCCGGTCTACTCCGTCGTAGTCGTGCAGGCCTCGGGACAGGGACCCTGACGCGAGATCTCGACTCACCGGGACGTTCTGACGAGGGGTTTCACCATCATGCTCAGAGACTGGGTCGTGGCCGGCAGGCTTTCGGGCATTGGACTGAAGTTCAAGGCCCGCAGGGTCTTCCGGCGTTTCGAGGAGGCGGCCCGAAACCTGCGTACCACTCAGGCACGGGTGCTGCTCGAGAAGGTCCGCCGGAACCAGGACTCCCGCTTCGGTCGCGAGCACGCCTTCCACGACATCCACTCCGTCCAGGACTTCCGACGACGACTGCCCGTCGCCGACTACACCGTCTTTGAGCCGTACGTCGAGCAGGTCAAGCTCGGCGACGTCCGTGCCCTGTTCGGTCCCGACGAGCGTCTCCTCATGTTCGCCGTCACCAGTGGGGCCTACAGCAGGCCCAAGTACATCCCCGTCACCACCGCCTTTCTCGCCGAACACCGACTCGGCTGGCACGTGTGGGGTCACGGCGTCGCCGTCGACCACCTGAACGCCTACGATTACAGCATCCTCCGCATCGTTTCGTCCAGTCGTGAAAGCACCACCGAGGCGGGGATCCCGTGCGGGGGGATCTCGGGTCTCATGAGCGAGACGCTGCCCTGGCCCATCCGTCGCAAGTACGTTCCGCCCGTCGAGGCGGCTTCCGTTCGGCACGGGCCCAGCAAGTACTACCTCATCGGACGCATCGCCCTGGCTCGCCGGATATCCCTCATCTCGACGGCCAACCCGAGCAACATCCTGGCCCTGGTGCGTGCCGTCGACCGGAACGCTGAGATGATCGTCCGTGACCTGCACGACGGGACGGTCGACGACCGTTGGGAGATCCCGGACGACCTCAAGCGGCGGCTGCGCGGTCACCTGCGTCCCAGCCGCCGGCGTGCGAGGACCCTCGAGGCCCTCCTCACCCGTGCGGGCAGACTGCTTCCCAGGGAGTACTGGCCCGAACTGAGACTCCTCGGCAACTGGAAGGACGGAAGCTGCGGGATCTACCTTGACCGTTACCCGGAATACTTCGGCGACGTGCCCGTCAGGGACGTCGGCATCCTCGCCTCCGAGGGCCGCATGACCATTCCCCTCACCGACGAAGGCCCCGGCGGCGTGCTCGACCTCACGAGCCATTTCTTTGAGTTCATCCCCGAGGAGGAGTCCGAAAGCGACGCCCCCACCACCCTCCTCGCACACGAGCTGGAAGAGGACGGGAAGTACTTCATCGTCCTCACCACCTCCAGTGGACTCTACCGCTACAATATCAGTGACCTGGTGCAGGTCACGGGGTTCTTTCACGAGACCCCGCGCCTGCGGTTCCTGAACAAGGGACACTACTTCAGCTCACTGACGGGCGAGAAGGTGTCGGAGTTCCAGGTGGTCCGGAGCATGCACGAGGCACGTATTCCCTTGAAATTTCCGACGGAAGACGGCATATTCAGTCCCATGATGGACGACCCGCCACGGTACTCGATAGCCGTGGAACGACAGCCGGGGTGCTCGAGGGAGGAGTGGCGGACGTTCCTTCAACGGTTCGAGGACCACCTGTGTGCCCTCAACGTGGAGTACGCGGCCAAGCGCAGGTCGGGTCGTCTCGGCACGCCGGTGCTTCACCTCCTGCGGGAGGGGGCCTTCGACCGGCTCAAGGAGGAGCGTCTGGTGAGGATGGGCGGCCGACGCGAGCAGTACAAGCACTGTTTCGTGATCGGAGAGATCGACTACCACAGGACGCTTCCCATCGAGGACCACGTCACGCTGGACGCCGGGCCGGACGAGCCCCCGGACTGAACCGACACCACCGACACGGACGCGCGAGCACAGACATGGGACAGATCGTCGAACTCATCAGACTGTTTGGACTGACGCGTCTGGTGCGGATGAAGCGTCGGCACGACAGGGCCCTGCCCATCGTCCGGGGCTACTGCACCACCGTCTCACTGTGGGCCCTCTTCAACACGGGGGTGATGGACGCATTGGCCGGTGGAGCGGCGGCGTCCGCGGCCGACCTCGCCCGGACGGCCGGACTGGACGCACGCATCCTCGGGTACGTGCTGGACTACCTCGATGGCGTCCGTGTCCTGAAGTGTGACGCGGCGGGACGGTATTCGCTCACCGGACTGGGGGAGGTCCTGGTGCGGGAGCCGCGCGGGGTGTTCGACCTCGCCTGCGGCTACGAGCCGGTGCTCAACGAACTCACCGGACTCCTGAAAGGAGAGAAGAGGTTCGGCCGTGACGTGACGCGCCGAACGGCGGCCGTGGGCAGGGGCGAAGCGGAACTGGGACGTCAGCTGCCGTTCGTCGTCCTGGCCGACGAGGTGAAACGCGGGGGCTTCCGCACGGTGCTCGACCTCCGCTGCGGACATCTCGAGTTCCTGTTCACGCTCTGTCGGGTCGACCCGGACGTTCGGGGCTTCGGCATCGACGCCTCACCGGAAGCGGTCGAGCACGCACGCGAACGACTGGCCGCGTCGCCCTTCCGTGACCGCGTCACCGTCGAGCACGCGGACTTCTTCGACATCGACGGACTTCTCGAACACCGACCGGACGTGGACGTGATGACCGCATACGACACCTTTCACGAGCATCTGCTCGAAGGGACGGGCAAGGTCGAAACCTTCCTGGCCCACTGTCACGGGAAGCACCCCGGGGTGGCGATGGTGGTGGCGGAGTTCTGCCGACAGCCTCACGACCGACTGCGACGTCGTCCGACGGCGTTCGCGGAGCACCACCTGTGGCACAACCTCACCGACCAGGTGCTGCTGTCGGCGGACGAGTGGCGGACGGTCTTCCAACGTGCGGGCTATCGCATCGAGCACGAGCGGGTGTTCGACATCGTCGGACACGGGTACTTCACCCTGAGATGAGACGGTCGGGGACGGCCGGAGACACTATGAGACGGCAACGGACGATGCTTTGCATGCTGACGACGCTGCTGGTGACGGCGGCGACGACCCGTCTTTCGGACGCGGAAGACGGAAAGGTCCCTTCGGCGGCCCAGCTCATGGAGAAAGCCGTCAAGCAGTGGGAATCCGTCCGGACCTTCCGGGCCACCTTCACCCGGCGGGAGCGGCTGCCGGGCAAGGATACGCTCGGGCCGAAGGAAGTCATCTTCCTCCGTGAACGACAGAAGCCGTTCTCCATCTACATGCACTGGCTGGACGGTCCCGGGAAGGACCGTAGAATAGCCTACATCGAGGGGACGAACGACGGAAAGATCAAGGTGACGCCCGGCGGGGCACTGGGGTGGATGGTGCTGGACATGATGCCCGACGACCCGGAGGTCATGAAGAAGTCCCGGCACACCATCCTCGAGGCCGGACTCGGGCCGCTCATCCGCAAGATCGACGAGCAGTTCGAGCTGGCCGGGTCCGACGTCCGAAGCAAGTACAAGGGAAAGGTCAACTTCCACGGACGACCCTGTCACCAGTTCTACCGCTACACCCCGCAGAAGCCCGGATACTACTGCTGGAAAGCGGAGATCCTGTTCGACGAGGAGTTCGGATTTCCCCTCTACGTGAAGGTCTTCGACTGGCAGCGCAGTGCCTTCGAGGAATACAGCTACACCGACATCGAGTTTAACCCGGACTACACCGACGAGCATTTCCACATCCGGGCCGCGCCACGGGAGTGACACGACGTTCGACGGTCAGGGACGGCCCCGGAGGTGCGGGACCGTCAGGGAACTTGACGTGAGGGAGACGGCGTGAAGGCGACCTCGGCGGTTGACCGACGACTGCATCCGCGGGTGGTCCTGTCCGTGGTGCTGCTGTGCGGACTCACGCTCCCGGGGATCGGCTGCACCCAGTTCAATGTGTCATGGCCGACGTGGTTCCGGGAGCCCGAGAAACCGGCCGAGCCGATCGAGTTCTACCACCTCGACAACGTGAAGCAGCCCGAGCCCCCGTCGCCGAAGCCCGTCGAGCCCTCACCGCCGAAGCCCGTCGAGCCCCCGCCGCCGGAGCCCGTCGAGCCCCCGCCCCACGACCCCGTCGCCGCCAAAGAGTACCGTGAACTCCTCGGACACGCCTTCGACAAGATCAACACGGCCAAGGACTTCCACTGTCTCCTCGTCCGGGTGGAAGTGCTGGGGGACCAGCTCTGCCCGGCTGAAGAACTCGACTACTACCAGCGCTTCAACCCCCACTCCCTCAAGCTGGAATGGGTGGGTGAACGTGCCAAGGGACGCAAGGTCATCTACGTCGCCGGGGCCAACGACGGCAAGGTCCTCGTCCAGACCGGCGGACTCTCCGGACGGATCCTCACACGCTTCAAGAAGACACTGCGGTTCGACCTCACCTCCGCGATCGTGAGATCACAGGGACGGAACACGCCCGACGTGGCCGGCTACAACAACCTGGTAACACAGATGGTGACGGTCTACGACCAGGCGAACGAGGCGGGTCAGGTCCGGGTGACGGGACTTCCCCCGACCGAGCGTGACGGTCGAAAGCTTCGGTGTTTCGAGGTGATCCTTGACGTCGTGCCGCCCGACGTCGACGCCTCGAAGATGACCGTCTGGTTCGACCTGGACGCTCAACTTCCCGTGCACACCGTCCTGTACGACGGCGGCGGCCGGATGGTCGAGGACTACGACTGGCGCAACATCGAGTTCGACGTCGGTCTGACGGATGCCGATTTCACCTTCGAGAACGAGCCATGAGGATCGAGCGGGTCGTTCTCCGTCACATCCGTGTCCCGCTGAAGGTGAAGTTCCGCACGGCCGAGACCGAGCGGACCGTGTCCGAGAACATGGTGGTCGAGGTCGTGCTGGAGGACGGCACGTCGGGGTTCGGCGAGGGTGTCCCGCGCGAGTACGTCACCGGTGAGACGGTCACCACCTGTTTCACGTTCCTGCGTCCGGTCGCGGGGAGTCTTCGGGGGGTCGGGTGTGCCGGTTTTGCGGAGGCGGTGGAGCTGGCCGGTGAGCTGACCTTCGGCGACGATCCCCTGCGTCCGCAGTGTGCAGCTCGGGCCGCACTCGAAATCGCCCTCCTGGACGCCGCCGGCCGACGCTTCGGTGTCCCGCTCTTCAGACTCGTCGAGTTCCTGCCGGACCTGGCCTCGCTCTCCGGACCTCGCCAAGAGGTGCGTTACGGTGGGGTGGTCTCGGCGGGTTCGGGCGCCCTAACCGCCTGGAAATACAGGCTTTACGGCTTCCGCGATGTCAAGCTCAAACTCGGCATCGACCCGGAAGGGGACGTGGCGTTCGTCACTCGCATGCGGCGGTGGCTGGGCAAGCACGTCGACGTCCGAGTGGACGCCAACGGCGGCTGGTCGCTCAGGGAAGCGGTGAGGGTCATGCGCAAACTGAAGTCCCTCGGCGTCTCCTTTGTCGAGCAGCCCCTCGCCGACGCCGACCGGATGCAGCTCGCCGAGCTCCGCTCCAAGACCTCCGTGCCGGTGATGCTGGACGAGTCGCTCGTGAGCGAGCGTGACGCCCAGCTCGCCGTCGACGGGAAGCTCTGTGACGCGTTCAACCTGAGGATCTCCAAGAACGGCGGTCTCATCCCGACGCTCAAACTGGCGAAGCTG
>DATKVD010000541.1:0-2733 GCA_035530235.1 Planctomycetota bacterium | reverse complement strand
TTGTTCTGGTAGCGTCCCTTGCCCGCGACGATGCGGTGGACGAACCAGCGCTCCTGACCGGGCCGGGTCATGCGTCCCATGCGCGTGGGCTGCTCGACCGTCCAGCGTCCGTGCTCGGCGCCGTCCAGCTCCAGGAGGATCGTCCGGTCGCGGCCGTCCTGCGGACTGTATTCCATCCAGAGATAATAGTCGCCGTCCGCGGGGACGTCAAACGCGAAGCCGGCCTTCTGGTCCTCGGGACCCTTCAGGTGGGCGACGTATTCGACGTCGAGGCCGCCGGCCTTTCTGCGTGTGAGCCCGCCGGTCAGCTTCGCCTGCGAGGCGGCGATCTCACGCGTCACGACATCCAGGGGCGCGGTCTTCGCCGCAAGGGTCGCCGGCTCCGATGCCTGCCCCCGGCGGTCCACCGCCACGACCTTGTAGACGTGCGTCGTGTCCGGCTTGATGCCCCAGTCCACCGCGGAGGTTTTTCGCGTGGACCAGAGGACGCTCTCGTTGCCGATCTTGAAGTCGCGCTTCTCGCCGACGTAGACCGAGTAATGCGACAGGTCGAGCGCCGGGTGTTTGTCCCACGCGATGGTGACCTCGTTCGGCTTTGCCTCGACGACCTTGAGTCCGGTGGGCGCGTCGAGCCGCGGCTTGCGATCGTCCGTCCGGGACGGCCTGTAATCGGCATCGTCCGTGACGACGATCTTGTCGATGGCAAGACCGTCGGTGTCGGCTTCCATCTGGAACGGGCGAGCGGCGGAAAGTGTCGGAGGGGTCTCCAGTTGTTTCCACTCCCAGTCGGCGCCGGGCATCCTGAGGCGCACCCACACCGTGTACATTTTCCTCACCGGCACGTTCACGGGGATGGCCAGTGCGCCCCTCGCCTCGCCCACGGCGACGGGGGTCATGCGGGCCGCGTAGCCGCCCGAGGCGTCGCCGTCCACCATCAGACGCATCGGGGCTTCCAGCGCGGCTTCTTCGGCCTCATAGTGGAGGATGACGGGGACGCCGTCTGCCCGGGCGGTCGCCTCGTTGGAGAAGTAGCCTTCGAGGCCGGAATGCTCCTGGGCGGCGACGAGGTAGAACGCGGGCTGCGGGGCGTCGGCGTCCACGAATTCCCCTTTGGTGACGACGTCCCGGTTGATGCGGCGGTAATCACGCCCACTCCACGTCGAGCGGTAGACGTTGTAGCCCTGAATCTCCCTGTGACGTCCGGGCACCTCCCAGGTGAGCTTGACGCCGCCAGGGGCCTTTTCGGCCTTCAGCTTCCGTGGGGCGTCGGGCGTCCGCACGATGCACAGGTAGAAGTCGCTGTTGCCCAGGATGTCGGAGACGAGTCCCATCTTGGTGTAGTCGGGACTCGCGATCGACTTGGTCCACACGTTCCAGTCCACCTTCGAGACGCGATAGGTGCACAGCCGCAGAATCGTCCCCGGGTCCTCGCGGTCGAACATCACGTACTGGTCGGCGAGCTCGCCGCCGGTGCCGTTCGTGTAGCCGTACCGCCAGTCCTCCGTCATCGCGCCGTAGTCGGTCTGCACCTTGTCGAGGTAGACGCCGTGGACGCGCAAGAGCTTCCCGGGATCGGTGTTCCCGGGATACGGTGCGTCCTGGTGCACTTGGAGCTTCGCGGCGGTGCCGTAGCTCATGATGCTCCAGGGGCGTCCGCCCATCCCGTGGGTGAAGGTGAGCTGACATCCCTCGCGCAGCTCGCCGGTCTCCAGGTTGACGCAGTATTTGCGGTAGGCCCCGAAGGGGCTGAAGTACTGGACCCACCGGTTGTCGGGGGTGGCCCCGAAGCCCTTGGCATTGACCGACGGGACGGGGAAATGCCTGACGACGGGCGGGTCCTTCGACGCGTCGACGACGACGAGGTCCTTGTCGAGTGCGACGAGCTTGTCGCCTGCAATCTCCGAGCTGCCCCCCTTGCCCTCCTTCTCGAACTCGTGGATGAGGTCGTATTGCTTCGTCTTCTCGTTGTAGCGGCTGAACTGGAGCCACCCCCGACGCTTGTAGCGGTCGATCCGGTACTTGGGCGGGTAGAAGTCGGAGAGCCCCCCCCGCACGAATTCATCCTTCTCGAAGAAATAGGTCCGTCCGCCGCCGCGGCCGATCTGAATTCCCGACCCGTCGTCGGTCCACATGTCGTAGCGCTCGCTGAACCCCTCGTCGCCGGGCGTCGTGGTCAGCTTCCACATGAGCGCCCCGGTGCCCACGTCACGGAAGAACACCTTTTCCTCCGGAACGCTCCTCATGGGTCGTGCGGCACGCGCATAGAGCGCTTCGAGCCGCTGATAGGCGTGTGTTTCGACCTTACGCCTGTAAAGCTTCACGGGCGGAGCGATGAGGCCCTTTTGCTCCTCCTCGGTGAGCCGACTGACCAGCCGGATGTAATCGACCTTGAACCGGCGGTTGTTGTTCATGATCTCGAAGTGCAGCTTGATCTTCTGGGTGCCGGTGAGGCCGAGCGGCTTGAGGTCCTGTGCGATGACGCCCGTGGTGTGGGCGACCTGGAGTTCCTTGTCGTTGAAGTAGAGCAGCGTGTACATGGACTTCTCGTCGGTCTTCATGACGAGGTAGCGGTATTTGTCGAGGTCCACGTCCTGGTCATAAATCTTTTCCGCGTCGGCGCATGCGCCGACGGCGACGGCCTGGCTCTCGGGCTTGGCCCCCATGAAGGACCCCACCCAGGTGTCGAAGACGATGTGACCGTCCTCGAGGGTCACGCGCTCGAACGGGTCGATC
>DATKVD010000540.1:0-12623 GCA_035530235.1 Planctomycetota bacterium | reverse complement strand
TTCATGTCCACGTCGGGGCAGCCGACGGCGGTGATCTCGATCTCGCCCACGTGTGCCTTCGCGTCTGCGATGAAGGTGAGGACCGCCGCGTGCGCCTTCGCGCCGAACCGGCTGCGGCACAACGCCTCGTACTGAGCGGCGTCCGCGGTGTTGACACTCACACTCAGCTTGTCCACCCGTCCGGCCAGCTCCGCCGCGATGGGACGGCCGTTGATGAGGTCGCCCTGGCCGTTGGTGACGATGCGGACACGCCGGCCCCGGCCCTTCACCCACGCCGCCACCTCCTTGAGCGCGTCCAGGCGCTCGGTCGGTTCACCGTATCCGCAGAAAACCACCTCGTCGTAGGAGGAGACGTCGCCGCAGGCGGCGATGATCTCCTCGACCGTCGGCTCGCGCTCCAGCCACAGCTGGTGTCCCTTGACGTAGGCGCTTCTCTGCCGCGTGCAGAAGGTGCAGGCGTTGGAGCAGCGGTTGGTGATGTTGAGGTAGAGCGAGTTGCGGATGACGTAGGCGATCTTTCCGGTGTCGTCGGTGGAGGGGATGCCGAAGAGCCGGGCGGCGGCGAGTCCGGTGACGCGGCAGACGTCGTCGGTGGTGAGCGATCGGATCCGGGCGAGTGTGTCGGCGACGTGCCGGACGTAGGCCGGCTCGTTGCGCCCGCTTCGCTTGTGGGGCGCCGGCGTGAGCCACGGGCAGTCGGTCTCGAGGAGCACGTGTTCGAGGGGAACCGCGGCGGCGACCTCGCGCAGCGTGGCCGCGTCGTCGTAGGTCAGGGGTCCGCCGAGGCCGAGATAGAACCCCATCTCGACGGCGCGCTTCGCCCAGTCGAGGCCGTCCGCGTAACAGTGGAGCACGCCGCGAAGGCTGCCGGCCGCCGACGCCTCCCGGAGGACCTCCTCGACGTCCGCACGGGCGTCGCGCGTGTGCACGATCACCGGCAGGTCGAGTCCGGCGGCGAGGTCGAGCTGCTTGCGGAAGGCCTCGCGCTGCACCTCACGCGGCGACAGATCACGGTAGTAGTCCAGGCCGATCTCGCCGATGGCGACGACCTTCTCGTGGCGGGCGAGTTGACGGAGTGCGCCGCAGGCCGGGTCGGTGAGGTACGCGGCTTCGTGCGGGTGCACCCCCACCGCCGCGTAGATGCAGTCGTGCGTCTCGGCCAGCTCGACCGCCCGGCGGCTGGAATCGAGGTCGGTCCCGGGGTTGATGAGGTAGGAGACGCCCGCCTCCAGGGCCCGCTCGATCACCTCCTCCCGGTCGGCGTCGAACCGTTCGTCGTCGAGATGCACGTGACTGTCAACCAGCATCGGATCGGTGGACCCTCGATGGTCGGAGGAGAAATCCGGACAGCCCCAAATCGCCTCAAAACGCCCGAATACCGCATCTGAAAAAGGGGAGCCTCCCCTTTTTTACATTTCTTACAGGGAGAACGCATCGCGGACGAGTTCGATCTCGGGCGTTTTTTTGCCTTCGACCCGCGTGATGCCGACGACGTCGAAGCGGCAGGGGGTCTCGGGCGTGCCGTGCCGGGCGAGGTAGCCGCGGGCGACCTGGGTCATCTTCCGACGCTTCGCACGCCCCACCGCGGACAGCGCCCCGCCGAAGTCCTCCCCCGTCCGTGTCTTCACCTCGATGAAAACCAGAACGTCGCCGTCCACGGCGACCACGTCGATTTCCCCGAGACCGGAGACGTAATTCTTCTGGAGGATGCGGTAGCCGTGCCGCTTGAGGAAGCGGATGGCCTGCTTCTCGCCCCAGCGACCGAACTCTGTCTTTGAGTGGTCCATAGGTCGGCGGGTCAGGGGCCATCGTTGTTGCCACGAGGTCAGACATTCCCGTCTGACACGGACCGAGGACAGGTCCCGACGAATCGAGGCCCGTTACTCCTCGGTCTGGGGCTGCTCCTGGGTTGCGTCGTCGGCGGGCGGCTTGACGTCGTCCGGCTTTTCCTGCGAGACCTTTTCGCGGCGCTTTTCCCTGACGCGCGCGGCCTTGCCGGTGCGCTCGCGCAGGTAGTAGAGCTTGGCCCGACGCACGTGCCCCCTGCGCGTCACCTGCACGTCCACCACCGACGGCGAGTGGATGGGAAACACCCGCTCCACGCCCTCCCCCGCCACGATGCGACGCACCGTGAACGTCTCGCTCATCCCGGAACCCCGACGGGCGATGACCGTGCCGCTGAAGACCTGGACGCGCTCCTTCTCGGCTTCCTTGATCTTCACGTGGACGTCCACGACGTCGCCGATCCTGAACTCGGGCAGCTTCTCCTTCATGGCGTCCTTCTGCACGTCTTCCAGAAGTCCCACCGGCTCTCCTCCTCGTTTGGGTTCGGTTACGGTTGTCTGTCCCTGCGTTCGCGCGTGCGCTTGAGCGACTGTTCGCGACGCCAGCGTTCGATTTCCTCGTGGTCGCCCGAGAGCAGCACCTCGGGCACCGTCATCCCGCGGAACTCCCGCGGACGCGTGTAATGCGGATATTCCAACAGCCCGTTCGAGAAGGATTCCTCCTCGAGCGAGCCTTCCTTGCCCAGCACGCCGGGCAGGAGCCTCACGACGGCGTCGATGAGCACCATTGCCGGGATCTCGCCGCCGGTCAGGACGTAATCCCCGATCGATATCTCTCGGGGCTCGAGCCCCAGTCGGATGCGCTCGTCGTACCCCTCGTAGTGACCGCAGATGAGAAGCAGTCTCGGCAGTCGCGCCAGCTCGCGCACGAGGTCCTGGGTGAGCCGCTCGCCCTGGGGCGTCAACAGCACGCGCGTCGCCGGCGTTTCCGAAAGCCCCTCCGTATGCGCCACTGCGGCGAACACCGGCTCGGGTTTCAACACCATGCCGGGCCCGCCCCCGAACGGACGGTCGTCCACGGTGCGGTGCCGGTCGGTCGAGAAGTCCCGGATGTCCACCAGACGGACGGCCACCCGGTGCTTCTCCCGCGCAATCTTCAGGATGCTCGCACCCAGCACGGGCGCGAACATCTCGGGAAAAAGCGTGAGGACGTCAATCTCCATCACGGTCTCCGCGCACGCGGCCATGCTCCCTCCCCCTTCCAGGGGGAGGGGATACGGTCGTCGGCCGTCGCGCTATTCCGGCGCGGCCTCGTCGGACTTCGACTTCTCCTTGGCCCGTGCCCGCACCTCGCCGACGCGGATGCCCTTCTTCTTCAGGAGCTGCACGACGGTTTGCGTGGGCTGTGCGCCCACGCTCAGCCAGTGCTCGACGCGCGCCGGCTTGAGCTGCACCTGCCGGTCTTCGGTCTTGGCCAGCGGGTCGTAGCTGCCGAGGGTCTCGAGGACCTTTCCGTCGCGACTCGCCCGCACGTCGCACGCGACGATGCGGAAGCTCGAGCGATGACGACGTCCCGTCCGCTTCAGACGAATTTTAACCAACGTGTTTTCCTCCAGTGGAACGTTATTCCAGTACGAGTGCGAAGTGAGCAAGAGAACCGAAGTCGCTGAGACGCAAAGTCGCTCAGACGCTGAGTCAACAGCAGAAGAAACGGCATAAAGGCGTGGTTTTTCGCCTCTTGTTCTTCTGTTGCCGTCTACTCAGCGTCTTAGCGTCTTAACGACTTAGCGTCTTCGCTTTTCAGCGTCTATCTGTCTCTGCGACCTTCACGCTCAACCTTCGGCGATCGCCTGCTTCCCCTATTTCTTCTTCCGTTTCTTTCGTTCCTTGCGTTTGCGGTGGGAGCGCTGCTTTCCGAAGCGCTGACCGCTCATGGCGCTCATCATCATGTCCGGGCTTCGAGCGGCGCCCGCGCCGAACCGCTTCATCAACCCCTTCATCTGCTTGAACTGCTTGAGGAGTCCGTTGACGTCGGCCGGCTCGGTGCCGGAGCCCTTCGCGATGCGCATCCGTCGACTGCCGTCGATGATCTCGGGACGTCTGCGCTCCTCGGGCGTCATCGAGCGGATGACCGCCTCGATCTGTCCCAGGTCCGCCTCGTCGACCTCCATCCCCTTCAGCTGCTTGCCGACGCCCGGGATCATCCCCATCAGTTCCTTCAGCGGGCCCATCCGACGGACCTGCTGGAGCTGCTTCAGAAAATCCTCCAGGTTGAAGGTGGCCTTGGCCATCTTCTCCTGGAGTGCCTTCGCCTCTTCGAGGTTCACCTGTTCCTGGGCGCGCTCGACGAGCGTCACCACGTCGCCCATGCCCAGGATGCGGTCGGCCATCCGCTCCGGGTGAAACTCCTCGATCCGGTCCAGCTTCTCGCCCACACCGACAAACTTGATGGCCTTGCCGGTGACGGCCTTCACCGAGAGCGCCGCGCCTCCGCGCGCGTCGCCGTCCATCTTCGTCAGGATGATCCCGTCCAGCTCCAGCACCTGGTTGAACCGCTCGGCGGAGTTCACCGCGTCCTGACCGGTCATCGCGTCGCACACCAGGTAAATCTGGTGGGGCGAGACGGCCCGCGCGATCTCCTTCACCTCCGTCATCATCTCTTCGTCGATGTGCAGACGTCCGGCGGTGTCGAGGATGACGACGTCGCACTCGGCTTTCCGGGCCTCCTTGATCGACTGCTTCGAAATCTTGAGGGCGTTGCCGCCCTCTTCGGAGAAGACGGGCACCTCGAGCTGTCGGCCCAGGACACGGATCTGCTCGATGGCGGCGGGCCGCTTCACGTCGGCGCCCACGAGCATGGGATGGTGTCCCTTGCCCGCCAGGTACCGGGCGAGCTTCCCGGCCATCGTCGTCTTGCCCGACCCCTGAAGTCCGGCGAGCAGGATGACCGTCGGGGGCTCACTGGCGAACGGGATCGCGTGGTCCACCGGCCCCATCAGTTCGACCAGCTCGTCACGGACGACCTTGACGATCTGCTGAGCGGGCGAGACCGAGCGGATGACCGCCTCGCCGACCGCGCGCTCGGTGACCTTCCGGGTGAAGTCACGGACGACGTTGAAATTCACGTCCGCCTCGAGGAGCGCCGTTCGGACCTCCCGCATCCCCTCACGGATGTTCTTCTCGGTGAGGGTGGGCTTTCGCCCCAGCGCCCGGAACACCCCCTCCAGCTTCTGACTGATCGACTCGAACATCCTGTGGCCCCATCGCCGTCCTCGTCGGAACACATAAGCCTACAAAAGCTTGCGGAAAATGCAAGCGTAAAATGTGACGGGCGTTCAGGATACGCCCCGTCGGACCGGCGACACGCTTCCCGAGGGGAATCTTCCGCTTTGCCTTGACCTGACGCCCCGGACGTGCGAAAATACCCGGTCGGCGGACGGAAGCGGTCGCAGGGCCGGACAGGCCGGCCGCGGCACACCGACCCATCGAAAAGGCGGTGAGATGGCGAAGACGTACCGACTGGCGGCGACGCAGGTCGCATTCAAATGGGACGACCGTGGGGGCGTCGTCAACCCCTACAGTGACGACTTCAACCCCGACGCGGTCCCGAAGCACATCGAGCAGAACGTCCGTCAGCAGCTCGCCCTCTTCGAGAAAGCCGGCCGGATGGGTGCGGACCTCGTCGTCGGGGCCGAGGACATGCAGCGCCTCGGGCACTACGGGATGTACCTCGACGACTTGGGTCTCTTCCGTCGGCTCGTCGAGCCGATCCCCGGTCCCACGTCGAAGCGCATCGCCCGCGTCGCCCGCAAATACCAGATGTACATCGTCGCCTGCTACCCCGAGAAGGCCGGACGGAAGTACTACAACACCGGGGTGCTCTTCAGCCGCTCGGGACGCATCCTCGGGAAATACCGCAAGGTCCAGCTCCCGGCGGGCGAGACCTGGGTCTACCGTCCCGGCACGACGTTCCCCGTCTTCAAGACCGAGTTAGGCAACGTCGGCATCGCCATCTGCTACGACATGATGTTCCCGGAGATCATCCGATGTCTCGCGCTTGAGGGTGCCGACATCATCGCGATTCCCACCATGGGCTACGGGTGGACCGAGAACATCGGCGACGCGGTCGTCAAGGCCCGCGCGGTGGATTGCGGCGTGACGATGATCGTCGCCTGCGGCAAGCGAAGCCAGGTGGTGAACTGCTGGGGCGAGGTGCTGTGCGACGCCGCTCACCGCTCTAATGTCGTCGTCACCGCCGATGTCGACACGAAGGCCCGGATGCTGCATGCGCCCAACCATTACGCGACCGTCCAGACCGGCATCGCCGACGTTCGTGAGCGCTGGACCCGAGAGCGGATGGCCGCATGTTTCAGGGTGATTTCGAGCACGCGTCCGCCACTGATGAAGCGGTATGCGAAGGGGAAGAAGCTGCCGACGACGGCGAAGGACATCCGCAGGATCTACGAGAAGCTGAAGGCCGAGCACAAACGTGTCGCGAGCGGCAAGCCGGCACGGTATACCTGGACCACGTTCTGAACAGAGGCAGGAAACAAGCACAAAGCACGAAGCACGAAACAAGCACGAAATCCGAATGACGGAAACAGGCGTGCGCGTCCTGCCGCTTTTTCGGTCATGGGTGCTTGGGATTTGTTTCGGATTTCGTGCTTCGGATTTCAGCGGCTGGGTATCAGCGTGTTCAGACGACGCGTCGGATATTGAAGAAGGAGAATGCGGTGGCGGACGTCCAGAAGATCGCACGGTTTCGGACGAAGGAAGGCCGGACGCACTACGGGGTGCTGCGGGACGAGACGCACCTGACGGTGATCGACGGTTCGGTCTTCGGCGGGTTCAAGCTGCACAAGAAGACCTACCGTCTCAAGGAGGTGAAGCTCGTGCATCCGGTGGACCCGGACGACATCGTCGCCGTCGGGGTCAACTACCGGAGTCACGGTGAGGAGACGGGGCACGAGATACCGGAGCGGCCCATCCTCTTCCTCAAGGCGTCGACGTCGGTGCTGTCGCCGGGCGATTCGATCGTGCTGCCGCACCTGACCCCGGGCGAGGTCGATTACGAGGCCGAACTGGCGGTCATCATCGGCAAGTCGGCGAAGAACGTCCCGGAGACGCGGGCGCTCGACTTCGTTCTGGGCTACACGTGCGGCAACGACGTGACCGCCCGTGACGCACAGATGAAGCTCGACAAGCAGTGGGCCCGCGGCAAGTCGTGCGACACCTTCTGTCCCCTCGGGCCGTGGATCGTCCGCGGCATCGACCCCGAAAACCTCCACATCCAGAGCCGCCTGAACGGCGAGGTCATGCAGGATTCGAACACCTCCCAGATGATCTTCAACGTCCGGTCTCTCGTCAGCTTCATCTCGCACAACAAGACCCTGCGTCCCGGCGACGTCATCATGACCGGCACGCCCGAGGGCGTGGGCGTCGCACGTGACCCGCAGGTCTTCCTCAAGCCGGGCGACACCATCGAGGTCGAGATCGAAAACATCGGCACACTCTCGAACCCCGTCCGCGCCGAACACGTCTAGCCCGCCCGAGGCGGGAATGACGAATGACGAAGGTCTAATGACGATTCAATGTCGAATGCACGAATGACGAATGAAGGGCGTGAGGTAACCGCCTGGTTCGATTGGGCATTCGGATTTCGTCATTGAATCGTCATTCGTCATTGGACATTCGTCATTTGCCCTGCGCCGATTCCGTCGGAAGACACGCGACACTGTCATGAGACCTTTCAGTCTGCTCATCAAGCCGGTGTCCTGGGACTGCAACCTGCGGTGTGAGTACTGCTTCTACCTGCGGGCGGAAGAGGTCTACGGTTCGGGACGTCACCTCATGCCGGACGACGTCCTCGAGGAGATGATCCGGCAGATGATGGGGTATGGCTTCAAGGAAACGGTCTTTGGCTGGCAGGGAGGCGAGCCGACCGTGGCGGGGCTCGACTTCTTCCGCCGCATCGTCGAACTCCAGAAGAAGCACGGGAAGACGGGCCAGGTTGTCGGGAATGCCCTTCAAACCAACGCCACCCTCATCGACGACGACTGGGCACGCTTCCTCGCCGAGTTCCGCTGGCTGGTGGGAGTGTCGATCGACGGACCGAAGGAGATCCACAACCGCTACCGGCGGAAGGCCTCGGGCGCCGAGACGTTCCACCTCGTCCTGCGCGGCCTCAAGGCCCTGAAGGCCGCCGAGGTCGCCGTCAACGCGCTCGTCCTAGTGAGCCGGGCGAACGTCACGCGCGCACGCCAGGTCTACACCTTCGTCCGCGACCAGGGATTCGACTTCCTCCAGTTCATCCCGTGCGTGGAGAAGGCGGAAAAGGGGTCTGACCCCTTGACGCCGTCCGGGGGTCTGACCCCTTTTCCGCTCGCCGACTTCGCGATCACCGGCGAGGAGTTCGGCGACTTCCTGTGCGACCTCTTCGACGTCTGGAAGGTGGACGGCCCCGGCAAGGTGTCGGTGCGCTATTTCGACGCGGTCAGGCGGCACCTCCTCGACGGCGGCTGCGACCTATGCGTCATGGGAATCTCGTGCGACAGCTACCTGCTCGTCGAGTATAATGGCGACGTCTACCCGTGCGACTTCTTCATGTTCCCGGAGTGGAAGTTGGGCAACCTGATGGAGACCCCGCTAGCGGAGATCGGCGAGAACCCGCTCCGGAAGGAATTTGCCGCGATGAAATCGGCGGACCTGGAGGCGTGCCGAGGCTGCGAGTGGATAGCGTTCTGTCACGGCGGGTGCCCGAAGGACCGCGCCGCCTCGGGCGATGCGTGCACCGTCGAGACGCCGCTCTGCGCGGCGTACAAGAAATTCCTCACCCATGCGGTGCCGTTTTTCACCAAACTCGACGCGGCGCTGAAACGAAAGCACGAGGAGGGCGCACATGGCGCTCGAGACAGGCGATCGGCAAGGTGATTCCCTCCTGGCTCATACGTTCGTGACCATGATTTGCCACGGCGTGCTGCTCACCGGGCTGGTCGTGGTCTTCGTGATGGTTGTCCCCAAGTTCCAGAGCATGTTCGAGGCGTTCAATACGATGCTACCCGCGCCCACGAATCTCATCTTCGACATCTCGGGCTTCATGAGGCGGTACGTAGTCTTCGTCCTGCTTTCCGTGCCGGTTCTTCTCGTTGGCGACGCCGCGCTCCTCACCTACCTGCAGAAGAACGTTCGTCCCGTCTGGAGCTTCCTCTGGAGCGGCGGGGTGTACTGTCTCATTGGTTCCGGGTACTTTTTCGTCATCACCGGTCTGTTTCTGCCGGTGCAACCGAGGGGTTAGGGAAGATGGAAGAGGAAACACAGCAAGACGGCGAGGAGCCGCTCCTCGCACCGACACTGACGACGGTCTTCATCCACGCGCTCATTCCGATCGGGCTCGGACTCTTTCTCGTCTACCGCATGCCGGAATACGAGGACCTGTTCGGGAACATGGGGGTGAGCCTGCCGGCGTTCACGCGTGCGCTCATCGAGTTCTCCGGGGAAGCCGCGCGGCACGCGGGGGCGTTCTTCGGCATCATCGGGATTCTGCTTGCGGGCGACGGATTGGGCTACTACCTTCTGAGACGGTATGCCGAGCGGGTCTGGGCCCGGGTCTGGTGGGGCGGCGTCTTCGCCGTCGAGTGCCTCGTGCTCGCGGGCGTCTTCCGGAGCATCGTCCTGCCCGCCTGGGCGATGGCGGAATCCGTTGGGCAATAGCAGTCGGGAAGGAGCGGTGAGATGACCGAGCCTACGACCGACACGACCGAGGAGTTTCCGCCGACGCCGCCCTCACCCGTCGGGGCGACGATCACGGTGGTGTTCGCGCACGGGGTGATCCTGACGGCGTTCGTCGGGTCTCTGCTGTTTGTAGTTCCGAAGTTCGAGGAGATCTTCAAGAGCTTCGGGACGGAGCTGCCCGCACGCACGCAATTCATCCTCAACGTCGGGAACGGAGTCAAGGCGATCGGCATTTTCCTGCCCCTCATCGTGGCGGGGTTCCTGGTCCTGGACGGACTGGTCTATTACCATCTCAGGCGGCAGGGGGCCGACGGGTGGGCACGGGCGTGGTGGCTCTTCTGGCTGCTGCTCGAGGGCGCCGCGGTGGTCGGTCTCGTGATCGCACTCTTCCTGCCGCTCGTGCAGCTGATGTCGCAGGTGGGGGCGAGCGCAGGCCAGTGAGGGGGAAAGGGAACGTCCGGAACGTGGGCCGGGACGAACACCCGCCTGTCGCCCTAGGACTCGACGTCCCGACACCGTTTCTGGAATAGCGCCGGGCCACAAGGGGCCCGGACTACATAAGAGACGTAGTGCGCCCCCCTCGTGGGGCGCTCGCGTTGCCCGCGCAGAGGAAAGGAAACACGATGGCGAAACGTCGCAGGAAAGGTGACGTGGAAATCAGACGTCACGTGGAGCGGATCACGTCGAAGCGGCACACCTATACGATCGACGTGAAGGGCACGCGCGACCCGGAAAACCACGCCGTCATCATCGAGAACGCCGGCAAAGGCTACGTGGACCACCCGCGCGTGCGCGCCAACGACCAGAGCGACTGGTACGACACCGAGACGATGGTGAAGGACACCACCCGGGGCTTCCGGACGGTCGAGGAGAAGGCGCTCGCGCTCTGTTATCTCTTCGAGGGCACGCGGTTTCAGCGCGGCAACGGCGACCGGCACTCGGTGCATCCGCCGACCCTGTTGGGGGTGTACGGGTACGGCATCTGCGGACACACGGCGGCGGCGTTCGACGCGCTTCTCACCGCGGCGGGCATCCGCTCGCGACACTGGGAGATCAACCACCACACCGTCACGGAAGCGTATTACGACGGTGCGTGGCACATGCTGGACGGGAACTGCCCGGTGTTCTACCTGAAGCGTGACAACCGCACCGTCGCGTCGATGCGGGAACTCGAGGACGACCCGGACCTCGTCGGCCGAACCCAGCCACTCGGCGGCCGCGACCACACCGACTTCCGAAACTGGTACACCACGAAGCCCTACCACTCCTATTACCGGAAGCACAACGAATACGCGATCCAGAAAAAGAACCTGGGGGTCGTGCTGCGGCCGTTCGAGCGGTTCGAGCGCTACGGGTATTCCACGCACAAGTTCCACGGGCAGACGGAGCGTCCGGAGATGCCGATGCGTCTGGGCGGGGGGAAGTTCGTCTTCGAGCCGGACCTGAAGCGCCGCGACGTCCACGAATACCTCCGCGAGGGATTCACCTACGCCCGGAACCTGAAGTGGACACCGCGCAGGAGTCCCGTGCTGCGGGTGGACCGTCCGCAGGACAATGTCTTCGACCGTCCCGCAGGGCTCATCTTCGACGTCCGCAGTCCTTATACAATTGTCGGCGGGACGCTCCGCCTCAAGATGCACAAGCGCGGCACCTCGAAGCGCGACAGCATCTCCGCGAGTCTCCGCAACTACGACAATACCCGCAGCAGCCCGACACTCGTCCAGATGATGGACCGTGCCTCGGGCGACTTCGAGGTCGAGGTCGACCTGACCGCCGGCATCCAGCCCTGGGGGTCGCTGGGGAATTACTTCTACGAACTCATCGTCTCGATGGGCGCCTCGGCCGAGACCGACCCCCCGGGCGTCACCGGCATCGACGCCCTCCGGCTCGAGACGGACGTCCAGGCGGCGCCGGGGGCGCTTCCGGCGCTGAGACTCGGGAAAAACACGATTTCGTACAGCGACGAGACCCGAGGTGCGCGCGACGTCCGCATCGTCCACCTGTGGAAGGAGCGGCGAGGCGGCCGGCCGCCCCGCGCACCGTCGCGACTGACGCCCACCGGCCGCAAGAGCATCGACACCCTCGGACCCACGCTCGAATGGCGTCAGCCCGAAGGCACTGACAACGTCGTCGACTACCAGATCATGGTCTCCCGGTGGGCGCACTGCCGGTTGCCCCACTGCCCGAACCTCTACGGCACCCTCGGTCGGAAGGCGACCCGCTTCAACGTGCCCCTGGGCTGGCTGAATCCGGGGACGACGTACTACTGGAAGGTCCGGGCGAAGGACACCGTCGGCGACTGGGGGCCGTGGAGCAGCATCGCCGCGTTCCGCACGGCGAAGTGACGACACATGCTCACCGTGCGGGCTTGACCGGCGGCTGCGGAACGAGACCGATCACCTCGTTGCCGGTCACGTAGGCCCCGCAGACCGGACCGTGGGGACTGCCCTCGACGTCGCGGAGGGTCCCCGGGGCGCCGCGACGTTTGAAGTCCTCGGGGCGCGAGCCGTCGGGCCTGACGAAGCCCGGGTCCCGGAACACCGAAGCCGTGTCCCTCGTCGCATGCCGCTGCCATCCCGCCAGGTCTGAGGCCCGGTCACGGTAGAGGTTCCGCCAGGCGGTGTCGCCGGCGGTGGAGAAGAACAGGTTGTGGTCGGCGTCCAGCCGGTCCCACGTCTTGGCCTGGACGTCGTAGTAGTGCTGGTTCGGCCGGGTGTGGTAGGAGAGGTTATTGTGCAGGTGGATCCGGGCGTTGGTCCATCCGCCCGCGTCGACCCGGCAGTTGACGAACGTGTTGTTGAAGACGAACATCCCGCGGGCCGGGGGGTCGCCGGGCGGGTCCCCGTCGGTGCTCGCGCCCACGGCCTTCTCGAAGAAGACGTTGTGGTGGATGAGGATGCGGTCGATCTGCTTGTCCTGGTTGAGTCCGCCGGTGCCGACGTTTCCCCCCCCTGCTAGTGAGGACCGGCCGAAGAAGTTGAAGCGGATGACGACGTCGCGCCCCTGCTGGCCGCCGGTGTCCTTGATGCGGACGTCGGCCCCGTGGTTGTCGGCGAACTCGTTGTTCTCGACGATGAAGCTGGCGTTGTAGCACATGAGCGCGGCCGC
>DATKVD010000539.1:0-2323 GCA_035530235.1 Planctomycetota bacterium | reverse complement strand
CAGCCGCACCCGCCGATCACCCGCCGCCGTCGACATGCACCGGTCAACGCTCGACGCACGACCCGTCTGAAGCACCTCCTTCACCACGCATCCCGCACACGGACGGTCCCCCCCGGCGAGAGAACGGTAGCAGCACTCCCCGGCGGGCACGCCCCACGCGTGCAGTCCCACGTGCCGACGGTTGGCCCACCGGACACGGAAATTCGCCCCGACGAGACAGAGACCGATCCCCTGCCCCCCGAGGACCTCCCCAAGCGGCCCCGGACCCCCAAGGGGCCCATCGCCCGACTCCGACACGCTCTATCCCTCTCAACGGAAAGCGGTCTGCTTCCTCCCTTCGTCCAGTGCAAAAGCCGTGCCAAATGGCGTCCCCCGGGGAAAAATAGGGTACGCGGCATACGCAAACCGTTTCCCAATAAGGGCTTAGAACTCGGCCGTCCCCGGAGAATCTTTCGGCGCCCACGATCTCCGGGGCGCTGTTTTATGACCCACCTCGCCGGTAACTGCACATAACCCCAGCCGCAACAAGAGCTTGCGTATTTTTGTCGCAATTGCGATACAAGTCGTGAAATAATACACCCCGGTCAGGTGCAGGTACCTGTGCCGTCGGCAACTCAGGGAGCGAAGCCGTGAGGTTTGCCTCGTCGCTCATCATCCTCTCCATGCTGACCATGCTGGCTTGTCCGTCCGTCGGGGCGGATGACCATTACGTCGACCTCCGGACGGGAAAGGACGGTGCGGACGGTTCCGTGCGGGCGCCGCTCGGCAGCATCCGCGCCGCACTGGAGAGGGCCGCCCCCGGAGACACCATCCACCTCGCCGACGGCTTCTACAACGAGACCATCCGTCCGACGAAGAGCGGAAACCCCGACGCACCCGTACGCATCGTCGGCAACGGAGGAGACGTCTGGGTCTCACCGATCATCGAGGTCGACGACGACAAGCTTGCCGTGCGCGACGCGCCGACCGGTGTCTATTCCATCGACGTGACCGTCCCGCCGAAGACCATCCTCGTCCAGCGCTTCTTCAAACCGATTCTCGTGAATGACGAGAACTGGAGTCGGTTCGTCATGAACCAGGCCGACGGGCCGGTCACGCTTGTTCGCGTGAGGGACGACGACGAGTTGAGGAAGGTCGAGGGGAGCTACCGGCAGGAGGGGGAAGACCTCTGGATTCACGTTTTTCCGCACGCCGGCGTCCGTCCCGGCAAGGAGACCACCGACCTCAAGATCGTCACCGGCGAGGCCGTCCGCATCGAGCCCGAGATCGAACACGTTACCATCGAGAACATCCGCACGATGGGCACCGTTCGCATCCGCGGGAAGCACTGCGTGCTTCGCGGCGTTCACGCCGGGCCGGAGTCGATCTGGCTGGAGGGCGAGGAGAACCTCATCGAGCACTGCCGCATCGCCCACGCCATCTTTCGCACCGTCGACCAGGGCTACGCCTGGCACGATTCCAGCACCGGTCACGCACTGCTCCTGTGGGGCAGGAACAACGTGGCCCGACGCTGCGAGATCCTGCACTCCTGGAACGGTATCGCTTCGAACAGCAGCATCGGCGCCGTCGCCGACGGACTCGTCATCCGCGGCATGCCCAATCACAGTTGGCAGCCCGGATACTCGCGCGACCTCACCATACGAAACTGTGTCCTCTACAATGCCCAGGACGCCCTCTATTTCAACAGTTCACGCAACGTCCGCATCGAGAACTGCACACTCTTCGCCGGGAGTCTCATCCAGGAGGTGCCCAAGGAGCACGAATACGGGAAACGGGCCGCCCAACGCGGGCAGAACGTCCTCGGCGGACCTTACGTCTTTCGAAACAACCTCATCCTCGGCTACGCCTGGCAGGTGACGGGCGGCTGGGGGGTCAACGAGGACTCCACGTGGGAGAAAGGCTCCGTTTTCGAGAACAACGTCATCATTCCGCGGCGACCGGGACAGGAGATCCAGCACACCGAGGGCAAGACCAAACGCTGGATGACGCTCGAGGCCTACGCCGCCGAGGCGGCGAAGCACCCCGACGGCAACTGGGCCACCGTGCGGAACAACATCGTCCTGAAGTCACGTGAGGACTTCGAGCGCATCCTTCAGGGGGGCGCGTGGAAGCCCGAAACGGACGAATGGGACATCCGGATCACCGACGGAAAAAGCCCGGCGGTCGATGCCGGCACGGCGGTTGATTTTGCGGAAGATGCAGCGGGGAAGCCGCGGCAGGCGGGTGCCGCGGTGGATATCGGGGCCCTCGAGCATCAGCCGCTGGAGTGAACCGACCTCGCACAAAACACCGCGGGGCGGAGCTTCCCGCAGACCCCGGAAGC
>DATKVD010000538.1:0-8772 GCA_035530235.1 Planctomycetota bacterium | reverse complement strand
TTCGCCGCCGTTCCCCCGGCCCTCGGCGGTCTCGTCGCCGCCCTTTTCACGGTCCTGCGCCTCCTCGCCACCCCCGCCACCTCCGCCGTTGCCCTCCTGTTCACCGCCGTTCCCCCGGCCCTCGGCGGTCTCGTCGCCGCCCTTTTCACGGTCCTGCGGCTCTTCGCCGCCCTCGCCGGCTCCGGCGCCGCCCTGCTGTTTCCCGCCACCTCCCGAACCTTTATCGGGAGGACACCCGTCCTCCTGCCCGGCGTCCTCGGGTGAGCGGTACTCGAAGTAGGGGTGTGACCGCCAGGAGGGCGGCGGGACCTTCGGCAGGAACGGTGCGAGGATCCGACAGATCTCCCGGGAGAGATCGGGCCAGGCACCGGGGGTGGTGATGGTCGCCGGGTCGCGGATCAGATCGGCAATCTCGTCCGCGGCCTTCTCAACCGGCGACCGCCTGCCCTTCGCCCCATCCACATCCGCCTCATCGGCATCGGACGCCGGGCCGAGCTTCCGGGGTGCGGGCGGGTTCGGGCGACGGAGGAAAGGCCGCAGCAGCCGAGGATACGCGGTGCCCCCGCACGGCAGATAGCCCGTCTGTGAACGGACGAACACCTCGAAATAGGGCTCAAACCTGCGCTTGCCGAAAATCGCGGCCAGAAGCCGACGTGCCCAGCCCCTGAGGGCGGACGGGTAGTAGGGGGATGCCCCCTGGTCATACCAGGACAGCAGCAGACCTTCGGCGTAGTCTCCGTCAGCCGGCGCACGGGGCAGCCCGCCCCGGATCACGTTCACGAGGATGTCCGCGACCAGGTTGGCGGTATACTGGCAGAGGCCGGGACTGTACTTGTTCAGTCCCTTGAGCACGCCGGCGACGGCGAGACGCATCTTCCGTGCGTGAGCGGCGTTGAGCGGGCAGACCACCTCGTGGCCCACCTCGTGGACGAGAATGGTGTCCAGGATCGCCCCGGTGGGGTCGTCGACGCCGCCCGTTTCGCAGAACCGCTTCACACAGCGATGGTGCTGACCGGCCCAGTGCGTCTCGGCCTGGATCTCAATGGTGTAGTCGGGCCCAAGACTCGTCAGCCCGGTGAAGCTGGGCGGCTGCTCGGCCGGCGACAGTGGGTCCAGACGCAGGCGTTCGACCGGCGACGCCGGCGAGATCCGACGCATCCGGCCTTCCAGTCTCTTCCGGTACTTCGCCAGGTCGGTGTCTCGAGGTCCGGTCATGCTGCACCTCCGTCGACCGCGTGGGCCCGGGCGGGCCGGCCAGGCCCCAGGAAGTAGGACGTCAGGGAAGCGATGAACCGCTCGTCATCCCCCGCGGACTTCACGATGGCCCCCCGGAACCTCAGGCAGATCGCCAGACGTGCCTCCTCCGGGGTGTCCTCGTCCAGGAGTCTCTCTCCATCACACTCGAACATATCCAGAAACCACATGGCGGTCTCGGAGGGTGTCGGCGGCTCGTCCATCTCACCGGCGGCGCGCAGGCCGAAGATCACCCTGTCCAGCACCGGCAGGATGAATGCCCGGGCACGACGGGGGCTGAGTCCCCTGTGCTCCAGCACGTGCTGCACGTTGGCCATGACGATCCGTGTCTCGTACCTGACGGCGTGTGCACGATTGACGCCCAGTTCCCTGCTGGGGTCGTAGAAGGGCACACACCTGGGACGTCGCAGCAGCGCCTTGGGCAGGGACACCGTTCCGATGTCGGTGAACCGGTTGACGGTGATCACGATATTGAAGTCGTTGTCTCCGGCCGTCACCATCCGGCCCAGCTCGGGGACGTACACACGACGGTATTCGATGGCGTCGAAGAAGACGGGGAAAAGCGTCTCGCGTCCGGCGCGGTCCAGCTCCTCGACGATCAGCAGTCGTCCCTCCATGATGGCGCGCGTCACGGGACCCGGGACGAAGAAACGGCTGCGGGACTCCTTTTCGTCCGCCCGACGCCCCGGTCCCGCCTGCATCTCGGCGAAATACCGGATCCAGTCCATCTCGCCCAGGAGGTGACGCACCTCCGTATCCTCGGTGATATCGATCTTGAGCGGCTCCCAGGGCTCCCCGTCGGCATCGGAGGGGACACCCCGCTCCCGCCGCTGCGACCAGAACGTGCGGTAGACCTGCCGGCCGAAGTGGGTCACGGCAAGCGACTTCCCTATCCCGGGTCCCCCCTCGACAAAGAACGGCTTCCTGTAAACCAGGTAGTCGTGGATGACCCTGGCGTTGTGGGGACTGACAACCGGTTCCACCTCAACGGACACCATCGGTCCACCTCCGAATCAGAAGGGCGTGGCTTGCCGGAAGATGTCGGCGAAATCCTGACAGCTGTTCCTCGGCACATAGGTGAGGCGCGACCCCGACGTGGCCTGTTCCACCGTGACGAACCCCAGTCGGCGGAGGTACGGTGTGAACCGACGTCCCTCGAGCAGGATCTGCTCGTTCATCCGGACCAGTCTCATCAGGATGCTCGCCGGCAGCTGCCAGACGTCTGCGGTCCCGCTCCGACGCCAGACCAGCATCTTCGGCACCGGTCCTCCCTGACGGTCGATGAACTCACACAACCCGCGCGCGGAACAGGTGACGGCGCCGTCCGCCGATTCCACGAACGGTCCGTCACCGGGCCAGGTGTTCACCACCCACGTCTTGCGGTAGGCCAGCAGTGCCTGCCGCATCCGCTCGACGGCCGAGGCGGACGGCTCCCTCTCACGGTTCACAAACAGGTCGGAGATGATGAGCAGATAGGTTTGGGGGGTCCCTGCGGCGAAGCGACGTGCATCACGCAGGATCCCGTCCAGGTCGCAGAGGTCCAGGAAACGCTGCCCTCTCCTGAAGGCGAGTCGGCATCGGCCGCGGAGCCGGCGCTCGAGCCCCTGGACGCTGACGCGCTGAAGCGGAAAGACCTCGCTGTCGAACCCCAGGACGGTGATTCGCGGGTCAACGGCCGTCACGGCGGCGGCAAGCACAAAGACCCCGGGGCGCAACGCACTCTCGTTGCAGTCGACGAGAATCACAAGACGTCTCTGCCTCCGTCTCTCGTGATAGTGCAGCTCTTCCAGCACGCCGCCCTTCCGGATGAACTCCCGCAGGGTGCGTCTCATGTCGAGACGCGGTCCCGAACTGGTCACCAGCTGCGGACACCGTGCCCGTCGCAGCAGCTGCCAGTAGGCCGACAGCTCCGCCGCCAGTCGCTGTTGTCCCCGGGGACTCCGGCTCTCGGCCGCCGACACGACGTCCTCGAGATGGTCGACCTCCAGACCGGACTTCTCTTCGATGTCTGTCTGTCGCGGCTCGTTCATGGCTCATCCGTCCCGTCAACGTCCATGACACAGCGGAAGCCTATGAGGGAACTCCGTGCCCAGGGGTCGCTTCCCTCACGCCACGCAACACGACAGCTGCCGACACCCACCTTGCACGAGGCGCCGCGGATCGTCCGCTTCTCACCGGAGGCGGGCGGGATCGGACCGACGTCCAGCTCCTCGTACGATCGGAAGCGGTACCGGGGTGCAAACAGATCCGCACACCACTCGCTGGCGTTGCCCACCATGTCACAGCATCGAAGCGGGCTCTCGCCGTCGACGTCATAGGTGTACACGCTCTGGAGGGTCCCGCTCGTGTTGCATTTCGGCTTGTCGGTGTCCGGGTCGTCCCCCCAGGGAAAGATGTGCCTGGTCACGGACTCGACGTCCCAGCCGGCGGCCGCCTCCCACTCGGCCTCCGTGGGCAGGCGCTTGCCGCGCCACCGGGCGTAGGCCGACGCGGCGACCCACGTGAGGCCGGTTGCCGGGAGGTCCAGACCGTCCGGCTCGGGGTCCCTCGTCTGGTCGATGCCCAGCGCCCTCGCCCCGGACGGGGACAACGTCCTGAGGAACTGCGCGAATGCCCCTACGGTCACCGGATGCCGGTCGATATAGCACGGACGAACCAGGGTCACTTCCTGCGGCTCTTCGTGCGGAAACGTGAGCTCGTCTTTGCCCGGCCTGTCCGGCGCAGCGGCAAGGACACCGCGCTGCTCAGGCGTCATGCCCATCACGAACGTGCCTGCAGGGATCGGCACCATGTCCTCGGGAGCCGGCGGGATGACAGTCCCGCAGAAACTGCAGAAACGGTCGACAAGACGATAACAGGCGGGACAGATACCGTTCAGCATGACTGGCCTCCTGTCGCCCGAACGGGCGGACCCTGCGGTACGTCATCCCTCGCCGGGCGAGGACTTCTGCGTCTCCCCGTGGGACGCAGACCTCGGGACCCTGCGGACCGTCAGGCGTCCATCCAGACGGAGTGCGAATCTATAGCCCAGACGCCGGTTCGTCTGGACGAAGAACCGGTTGCCCCCGCCCTCCCGCAATGCCTTGCGGAGGCGACATATGAGTCCTCTGACGGCCGAGAGGGAAAGAGGGGCCTCGCCCATCTTCTTGCCGAGACGCCGACTTATCTCACCGAACGTCTTCCATGGCACCAGGTGACCCATGGAAGATGCGGCATCCTTGTCTCCGGCGCACAGGACCTGAAGCATCGCGCCCAACGCCCGTGAGAGGGTCAAAGAGGGATATTCGTCGATCTTCACCACGCAGGAATCGTTGGACAGGGGCTCCATCACGATGCACGAGGCCCCGATCTCAGCGCGTCGCTGGGCATCCGCAAGCGCGTCGCGAAGTTCATTGAGACCCGCGTCGAGCAGGAGTCGCTTGTCCTCGACGCGCAGACCGGACATGCGAATCCGGTCGATCAGCACGGAAAGTCGATCCGCCCTCCTGCCGTGGAGTTCCTCCTCTCTTGCCTCCAGTCGTCGAATGGCAATGAGTTCCGCCAGGACGTCCGCCAGCTCGAGCGGTCGCGGCTTCTTCTTGGCGTCCCACGGCTCACCGTGTGACCGGCTGCTTCCAGGCCCTCTTGTCTCGTCCGGTCGTTTCAACTTTCACACCCGATATCAGCGTTGATTTTGCCTGATCGGCTGTCATCCGCACTCATCGTCCATGAGCTAAGAAGTGCCGCCACCCCCCTTCTGTCACTCAAACACCGGATTTCGGTCCTTTTCTTGGGATTGCCGTGCGCCCTTCACCCGTTCGACAGCCTGTCGGCCCGGATAACCGTGGAATGCCGAGGGTGGGCAATGCCCGCCAACGGGGGATCCGATGTGATTCAGTCTTTCAACTTTCTGTGCCGGGATCTCACCTCCCACGTCCAGAATCGCCCCTCTGCCGTCCCCCTGGATTGTCGCGGTGCGGCCGCTTCTTCCTGGGGGGGTCGTCCCCACGCCGTCAAAGGAAGAAAACGTGTTGACATTCCACAGCTCCGCAGATAAGTTGCCTGCAACAGCGGACCGATCCGTGTGTCTTGGGTGAGTGAGGAACTCACCCCTGGCGGTGCCTTGGTGCGGGTGGGCGGACACACCAACTGACAATGACCCCGTATCCTGTCCTCGTTGCAGCTCTTCTCATGCCGTGCTGCCGGCCGGGATGAGGGTGTCGTCTTGATGCGGCCGTGATCGGTCTTCCCTACTGCGCCCCTCATGTCCAAGCGAGGGTTCTGGCGCGGTCCCATACGCTTTGGTCAGCTCAGAATTCCTGCCATGGGGGTGAGAATTCGAGTGAAAGATTCCCGGCAATGCAGCCCCAGTACACGTGGGAAGGGGTGTACTGTGGGGCCGGGACGCACCGGGGGGAAAAGGGAGGCAGAGGGCTCTTAGAGACCCTCCTGCGGTCGTGTGCTCTGTCCCCGACCGTCTCGGAGGGGGCGGAGATCAGGGAACTATCCATGGCGGAGCCAGACCAAGAGAATCCGGCAAGTGATGAAGAAGCGGGCGAAGTGTTGTCCGCAGCCTGTCGGCAGCTCGTCGGGGACGGTCCCGCGGAGGCGTTCACGGTTCAGATTCGCCGGGTGCTGTGCCACCTCCTGCCGGAAGATGACCTCAGGAGCATCCGGCGGCCCGATGAGATCATAGCCGTCTACCGTTCCAGACAGCTCATCCCGAGATGTCTCAGTGATGCCTTCCTCGCCGCGGCGGCGGACGATCCTTATCCCGAGCGGGCCGCCGTCTGCTTCGCGAGCTGCATCTATCCGCGACGTGCCTACCACATGGAGAAGAAGATACTCCGCGAGAGGGTACAGGCCTTTCCTGACGTCTTCAACATGGTCGACGACCCTTTCGAGGTCTTGAGCCGGTCACCCGGACCTGTCCCCGCGGAGGACCTTGCCGATCTCGCCGACGATCTCTCGGCCGTGGACTGCGGCATCGGCGAGGCGGAGCAACAGGAAAGAAGAAACGGCTCCGCCTTCTACCTCCTGACGTGCAGTCCTGAGGAACGCGCAAGGACCCATCGCAACTGGCTGGACGACGGCGCCTTCGTGCGGGCCTTCCGCAAGTGGTGTACCAATCCCCCGTCTTCCCTCACGCAGTCTGACGATTCAGCGGGGGAGCCGGACTGGTCCCGCGTGACCGCCAAGTTGATCACGAAGACGGGAATGGACGCCGACCATGCCCAGAGGGCCGTCGTTCTCGAAAAGCAGGCACGACGGCGGGCGGGCGACTGGGTCCACTGGCGGGCGGTCCCCATGGAGGTCATCACCTTCTGGAACCGGGCCCACAACCTGTTATGGTGCGGCTTCCCCTACCACTACTTCCGATCGCATTTCGAGGGCTGGTGGGGATCGCAGCTCGAGCACTACCGGTTCACCAGGGACCTCGTGATCCAGCCCGCGGCGCCTGATGGCCAGGCGTTCGTCCTGCGGAGAGCACGTCCCGACGACGGGAAGAGCGATTACTACGGGGTCGACCTGACTCCGGAACAGATGCGCTGGTTCAGGGAAGGCTACCGTCTGGTCCGGGCAACCTTCTTCCGTGGGGCCGGGAAGACCGCCAAGCACGCCCCGGCGGCACGGGACACGGACGACGGCGAGATCGTCCGTCAGAACGAATTCGTGCGCAGCATCGTGGACGACATCTTCTACAAGCGTCTGGAACGCAGGATGACGGAAGAGGACGGTCTCACCCCCGAAAGCATCAAGAATATCCTCAAGAGACATCCGGAAGCCGTTCAGCCCGACCTCACCGAGATTCCGGACGAATGGCTGGAGGCCCTCGGCACGAAAGCCGGGGAGAAACAGGTCGACAGGGACCATCTGAGGGCACTGAAGGCGGCCGAGCGGTGGATTCATACCCTCTGCCGCAGAGTGCGTCTGCGGATGTGGGCCTACTCCCTGTCAAGACTGCGGGGACTGCGAAACGCCCAGATCCTCTCCGTCCGACGTCCCGGCCGGTCCGAGAAGCACCCCCTGGCCAAAGAGCCGGCTGTCCTGGCCATTGCGTCGATCGCCAGGGCCGTCCCATCCGCCGATTCCCTCATCTGGGCCTTCACGTCACACGTCTTCCTCCACCCGAAGGTCGAGCCCCAGCGCCCGGACCCCTGGTCCTTCACCCGCTGGGTTCAGGAGATATGGCACTGGGTCACCGAGGAGACATTCGATGACGCCATCCGGCACGGCGTCCGGAAAGGACACCCGGCGGACCAGAAGGCCAAGCGTCTCATCCGGGAAGACTTCTTCAGGCAGATGCTTGAGGATCTGCGACGTCTCGAGAGCCGGGAAGAGGCCGGGGAGTACGCGGCCGGCCTGGACCTCCAGGAAGGGGAGACGTTGGCAGGCAAGGCCGTTTCTGATCTGGTCGGCGGACGCGGGCTGCATGTCTGCGATGACCGGTGTCTGACCTACTGGCGCAGGCTGCGCGTCAATCACTGGATCCTGCCGGTGTGGTACCTGACCTCCGTCGAGCAGATGGACCCCGAAGGGACCCTTGCCCGTCTGAAGGTCGACCGGGACGAGGAGTCGAGGGTGCGTTCCCTGTGCGCGGCGATATCGAGATGCAGGGAGTGTACGCTGCCCGTCACAACGGAATCATAGGGATTTATGATTATGCGAATGGAAGAGGCGAGAGGAGTGATCGCGGCCTATATCACCGGGAACCGTATCCCGCACGACAGGCTGAGGACCGCCTGTGAGACCGCCGGCTCCGATGCCGAATACGTCCGGCACCTGACGGAGGAGCTGGGGATGCACCGCGACTGGGTCTGTGAGTGTGACGTCTTTCTCGCCAATGCGGCGGAATTCGCCGAGATGTCGAAGTCTGAGCGCGAGCGTGAGATGCCCGGCATCCTCGCACACCTGGCGACGTGCCACTCCTGCCGACAGGTGTACTGGGCGATAAGACCGATGTGGAAGAAACCCGATCTCGTCGGCGGAGCGGCGGTCGCCGCGGTCGCCGAGACGATCGTGCTTCACGCCGACGAGGGGGGACAACTGCGCGAACGGGGCCTGGGACCCCTCTCCGAGGAGGCCCTGCACGTGGCGGCTGCGGCCGGGGGCGAGATCACCCTCAAGGAGGCCGACGAACTTGCCAGGGACATCGAGGCCGCCGCACGAAGACGATGGCTTCTCCCGGACGACGAGGCCAGGTGCACGATTCATCTGGAGGTGCAGGAGTTGACCGGGAAGGGGGCCGTTCTGTCCTGCGAACTGGAGTGTCTCGAGGGGTCCACGGTGGACGTCGCCCGCGTTCGAATCGAGGTGTGCGACGCCGTGGATGATTCCCTGTTCCTGGCCGGTCGACTTCCGGACATCCAGAGGTCACCCATCGCGGTGCCGCTGGGCTCTTGGATCATACGTCTGCGGGACGTCGAACCCACGGGCGGCCGTACCTGGGAAATCACGTTGGACTTGGGACAGGAGGTGTCCAATGACACGGGAGCAGATGCATAGTCCCTCGCCGGGACAGATTGCAGACTCCCTTCG
>DATKVD010000537.1:0-7971 GCA_035530235.1 Planctomycetota bacterium | reverse complement strand
TCCTGTACCACACGGGGCCCGCCGGCAACCAGAGCCCGCGGTATCACGTGACGGGTCAGACCTTTGCGGAGGCCGAGCGTCTGGGACGGATGCTGGGGGCGCGGGTGCTCGACGGCATCGAGCGGACGGACGATGCGGCCTGTGCGTCGGAGGTGCTGCTGGGCGGCGGGCTCGCTTCGGTCGAGCTGCCGCCTCGCGCCCTGCCGACGCTTGCGGAGGCGGAAGCACAGCTCAGCGAGTGCATCGCGGCGTTCGAGCGTCTCAAGAGCGAGGGCGCCTCGCACGGACCCGTGCGCACCGCCGAGTGCGCCGTCTTCGGAGCCGAGCACACCGTCGACTTCGTCCGCCGGAAGAAGACGGGCGAACTCGACCGGCTCGTCGACACCTACACACCGACGGACGTCCAGGCGGTGCGCGTCGGAGACGCGTGCCTCGTGGGGCTGCCGGGCGAGCTCTTCGTCGAGTACGGTCTCGACGTCAAGCGCCGTGCGCCGCGGAGGACGTTCGTCGTCTCGCTGGTGAACGGCGACCTTCGCGGCTACATCGTCACCCCCGAAGCCGCCGAGGCCGGATGCTACGAGGCCTCGACCGGGATCTTCGACGCGGCGTCAGGCGGCATCCTCGTGGATGCGGCCATCGACCTCTTGGGCGGGCTCTGCAATGATCCTCGCGATTGACCTCGGCTCGACGAGCTTCAAAGCCGCCCTCTTCGACCGTGACCTGAAGCGACTTGCCGCCGGGGAGTGCAGGCTCTCTTACCTCAGTCCGACCGACGACGCCATGGAACTCGCGGTCGAGGTCGTTCACGTCTCCGTCCGTGATGCGGTGGCGACCGCGCGCATCGATGCAGACGACATCTCCGCAATCGGCATCACCAGCCAGGCACAGACCTTCACGGTCTCCGACAGTACCGGTCGGCCGAAGCGTCCGTTCATCAGTTGGCGGGATGCACGTGCCTCGGACCAGGCGAAGGCGCTCACGGCCGAGCCCTCACTGGCGGATTTCCCTGAGCACACGAGCTTCCATGCGCCGACACCGGCGATGCAGATCTCGCTTCTGAGGCGGCTTCAGCTGGCCGAGCCCGGCGTCGTCAAGGAAACCGACCTCGTCGAGCAACTCGGCTCGCATGTGGTCCGCGCGCTTTCCGGTCAGTCATGGATGGACGAGAACCTCGCCGCGATGTGCGGGCTCTACTCGCTGCGGGAAAACGCATGGTGGCCGCCGGCACTGGACGTGTGCGGACTGCGGCGGGAGCAGCTGCCCCGCGTCTCGCCCATCGGCACGTCGTGCTGCACGACGGGGGACGCGGCCGGGGCATTCGGCCTGCCCGCGGGAGTTCCGATCGTCCTCGCCGGGAACGACCAGACGGCCGGCGCCTACGGGGCACGCCTCGATGAGACGGGGGGACTGCTCATCACCCTCGGTACGGCGGAGGTGGTCTACGTGTGCTCGGACGAGATGCCCGAGGCGAGGCCGGGATGCGTGCGCGGGGTCTACCCCGACGGGAAGTTCTACAGGCTCGTGGTGGCCGAGGCCGGGGGCATTGCGGAAGCGGTCGTGACGCTCGGCGTCGACCCGAAGCGGATGCCGGTGCACGTCGCCGGAGGCGGCAGCCGCTCGCCCGCCCGGGTGAAACAACTCGCCCGACGCCTGGGCACGTCGGTCACGCCCGTCGACGCCGATCCGCTCCTCGGTGCAGCGAGGATGGCGGCGGCCTGCCTTGGCTGAAGCCGTCTCCGCGTTCACCCCTGAAGGAGATGGCATGCGCCCGCCGTGACGAGCCCCGCCGCACCGTACAGTGCCACGAACGAGACGAAGAAAAGGATTCCCCAGCCGATCAGACCGAAGCCCGACCAGCCCCTTGTCCTGAAGGCGTAAACGGGGAACCCGACGAGGAGAATCAGGAGGATAGCCAGCCTCAACGCCCTTCCAATAGTGTAGTCACGCTGCGATGCGTCGTAGTGGCACCAGAGAGAAATGCCCAGGATGATTGAGAGTGCACCAAGGACTTCCGATGCGGGCCCGTAGGAGGCCACATCCGCAAAGAGCGTGTCCAGGACGCCGAATACCACGCCCAGCCCGTAGAGGATCAGAATCACGCGGCGCTTTTTCCGGGCGCAGCCGGCAGCGGTCGGATCGCTTGACTCGCCGGTTGGGGAATCCATGGCCGTCCATCCTTCGGACTTCGGACCGGCAACCGACCGGGGACACCTTGTCTGCGCCTACGAGCGTGCAACAGGATGAAGCGGCTTCCGTGCCCACTCCGCCATAGCAGCAAAGCTGCGTCGGCCGGATTCGACCGCCCCGTAAGGGGCGAAAGGATTTAGCCGGGGGCGTCAGCCCCCGGTACCGAGCCAAAGAAATCCGCTCAGCCCCGAAGGGGCGACAGGAGCGCGGCAAGACCCCCTGTCGCCCCTTCGGGGCTTGGGCGAATATGAGAACGTCTACCGGGGGCTGACGCCCCCGGCTATGGACTGACGCCCCTCACGGGGCTTCTTGTCAACAGCAACAGCTCATTTTGTCAGAGGCTCTACGTCGCGTCGTAGTCGCCACGCTGGGCTCAGCCGACGATGAGACCGATCAGCAGCACGTTCGCGACCGTCCTTACGACGAGACTGACCGCGACGATGACGATGGCCCCGAAGAAGTCCACGTCGAACCACTTGACCATCAGGATCCAGAAAACGACGAACGAGACCAGCCAGGCGATCACGCTGCCCACGGGCTGGAGGGCCATCGAAACGCCGGTCACAATGGCGGCCACCACGGCCACCTGCCAAAGGAGATTCGGCCAGGACGGCAGTCCGAAATCGGCCAGTTTCTGCGCCAGGGGCAGGACGATCAGCAGCGTCACCCACGAAACAACCGTGCCTGCAAGAAAAATGACGACGTACTGCATCGGCCCTCCTCCCAACCAAGGGGAACTTGCGGGTCCGTCGGGAACGGTCAAAGAGCACGTGACGAACCGGGAGCCATGGGCCGGCCTGCACGATCGGGACCGCGCCTACTTCGCGTCGTAGTCGGCGCCGATGTCGTCACACACCTTCTTGAGGGCGCGGATGGCCCGGATGAAAAGCTTCGGACCCGTCTCGCCCGAGAACTGGCCCGCCTTCTTCAGGTGCGGCTCGAGCGTGCAGAAGCCGTCGAAGCCTCTCTTCACGGCGTCGGCGAGCACCTCCGGGATCTGGCCGTCGCCCTCGCCGGCCGGCACCATCTCCTTCGTCGACATCACCGTGTCCTTGATGTGAAAATACTCGGTGACGTCCTTCAGGAGTCCCCAGCAGTCGTCGAAGGGGTGGTAGCCGGCGACGACGTAGTTCGCCGGGTCGAAGATGTTCCTCAGGTGCGGCGAGTCGAACTCCCGGATCAGCTCCAGGCATTCCTTCGGTCCCTCGCCGTAGATGCGGCCCTCGTTCTCGTGACAGCAGACGACGTCGGCCCCCCGGGCCACCTTCACCTTCTCGCCCATCCGCCGCATCACCTCGGCACGGTGCGCACGGATGTCGCCGCCCTCGGGCGGATAGTAACTGAACAGCCGGATGTACCGCGTGCCGAAGGTCTTCGCCAGCTCGACCGCGTGCTTGAACCGGTCGAGATGCACGTCGAAGTCCTCGTCGATGCGGATCTTCCCGATGGGACTGCCGATGGACGACACCTGGAACCCCTCACCGTCCATCCGCGCCTTCACCCGCTTCACCTCGTCCGGGGTGAGGTCGAGAACGTTCTTCCCCCACACCCCGCGAAGCTCGATGAACTTCACGTTCTCGCTCGCCAGTGTCTTCAACTGCTCGTCGAGGTCGGGACCGATCTCATCCGCAAATGCACTGAAGCGAATCATTCGAGTCTCCTTTTCTGAAAGCGCTCCGGCTCCCGTTGGTTCAGGACGTCCTTGGTAGCAGAAAACAACCGGCATTTCAATCGAAATTGCCGCACGACCGGGATGACTTGACAGGCGGCCCATTTCAACGGTATGGTTCAACGGTCATGGAACGACTCCGATCGCACAATGTGACGCTCTCGGCCGGTCGGCTCACGTTGCGGCCGATGACCGAAGACGACTGGGACATCCTGATGAAGTGGAACACGGACCCGGACGTGCTCTACTACGCCGAGGGGGATGACGTGACGTCGCG
The DNA here is from genome assembly GCA_035530235.1 of Planctomycetota bacterium. Taxonomy (GTDB): domain Bacteria; phylum Planctomycetota; class DG-23; order DATKVD01; family DATKVD01; genus DATKVD01. The sequence goes on along the minus strand of DATKVD010000537.1, from coordinate 3,838 downwards.
CACGCTCGAAGAGACGCAGGCCATCTACCGGGGCGTCTCGCAGAGGGCGTTCGTTTTCATCGCGGAACTGGACGGCGTGCCCATCGGGGAGTGCTGGCTTCAGCGGATGAACCTGGAGCGGGTACGTGCGCGCCACCCGGGCATGGACCTGCGGCGGGTCGACCTGACGATCGGGGAGAAGCGCCTGTGGGGGCAGGGGTGGGGCACGCGGATGATCGGTCTCCTGACGCGGTTCGGTTTCGAGCGGGAGGGGGCCGACGCCATCTTCGGCTGCGACGTGGCCGACTACAACCTGCGGAGCCGACGGGCCTTCGAGAAGAACGGGTACGTGATCGATGCCGAGGCGCCCCAGCCCCCGGGCCGCAAGAGCAAGGTGAACCGCGACATGATCCTCACCCGTGAGGCCTGCATGAGGCCCGGGGGCGGGGCGATCTAACCCGGAGGACGTGTGTGCGGTCTCAGAAGTCCACCTGGACGCGTCCGCCGAAGAGGTCGGCCTCGCCGGCGCCTCGCACGTCGCTGTGGATGTAGTTGAACGTCATCCGGACGTTGGGGTTCAGGTACCAGTTGAGTCCGAAGGTGTAGTCGTCCATCTCGCCGCCGGCGATGCCGGCATCGTTGAGGTCGAGACAGGAGTATCGTGCGGCCAGCTCCCACGCCCCCCACCCCTGCTGCTTCAGGCGGAAGTCCCGTCGGGGCTTCACACGACTGAAGACGCCGTTCTTCCGGTCGTAGGGCCGGTGCTCGCCGGTCACCAGCCAGCTTGCCTGAAAGTAGAACCCGTCGAACTGTGCGTCGCGGTTGGGGGGGTGCCGGTCGGCCCACAGCCGCATGTACTCGGCCTGGAGCGAGAGGGGTCCGTAGACCGCCGCCGCCTCCAGGCCCAGCAGGTCCTGACTGCGGGAGACGAAGTTCGCCGTATCCACGAAGCGCTGCGAGTTGTGGTACTCCGGTCGCTCACGGTACCGCACCGTGTCGTCCTCGGGCTGACGGTGACTGTACGCCGCTCCCACGTGAACCAGCCTGCGCCCCTCGTCCGTGTAGATCGGAAGCATCGTCACGCGGCCCGTCGCGCTGTAGCCGTCGTCGGCCAGGTGCATGCCGGTGTCGTCGGCGTCGCGAAACGCCCCCACGGCCCACGTCACCCGCTCGTCGAAGCAGGTCGAGTTGGCACGGACGCCCACGTTCCGGCTGGGGGCAAACACGTGCGGCAGACCGTGCTCCAGGAAGGTGAGGTAGTTGGTGCTGGTCATCTCCTCCAGGGAGAACGGCTCCTTCATGTGACCGATCAGCAGTGTCCCCACGGCCGGCACGTTCTGCATGCCGACGTAGGCGTCCTTGAGGTTGGCGTTGCCCGCGGCGAAATCAAACATCATGCTGAACAGGACGTCGTCGTAGAGGGTGCCGGAGACGCCGAGCCAGAGCCGTCGGAACTCGACGCCGTCCTCGACGTCGCCGAGCGCCGCTTTGCTGCCCCGTCCCTGACTCGCCCAGCCCCAGTCGTTGTGCATTCGGCCGCTGAGACGCATCTTGACCGTGCCGTCACGGGTGTCGAACCGCAGCCCGTCCTTCCAGTAGAAGCGGAAGTCGTTCGGCTTTGCCTCTTCGGTCGCCTGCTTCTCGAGCTTCTCGACGCGTGCGACCAGGTCGGTGGCGTTGTCCGCGGTCGATGGGGCACCGACGAGGCCCGGCCCCGGCGGCACCGGCTCGGCCCTCCCGACGCCAAGCTGATTCTCCAGATCCTTCACCCGGGCTTCCAGGGCGTCGATCCTCCTCAAGAGCGCCGCCTCGTCGGCCGGGGTCACGACGGTCATTACGGAAAGGGCGAACAGCGTCAGCACGAGTCTGTTCATCGAAGCCCTCCCATGGAATACATCCATAAGAACGCCCTTGGCGGCGGTCCTGTCCTATGGTGAGACCAGTTTTTCGAGCTTCGCGTGGGCGGCCATCAGCGTCTTCAGTCCCACGGTGCCGAAGTGCACGTCCACCTTGGTCTTCTCGCCCATCCCTGAGACCGCTTCCACCTTTCCCACGCCGTAGAGGGGATGCCGGACGGTGTCGCCGACGCCGAGCCCCATGGTCTTGTCGGCGGGAAGGGCGGGAGACCCGGCGGGTCCTGCCCGGTGTGTGGTTCTTCTCGTCATCGGCTCTGGAGATGCCGCTGCTTCGATGGTTTCGACGTGCTCGCGGGGTATCTCGCGCAGGAATCGGCTCGGCTCGCCGTATTCATAGGTCCCGAACCGCCGCCGACACAGCGCGAAGCTCACGGTCAGCTCCCGCTTCGCACGCGTCATCCCCACGTAGAGGAGCCGGCGTTCCTCTTCCATCTCGGCCTGGGAGTTCTGACTGCGCTCGTGGGGCAGCGTCCCGTCCTCGAGGCCCACGATGAACACGTGCGGGAACTCGAGCCCCTTGGCGGCGTGCAGGGTCATCAGGCTCACGGTGGGGCTCTTGTCGTCGAGACCGTCCTGGTCGGAGACGAGTGCGACCTCCTCGAGGAAGCCGAGGAGCGAAGGCCCCTCGGTGTGCTCCTCGTAGTCGGCCGCGGCGTTGGTGAGTTCCTCGACGTTCCTGAGCCGGTCCCGGTCCTCCTCGGATTTCCCGAACGTCTTGAGGTATCCGGTGCGCTCGGCGACGGCGTCGAGCAGTGCGGCGGGTCCCTGGTCCGCGAGCGAGGCGACCTCACCGATGAGGCCGACGAACGCTTCGATGCGTGCGGGTGCCGTGGCGGCGAGTGCCGCAACTTCCCCCGCGCGGCCGAGGGCCTCGAAGAGCGACTGTCCGTTCTCGCGGGCGAACGTCTTCACGTGCTCGACGGAGGTCTTTCCGATGCCGCGTGCCGGGACGTTGACGATCCGCTCGCACGCCAGGTCGTCGCGCGGGTTGGCGACGAGCCGCAGGTACGCCAGCAGGTCCCGCACTTCCCGCCGCTCGAAGAACGCCACCCCCGCCACCACACGGTAGGGGACCTCGACGCGTCGGAGCGCCAGCTCGAACGGACGCGACAGGGCGTTGACACGGTAAAAGACCGCGACGTCGTGCGGGGGCGTGCCGCCGGTGATGAGTGCCCGCACGCGCGAGGCCACCTCGAAGGCCTCCGCCTGGTCGTCCTCGGCCTCGAGGAGTCTCACGCGGCTCCCGGTCTCGTTTTCGGTGAAGAGCGTCTTCTCCTTCCGCATCTCGTTGTGGACGATGAGGCCCTGTGCGGCGGCGAGGATGGTCCGGGTCGAGCGGTAGTTCCGCTCCAGGAGCACCGTCTTCGCGCCCGGGTAATCGCGCTCGAAGGAGAGGATGTTGCCGATGTCGGCCCCGCGCCAGCCGTAGATGGCCTGGTCCGGGTCGCCGGTGACGCACAGGTTGGCGTGTCCCTGTGTCATCAGGCGGACGATGCGGTACTGCGCGCGGTTGGTGTCCTGGTATTCGTCCACCGAGACGTAGCGGAACTGCCGCTCGAGCGTCGCGCGGGCGTCGGCATCTGCCTCCAGGAGTTCCACCATCCTGAGCAGGAGGTCGTCGAAATCGAGGGCGTCGCGCGTGCGCATCCCGCGTTCGTAGCGGGCGTAGACCTTTGCCGCCTGCTGTGCGTAGAAGTCCTTCGTGCTCCGGGCGTAGGCTTCGGGGGAGAGCATCTCGTTCTTGGCCCGGCTGATGGTGGATTCGACCGCGGAGGGCGTCATCTGTGAGGTGTCGAAATCGAGCGCGGCGATGCACTCGCGGATGAGTCGGGTGCGGTCAGCGGTGTCGTAGATGGTGTACGACCGGCTCAGCCCCGCCTGCTCGGCGAACTGCCTCAGCTCGCGTGCACAGAAGGCGTGGAACGTCGAGACGCGCAGGCCCT
>DATKVD010000536.1:0-17582 GCA_035530235.1 Planctomycetota bacterium | reverse complement strand
GAGATGACGTACGCCACGACGAGCGCGAGGACGTAGCTGGAGATGGACAGCATCCACGCCTCACGCACCGTCACTTTTCCCGAGGGGATTGGCCGGTCGGGCTTGTTGATGCGGTCGTTGTCGAGGTCGGTGATCTGGTTGAGGACGTTGGACGCGGTGTTCAAGAGTGCCGCCATGAACGCCCCGCCCAGCATCCGCCAGAGCATGACGGTCGCGAACGCCGGTCCGCCCGCCGACCCCAGCGCCGTGATCGCACCCGACACCATCCCCAGTGCCGGGGCCACCATCGTGAACGGCCGACCCAGACGCCAATAGGTTTTCAGTGTATCCAAGCTACCGGCACCTCAAAAAGCATTCTGAACAGAAACACCGCCACCCCCGCCGCCACGGCCGTGTTGACCGCGTTGAGAACGGCGTTCTCGACGGGCGTCTTGCCGAGCCCGGCCGTCCCCAGCAGGCTCTCGACGGTCGTGCCGACCAGCGCTGCTACCATCACCACCCACCAGTATAAGATGAGGACCAAACCGAATGCGAGCGCAGCGCCCGTCACGACGGCGGCCGCCGCCAGTCCGAGCAGTGTCCCTTCGAGCGAGACGGCACCGTCGGTTCCCGGTTTCACGCGGCGGAACGTGGGGAAGAGCACGGTCACGCGCCCGTAAAGCGGGCCGAGTTCACTCGAGACGGTATCCATGGCGGCGGTGGCCAACGCGGCGGCGAAGGCGAGCTTCATGACGTCGGCGGTAAACGTGTCGGCGTAGCACGCGGCGAGCACCGCACAAAGCGCCGGCACGACGCAGTTGGCGACGGCATGCAGCCAGCCGCGACGTCCGCCGGATTCCTGCGCGATGCCGTCGCGCTTCTTGCGAGCGTATCCCCAGCGCGTCGCACCCGAACCCAGCACGAACATCAGCGACAGAAGCAGAAACCCGGGGAGCCCGAGTGCTACTGCAACGGCCGTCCCGATCGCAAGTCCCGCAACCAGGCCGCTCGTATCGACCGCCCCCGCACGATACGCGGCGAAGCCCAGAACAAAGTTGAGCGCAAGCGCGACGAAGAGCGACAGCGTCGGATCGTCCATCCCGAAACCGACGGCGACGACGTAGAGCACGAACGCGGCGACCGCAGGAACCGTGATGTTGTCGTCGACGTACCGTCCCGGAAGCGTCTCGACGAGTCCCGCGGCCGCCGCCGCGGCAAGCGCATACACCATCGACGTAAGAATCGACAGATCCGCTACGTCCCTGCGAAGGCTCACCCACCAGACGAGAAACCCCGCCGCCACGGTCCCGAAGGCGAGGAAGGCGGCAAAGCCTTCCCACGATTTCTCACGGTTCCACGGGATGCGTGTGCGGCCGAACCGTCGGCCGACGATGTTCGACATCCCGTCACCGATGCCCATGAGCGCCCATGCACCCGCAACCACGTGGAAGTGGGTCTCCCGGAGAATCAGGATGAGCGCCAGCACCACTGCACCGTAGATGACCTTCCCCGGGGAGAACCCGCGGGGCGCCTCGTCGTCGCGCAGTGTCCGGCGGAGGAGCCTCGGCGAGACGAAGCCCGCGTAGACCACCGAGAGGGCCGCCAGCGCCGCGGCCGGCCACAACGGAATCCACCGCAGAAGCAGTGCGAACGCCACCGGCACCATGTGCTCGACCTGTCGCTGCGTCTCGGCCTGCATGTGTGTCCCCACATTGTCATTCTGAGCCCCGAGACATCGGGGCGAAGAATCTGGCACCAACTACCAAGCTCTTCTGAGCATGCGAGGCCAGATCCTTCGTCCCGACAAGTCGGGACTCAGGATGACAGCCGGTCAGTCGATGAGCCCCTCACCGCGAAGCCAGGCAACCGTTGTCTCTATGGCTTTTTCAAGGGGCGTCGGTTGGTATCCAAGTTCGTTTCGGGCGCGGGTGCTGTCAAGTGACCAGTGGTTTCTGAAGGTGTCGACCACGGCGCGGGTGAGTTCCGGCGGGTGACCGGTGAGCGACGCCCAGCCTTCCTGGAGGAGGCCGACGAACCTGGCCAGGCGGAACGGCACACACCGCGTCGGCGGCTCGACGTCCATCTCTTTCGCGACGAGTTCCATGAAGCTTCGAACCGACACGTTTTCGCCGCCCAGGCAATAGCCCCGGCCGACGGTGCCCTTCTCGTCGGCAAGCAGGTGTCCCCGGGCGACGTCGTCGACGAACGCGAAGCTCCACTTCTCGGCCCCCTCGCCCAGAAAGCCCGGGAACTTGCCCCTGGCGAAGCGGACGATCCAGTTGACGATGAGGTTCCCCTCGGTGAGTCTGCCGGGTCCGAAGATGACCCCCGGATAGACCACGACGACGGGCGCCCCCGTCTCGATGAAGCGGTCCACCTCCCGGTGCGCCAGCCATTTCGTCCGGGCGTAGTGTGTCCACACCTCGCTTTCGGAAGCGCGCGCGTCTTCGGTGGCCGGCTCGTCCCCGGGTCTGAGGACGAGAAAGGTGGAGGTGTAGACGATGCGGGTGACCCCGGCGTCCAGTGCAGCCTGGACGAGGTTCCGTGTGCCTTCGACGTTGACCTGCGCGTACCGGGCGCGGTCGCGGAGCCACGTCTTGACGAGTGCCGCCGAGTGGAACACGCGATCGCACCCGCGGACCGCGGCATCGAGACTCGCACGGTCGGTCACGTCGCCCTCGACAAACTCCACATTCAGGTCGTCGAGCGCACTCCGGTCGCTGGCGGGCCGGACGAGCACGCGCACGTGGTCGCCGCGCGCCACGAGTCTTCGCGCCAGCACCCCTCCCAGGAACCCGGTCGCACCCGTCACCAGCGTCGTCATGGAGCCCCTCAGAGGTCCCGTTGCCTTTGAGACGATTATTGTGCCTCCCGGGAGCGCAAGTGTCAAGCAAATCACGTCACCGGTCGCCGCCCGGACGCCTTGCCTTCGGCCCTGTGTCGTCTGTTCGGGTGGGTACACAGGAAGCCCCTTCCCGATGTCCTGGGAAGGGGCTTCCTGCTGTGTGAGACAAGTGCGTCCCGACGTCTCGGGACGCATTCATCTCCTTATCTCATCCTGCGTCGACGGACGTATCCGAGGATCGCCAACGCACCCGTTCCGACCACCAGCAGCGTTGCCGGCTCGGGGATCTGCGTCTGGTCCATCATGATGTACTGTCCCCCGGTAATGAACGCGTCCAGTTGGACACCGAGCGTCCCTTTCTCGTCCATCACGCCGTTGTCCAGAAGGTTGACGTACCAGAGGTCGCGGTCATCATCCACGACCACCAGCATCCAAGCGCCGCTCCCGTCCGTGACCCCCACGATGTCCCGTGGTGATTCGCCGCCCGACATCTGCCACTGGTCCACGAACTCCGACGCCTCAAAGTAGGCATTGTCGTCCATGTCCTCGTAGTGGAAGATGGAACGCGTGTAAGTAACGTTCCCGGCGCCCGGCACGTTAAAGAAGACATCGGCGTGACCGTTATTGTTCGGGTCACCCACCCACAGGTAGAAATCAGCCTCCGCGTAACTGTCGTGGTCGTCGTACCAGTTGTACGCCGTATTCACGTTGTCTGTCATCGATGAAGCGCCCAGCAAGGGGCCGTCCCACGCGTTCTTGCCGATCGAGTATGCCACGCCTCCCCACATATGCGCGTCCTGCGTTCTCTGGTGGGGTGGACTGTCGTTCACCGTGACCGCCTCGGCCGTGTCGTAGCTGCCGTCACCGGTCAGGTCCCGAAGCTTGTAGTAGTTGCCCCACCCCGTGGAGATCGAGTAACATTCACTGTTGTTATCCGGGTCGAGGGCGATGCACGGGGTGTAGCCGATGTTGCTCTGTGTCATCCCGTTGTATCGCCGGGTCGCGGCACCCGTCGTCCGGTCGATCTCCCACAGAGAGTACTGGTTATACGAGTTATTGTCACCCGCAATGGCCAGGACGTTCCCGTTGTTCATCAGGTGGGCGTTTCGGTTGATGACGAAACCGATGGAGTCGTTGGTCTCATTGAGCATCGTGGCAAGCTGTGTCGACGCGCCGGGGGTGCCGTTCGTCCAATCGATGTAGTTGAGTTCGGCGATATTGTAGTAGGTTGAGGTGCCGAGGTTGTCCGTATGGTCCCTTGGGGTCCAGATGAACATCCGTCCGTCAAGGTTGAACGCCGGTGCCGCATAACTCCAGCCCGCAAGAACCAGCACGGCCACCGTGATCCAGGCAAGTCGCTTCATGATTTCCCCCTCCAAAAAAAGCAGCCTGTAAGAGCCGACACAAACACTTCCCATCGACCCTCCCAGGCGCGCTCGCGATACACAGCCGATATGTCGAACTTCCCGAACCGCCCCCTTTCTCTCCCATCAACACGGTCGCTGATATAGTGTCGGAAAGGCCGAATCCAGCCACCCGGCCTGTCCAGACGCCCCCGCTATGGGTAAATCGCCGCAAATGGCGTGCCAATAGTCGGAAAAACTTCGTGCCTTTGAGGTGAAATACCCCGAGCGTCGTGCAAGTACTGATGAGAGAGTCACTTCCGACACGCCCCGCACCAGAATTTCTCTGAGCATTGCCGGAGCACGGGTGCGGGTCGGGGAGCGTATGTTCAGAAAACCCGACACTCTGAAATCGCAACCGGGGGCAAAATCGGTACAACCTCTTTTGAGCCAAGACCTTAGGCCGTGTTTAAAATATTAAACAAGGCCTGGTGAATCTCCGCCACCCCTGTCCCGGCCGGATGAGCGTTCCGGTTGGCTTCCGGCTCGAGACGGCGTCGCTGATTTCGGCCCGGCACGGCCGCGAACGCGCATATATGAGGGCTGGAAAAGCCGGCCGACCCCGGAAGACCGCTTGCGGAGCGCGTGCCTCGCGCGTAGAATAGCCCGTGGCGTCGTCCTGCCGAAGTCGGGGCAGGCGTCTCGAGGCCCAGATCACGAATGAGCCTTTGAACGGCTGAAACGACCGTCACCGCTGCGCGTCATGGCGCGGCGGTGGGCACGGTCCGAACGGGGAGGAGTGTCGTGGCCAGGAAGCAGCTGACCGAGGAGCAGCTCGCCGGAATCCTGCGTGAATCCAGCCTCATCAGTGCCAAGCAGCTCGAACGGGCCGAGGAGAAGAAGCAGCGCACCGGTTTCAACCTCCAACAGATCCTGCTGCCCCAGGTCCCCTGGGGACGCATCCGACGGATGCTCGAGAACGAGGTGACGCTGCCCGACGGCGCCCCCGCACGTCTGGGAGACGTGCTGGCCGCCGCCGGGTGGATCACCCGGAGTCAGCTCGAGGAGGCCCGTCGTGAGGAAGAGGAGACCGGACACGCCGTCGGACAGATCCTCCTCGAACAGAGCGTCATCACGACGGAGCAGCTCGCCGACGCCACCCGCTATCACCGACGCACGGGGGTGTCTCTCTGGCGGTCCCTCATCAACCTCGACCTCGCCCTGCCCAAGCAGGTGGCCGACGCCCTGCACACCTACCACGAGTTCCCGTTCATCTATCGTGCCGACACCGAACTCTCGGACCTCCTCGTCAGGAAGGACCTGCTGAGTGAGGACGACGTGAAGCGACTGCTCGTCGAGCGCGACGCACGTGGGGTGTCCTTCGTCCGACTCATCGCCGAATCCGAGTCGATCCATCCCGCACAGCTCAGTGAGGTGATCGGCGAGCTGTTCAACCTGCCCGTGGTCGACATCGCCGCACAGCCCTTCGACGAAAGCATCGTCTCCGTCATCCCACCCGAGGTCATCGTTCGTCTCCAGGCCGTGCCCTTCGCCCGTGAGGGGAAGACGATCCGCGTGGCGATGGTCGACCCCACGGTGCTCCCGACACTCCAGCGCATGGGAGCACTGGTGGACCTGGAATTCGAGGCGTACGTGGCCGCCGCCGGGGACATCCGTCGCATCATCGAGGAAAAGGTCTCACAGATGCAGACGGACGTCGCGCAGCAGCACCGCAACATCCTGCTTTCGGCACAGGCACACGTGCTGGGCGAGATCTCAGGCGACACGCCCATCGCCGCACTCACCGGCGCCATCCTCACCGGGGCCCTGCACGCCCGGGCGACCGACATCCACCTGGAAAGCCAGGAACGGGGCCTCCGCGTGCGCTACCGCATCGACGGCATGCTCCACGACGTCATGAACATCCTCCCCAGCACGGGACTGGGCGTCATCAGCCGGATCAAGGTGATGAGTGCTCTGGACATCGTCGAGCGCCGTCGCCCGCAGGACGGTCACCTGTCGTTCGAGACCGACGGCCGCACACTCGACATGCGCGTCGCCACCGTCCCGGGATACCTCGGTGAAGCCGTCACCATCCGCATCATCAACGAGGAGACCGTCGTCCAGGGACTCGCACAGCTCGGACTCGAACCCCAGCAGCGTTCCCTCATCGACACGCTCCTCGCGAAGCCCTACGGGATGGTCATGGCCGCCGGTCCCGTCGGCTCCGGCAAGACCACCACCGTCTATTCCTGCGTCAACCAGGTCAACATCCTCGAACACAACGTCATGACCGTGGAGGACCCGGTCGAGTACCGTCTCAAGGGCACCAACCAGCTCCAGGTGGACTACCGTCGCGGGTTCGATTTCGCCACCGGACTGCGGGCCATCCTCCGTCAGGACCCCGACATCATCATGGTCGGGGAAATCCGTGACGAGGAGACGGCGAAGATCGCCGTGCGGGCGGCGCTCACCGGCGTGCTGGTCCTCACCACGCTCCACGGTAACGACGCCCCCACCACCATCAGCTCACTCTACCAGTACGGCATTCCGGGGTTCCTCATCTCGAACGCGGTCATCGGCGTCATCGCCCAGCGTCTGGTTCGGAAGATCTGTCCCGAGTGCCGGCAGGAATATCACCCCGGTCCGGAAGTCCGTCGACAGGTGGGACTCGACCCCAAGAAGACCGCCGAGACCCCCTTCTACCGAGGCCCGGGCTGCAAGCGATGCTTCCGCACCGGATACGCCGGACGCACGGGCGTCTTCGAGGTCATGGAAGTGACCGACGAGCTCAGGGAACTCATCTTCCGTGAGACGGCCAAAGAGGCGATGTACCGTCTGGCCATCGAACAGGGCATGCAGCCGCTGGAGGAGTCGGGCCGACGCAAAATCCTCGCCGGCGAGACGACGGTTGAGGAATTCTTCCGCGTGATTTTCGTCTGAACCGGACCGGAAGTCTCCGCTATTCGACCCCCGCCGAGAAGCTCGTGTTGTCACATACTAGTACAAGGGGAGCTGTAAGACCCCACATCCCGACGTGACCCCCTCGGAGGGCCGGATTCTCCTCCAGGGCCCGACGGTCGGGTCCGCTTCGCACTGGGATCGTCGTAACCCTTCTATCAGAAAAGACTTACAGGACGCCTTCGGTTCCAGAACCCCCTTCCATCCCCCGCGTGACCCCCGTTTTTCGACTCCTGAGGCGGAATTTGTGTACAAAATATTAAACTCCGGCCTTGACCCCTGGGCCGGTGCCTGCAAACTGGCATTAGCTCAAGTTGCACTACATGCTGGGGGGATCGGACGTGGGACGCCCATATGTGCCGGGGGGACGGCACAAGGGAGATGGGCATCCCGCCCACCGCACGCGCACGCCACGCACGTGCACAGTCGCACCGATTCTGTCCCAGCCGCGCCTTTGACGGGACGATTCGGGGCACTTCATGAGCCGGCGACGAAGCGTCTGTCAGGACTGCAGAGAGCTCGACGTCTATCTGTCCGGGCGTACCACCTTGATGCCGTGCAGCATCTGCAACCGGCTCTGGTGCGAGGTCACGCTCAATCACTCCAACCAGACCCTCTCGGGGGAGAAATATGTACGGTCATCCGGAGGAATCGGGGAACCAGTTCGTATGGGTCTTGGATGACGAGCCGGAACCCGCGACGGAGATGGACAAGGAACTGTGGCGGCGGTACGTCGAGCTGCGCAGTGACCTCGAGACCACGCTCGAGGGACTCGGGATGATCCGCAACTGGCTTGCCGCCAAGCTGGCCGAGGTCAAGTTCGACAAGGACGACGTGGTCACCATCTTCGGATGGGAGATGAAGAACGCGATCTCACACATCGAGGTGACGAGCAACCAGCTGCGCGCCCTGCCGGGGAAACATCTCGGACACTGACAGCACCACCGGAGAATGCGGGGGAAGGGCTCGGTCCTGCGGGACCGGGTCCTTCCCTTCTTTTGACCCCGTGGGACCGGAGCCTGAAGACCTATGATCGATCGTGCACAACTGGCGGAGGGGTTCGTCGAGCTGGGACTGTCCGCCGGTGCGAGCGTCCTGGTGCACGGCTCGCTCAAGAGCCTGGGGTGGGTCGAGGGCGGGGCCGACGCGGTGGTGGACGCACTGATGGACACGGTCGGGCCCGGGGGAACCGTGATGGTCCCGAACCTTCCCTTCCGCGGGTCACTCACGAATTACCTGAACACCGAGCCGACGTTCGACGTCCGGACGACCCCCTCACTGATGGGGGCCATCACGGAAGCCCTGCGCAGACGGCCGGACGCCCGCCGGAGCCTGCACTCCTCGCACTCAGTCGCGGCAGTGGGGGTGCTCCGTGACGAGATGACGTGTGACCACGAGAAGGACGACGTCACCTGCGGCGTCCATTCGGCCTACTACAGGAACGCCCACCGCGCGAACGCCTTCATCCTCATGATCGGCGTCACCCTCAACAACATGACCACCTTCCATTCCGTCGAGGAGACGAACGAGCTGCCTTATCTCTTTTCGGGGAAGGTCTACACGAGTTACGTGATGGACTACGCGGGACGGAAGCTCACCCTCCGCACGCGCGGGTATGCCGACGGGACCGTCAGACGGGACTTCATCGCGCCCGAGCCGGTGCTGCTGAAGGAAGGGCTGATGAAGGTCGGGAAGGTCGGCGAGGCGGAGTGCCGGCTGATGGACGCACGGGGAACGTTCGACCTCGTCGAGCGCGCGGTGAGAAAGGATCCCTGGTTCCTCGTCGCCGAGAGACTCACCTGAATGCTGTGGCCGGCCGAGCCGGTCAGCGCGTCAGGAGCACCGCCCACCCCACCCCCAGAGCCAGGTTGACCACCAGGAAGACACGATACAGCGGTCGGCTGTGCGGATCTGCACCGCGCTCGAAGCTCAGGGGAAGACACATGGCGAACCCGAGGAGGACGGAGGAAGCGCCCAGCAGACGGGTCGTCGCGGCGCTCAGGACCGCGTCCATCGGAATGTACGCCCCGACGGTCTCGCGCAGCACCTCGTTGATGAGAATGCCCGCCGACAGCACCGGAAGTGCCACGCCGATGATGAACGTGATCACCTCACCGGCGCCGTGCGGCGCCTCGGGCGTGTTCTCGCTCATGTCCCGGCCTGCTTGAAGACGAGTCCCGCATAGCCGACGACACTGTCATGGTCGCCGCTGGCCTTGCCCGAGTTTTCGTAGCGCACGAGCCGGGCACGCGTCGCCCCCAACGCCTTCACACACGTCATCGCCGTCACCACGGGACACACCCCGCACATCGAGATGTCCCTGTCGCGCACCACCTCGAAGAGTCCCGTCTCGTCCAGTTCGAGCATCCGGTCGATGGCGAGTCGGTCCTGTCTCTCGGCGACAGCCGCCGGGGCATAGTGGGTCATGTCGCTGCTCGCCAGAATGAGGGGCCTGCTTGCGACCTCCTTCACGGCATCGGCCATCTCGTACCCGATGGTCTGAAGGTCCCGCAGCGGCGACGCCGGATAGACCGACATCATCACGACGTCCACGTCCGGACGCAGCACCTGGAGAAAGGGCAGCATCACCTCACCCGAGTGCTCGGAGGTGAAGGCCGTGGTGTCGGCTTCGAGGAGCTTCGAGGTCCCGATGAGGCGGTCGGTCAGTTCCCGGTTGAGCGGCACGTCGCCGAGCGGCGTCTGCCAGTCGCCCTCGGGCCAGACGGCGTATCGACGGCCCATCCCACGGTGAGAGAACGCAATGACGACGACCGTCTTCGGGATGTTGACGGCGGACAGCACGGCCCCCGCCACGTCCCCCGAATAGACGTAGCCGGCGTGGGGACAGACACACCCGAGGACGTCTTCGGGGCTGGCGCCGCGGTCGAGGTGGCTTTCCACCTCTTCCCTGAGGGCCCCCGGACGTCCGGCGTAAAACCTGCCGGCAAAGACCGCCCGACGGATCATGGTCAGTCCCCCGAAACCAGGTGCTCCGACGTCGCCGTGCTCCCCGGCGGGACGAGCAGGCGTCGCGACTCCCGCGCGGGTACACCAAAAACCCCGGCGAAGGCCGGGGCTGGATGGGTCAGCTGTTCGCCAAGCGTTTGAGACGCCGACGGCCACAGTTGGGCTTCCGCCCGTGGTTTGCCCGTTTCTTCCGCCACCTGAGAGGATCTCTGCGCGGGTCCTTCATCTTCGCTCCTCTTGTCTTCGGGACTCATCGCCGCCACTTGCCGGTGCGGGCGCCGATGCCCGTCACACGGTGCAGTCGTGCATACTCTTCGGGGACGCAATCTTCCAGCCAGCAGCATTGGGTCTGCTCACAGGTGATGCGTCCCGTTCGGAAGCACGGCGGATTCCCCTCCGCCTCCTGAATGGCGCGAATCAGCACGGCCTTGCTTCTCGACTTGACCTTCAGACCCAACTCGGCGGCCTGTTTGCGGATTTCCGTGATCGTCATCACGACCCCGTCCGGAAAGGTCCCGTCATCAATACCCCCGGAAGCATACCGGGGCGTGCTCCGGAAGTCAAGTGATTTCGGCCGTCCGGCCGTCGCGAAACGAGGGAGGGACACTCAGCCGAGACCGTGTGCGGCGAGAAGCTTTGGATCGTCCAGGACCCGCTCGACCGCTCCGCTCGTGACGACGCGTCCGTCGTCGAGCAGCACCACCTCGGTGCAGACGTCGCGCACGAGTCCCAGGTCGTGGGCGGCGAGGAGGAATGCCTCCCCTCGGGTCGCGAGGATTTCGAGGAGCCGTCGGCGGGAGCGGAAATCCAGTCCGGCGCCCGGTTCGTCCAAGAGCAGCAGCTTCACCCGCATCGACAGGATCGTCGCGAGCGATGCGTTCCGCTTCTGCCCCCCGGAGAGGTGGTGGGCGGCTTTCTTCTCCAGACCGAAAAGTCCGACCGAGGTGATGGCTTCACGGGAACGTGCCTCGGCCTCTTCGGGGGTGCAGCCCTGGTTCAAGGGCCCGAACGCCACGTCGTCCAGAAGTGTCGGCATGAAAAGCTGGTCGTCGGGGTTCTGGAAGACCATCCCGCATCGACTGCGGACCTCGTCCACGGTGCGACGTGAGAGCGCAATCCCGTCCACCACGACCTGTCCGGTGAACTTCAGCGCCCCCATCACTCCCAGCATCAGACTGGTCTTGCCGGCACCGTTCGGACCGATGAGTCCGACGCGTCCGCCTGCCGGCACGCTGAGGGATACCCCGTCCAGACCCGTTGTCCCGTCGGGATAGCGGACCGAGAGGTCGGTGATGTCGAGGATGTTTCCCATGAAGTCGCCCTCAGTGCAGGAGCAGGTATCCCCATCGACAGATGACCAGGTAAGCCGCCGTCACGAGCAGAAAGACGGCGTCGCGACGGCGAAACCGCAGTGTGCTCAGGCCGTGCCACTCCCCACGGTAGCCGCGTGCGGTCATGGCGGTGTGGATGCGGTCGGAGCGGTCCAACGTGTGAATGAAGAGGTGTCCGATGACCGCGCCGACCGCGCGGAGACGCCGGCCCACGGGTACCCGCGCGGCCCCGCGAAAATCCCGTCCCCGCTTCAGACGCAGTCCCTCGTCGATCAGCAGAAAGAGATACCGGTAGAGGAACCCCAATTGCACCACGAACATCCGGGGCACCCCCAGCTTCCGCATCCCCTCCAACAGCTGTGCAAAGGGCGTGGTGCTCATCAGCGCCGTCAGCGTCATGATGCCCAGGGCGAACTTCAGCGCGATGTCCGCCGCCGTCAGCCATCCGCCCGTCATCTCGTACCGCCACGGACCGAAGCTCACCGCGTGCGGCACACGGTCGTAGTACGGACTGACCAGACACAGCACCAGGATGAAGGGACTGAGGACGAGGACGCGTCGCACGACGAACCAGGTGGGAATGCCGCCGAACCAGAGCAGCACCAGCGGCAGCACGGCCATGGGCGCCAGTGCGCTCACCGCGTACCGGTCGAAACTGATGAGGATGCCGGTGTAGGCGATCACGGCGAGGAACTTCGCCCGGGGATCCAGACGGTGGATGGAGGAATCCCCGTGCGCGTACCGGTCTATGTGACTGTGGTGCATGTCTGTCCGATGCGTTTCGTCCCGGGGGAATGTCCGTCGCGTCCGGGGGCGTCAGGCTGCAAGTCGTTGCCGTCGACGCACCGCCGCCGCAATCAGATAGACAACCACGAGGGTGACCGCCGTGCCGACAAGTCCGGCGAGCGATCCCCAGCCGCTGACCGCGGGCCAGACGGGTCCGGCTTCCTCGACGGCTTCCTCGTCGCGGGGCACGTCGCCGAGGGCCGCCGAGCGTCGGCTGTAGTCGGGCATCAGCGACCACTTCGCCTGGAGTGCATCCACCTTGACGATGGTTTCGGACGGATCACTCAGGGCGTTGGCGCCGTCGCCGTATCGATGCTCCATGTAGCTCCACTCCAGCCCGTCGGGATGACTGCTGGCGAACCAGGAAACCACGCCAGCCAGCAGTGCCGCCGTCACCAGGAACGTGGCCGTCACGGCCGGACGGCTGAGCCTGCGACCGGCGGGGTCGGCAACGCTCAGACCGAGCGCCTCCGGTCGAACCTGCCGGAGATACGCCACCACCGCGAACGTGATGAGACCCTCGACGAAACCGATGACGAGGTGCACGCCCACCATCACGCCGAGGAAATGGACGGGACTGATCTTCAGCACGCCGGAGACCGCCGCCTCGACCGGGACGAGCGCCGCACCGCCCGTCACGCCAACGACGCACGCCAGCCACGCCGCCACGTACTGACGCCACGGCTTCGCCGCCTCGACCGGCCCGAGCATCAGCCGGTAGATCCCCCACCCCAGAAGACACGGGATCACGCCCATGTTGATGATGTTGCACCCGAGTGCGAGGAGTCCGCCGTCCTGAAACAGCAGACACTGGACGACGAGAATGGCGGCCATGACCAGGATGCCCGCCGAAGGTCCCAGGACGATCGCGAGCAGCACCCCGCCGCCGAGGTGCCCGCTCGTGCCGGGCATGCCCGGCAGCGTGAAGTTGATCATCTGTCCGGCGAAGACGAACGCCCCCATCACCCCCATCAGCGGGAGCTTCTCGGGGTCGACCGTCTTCCTCGCCCGCCAGGCCACCCATACCAGAAGAGCCGCCCCGAGAGCCAGCGTCACCCCCGCCACCGGAACGCTCAGCAGTTCGTTCGCCATGTGCATCGCCAGAACCATCGCCCTCCGTCCTTTCCCGAGAAGTCCCGCGACACGAGACGTCAAACACGTCGACGAATACCGGCGGGCATTCTATCACGAGCACGGGCGCAAATCAAGGATGCAATCCGCGGGGCGTGCTCCGGCGTGACCGGGGACCAAGCTACCGTTCACGCCGTGGGTGCACGCGCTCGGCACTACGGCTATCCCCGGCCGACCGGCCCGGCCGCCCCGCCGGTGCGTGCGTTCAGGCGGCATATCTCCCGCTCGCCATCCGAATCCATTTTCGTGCCGTCGATTGGTGAGATATACAGAAGGGGAATGACAAGCTGCGATGTCGGGCGACCTCGCCGCTCTCGCGCCCTTCACGAAGGCCCAGGCACCCATCGACGGCAAGGCCACGGCCTACGTCTGCCGGGACTTCACCTGCAACGCCCCGACGACCGACGTGACGACCATGCTGGAACTGCTCGGCGTGAAGCCCTGAATGCCGACTTCCTCAACACACGCTTGACTTGTCCCGCGCAGCCGGTAGATTGTCCACTGGCGTCTTGCCATTTCCCAACGCCATCACCCGCAGGAGAAGTCATGCCCATTCCGTCAGACTACGAAGAGCGCGTCTACGCCGGGGTGCTGGGCAAGATCATCGGGGTGTATGTCGGGAAGCCCTTCGAGGGGTGGACGTATGACCGCATCATGGCCGAGCTGGGGGAGATCCGCGGCTACGTCCACGCCAGGTTCAACCGGCCCGTCGTGGAACTGGACGACGACATCGCCGGCACCTTCGCGTTCCTCCGGGCGCTCGCCGACGGCGGAAACTCCCGCGATCTGACCGCGAGGCAGATCGGCCTGACGTGGCTCAACACCCTCATCGAGGAACGCACGGTGCTGTGGTGGGGAGGTCTCGGAGCGTCCACCGAGCACACGGCGTATCTGCGTCTGAAGGCCGGCATCCCGGCCCCCGAGAGCGGGTCGATTGAGGTGAACGGCCCGGTGATCGCCCAGCAGATCGGCGCGCAGATCTTCATCGACGGGTGGGCCATGGTCGCGCCGGGCGACCCGGAACTGGCCGCGGAGCTGGCACGCAAGGCCGCAAGCGTCAGTCACGACGGCGAAGCCGTCTACGGAGCACAGGTCGTCGCCGCGATGGAGGCACAGGCCTTCGTCGAGAGTGACGTCGACAAACTCATCGACTGCGCGCTCGGCTTCATCCCCAAGGACTCTCACATCGCACGGATGATCGGCGAGCTGCGGGAGCTGTACGCGAAGCAGCCCGACTGGCGGGAGGCCCGCCGGTGGCTCGCCACGGAATACCCTTACGACCGCTTCGGCGGCGGATGTCCCATGGTCCCCAACCACGGGCTCATCATCCTCGCGCTCCTCTACGGGAAGAGCAGCTTCGCCGAGTCACTGATGATCGTCAACACGTCGGGGTGGGACACCGACTGCAACTCGGGAAACCTCGGCTGTCTCCTGGGCATCAAGGACGGTCTGGCGACCTTTGACGCGGACGGCATCGACTGGCGCGGTCCCGTGGCCGACCGGCTCTACGTGCCCACCGCCGACGCAGGTGCGGGCGTCACCGATGCGGCGATCGAAGCCTACAAGATCGTTAACATGGGCCGGGCACTCGCCGGGCTCGAGCCGGTCGCACCGAAAGGCGGTGCACGGTTTCACTTTGAACTCCCCGGATCGGTGCAGGGGTTCGAGGCGGAGCGTGCGGAGATCGCGAACGTCGCACGCTCGCTCGAGATCCGTGCACAGGGGAAGGGCGCACGCGCATTCACGCGGACGTGGGCACGTGCGAAGGATTTCGGCCCGGGCGGCTATCGCCTGGCCGCCTCGCCCACGCTTTATGCGGGTCAGACGGTCCGCGCGGGGCTTTCGGCGTCCGCCGACAATGCAACTCAAGTCGCATGCAGGCTTTATGTCGAGGCCGTCGGGGCCGATGACGCCCCTGTCACCGCCATCGGCGACGATCTTCTGCTTGCTCCGGGCGCCAGCGGGACGGCCTCATGGCGCGTTCCCGACACGAAGGGCGCATCGCTCGGGCACGTCGGTGTCGAAGTGAGTCAGACCGGTGTCGTTCACCTTGATTATCTCACGTGGGACGGCCCTCCCGAGACACGCCTCATCCCGACCGAAGACGTCGGCACCGCCTGGCAGGAGGCGTGGGTCAACGGGGTCGACATGCTGTCCTTCGGTCGGAAGGGACAGGCGGTCGGTCTGCGTCAGAACCGCGGCACGGGACTCCTCATCCAGGGGACGCGCGAGTGGACCGACTACCGCGTCACGGCGAAGGTAAAGACCGACCTGGCCGCGGCCGCCGGCATCGCCGCACGCGTGCAGGGGATGCGACGATACTACGCGCTGGTCCTCTGTCCGGGCGCCGTGCGGCTGCTCAAGGCCTTCGACGACGAAATGGACGTCCTGGCCGAGGCCCCACTCGCGTGGGAGTTCGGCAGCACGCACGAACTTGCGCTCGAAGTCGCGGGCACGCACCTCAGGGCCCGGGTGGACGGCAGGGAGACGTTCGACGCAACGGACGACCGGGACCCACTGACGTCGGGCGCCGTCGCCCTCGTCGTCGAGAAGGGACAGCTCGGCTGCAGTGCGGTGTGCGCCACGCCTCTTGGGGAGTAGGGATCACCAGTCGGGCGTCACAGGTTGTCCCGAGTCCCTACTCTCGACCGCGGCCTCGCCCATCAGCTCCGCAATCATCCCGTCACGCGCGTCTGCGGTGTCGGGCTTCTCACCCGTCACCATGCACTCGGCGAAGTGGTCGAGCGCCTGGAGCCACCCCTTGTCCACGTGGTACCCGATGGCGTCGCCGTGCGTCTCCTTGAAGTGCTTCGCGATGGCGACCTCCGCCGGGTCGTCCGTGGGGTTCTGCTCGGGGTGCCAGATCATCCGCGTCCAGTGCTTGTGGAACGACCGCTGCGCGGCCGCGCCCAGGTCCTCGAACACCCAGCGGTAGATGGTGTCCAGGTCGGGATGCGCGTGTCCCTTGAAGCGGTAGACCTCCTCGACGTCCGGCCAGCCGAACGTGTGCATCTCGACGAAGTGCTCCACCATCAACATGCCCTGGTCGGCAACCACTTCCATCGATTCCTTCGGGGTGTCGATCGACGTATACCCGCTCGACATGATGGAACAGACACACCCCGACTTCATCCTGACGACGATGATCTCGTCATCTGCGCGTGAATTGACGCAGTAGATCACCTCCGGCTCCGAGGCCGTGAACCACCGGAACAGGTCGAAGATGTGACAGGTCTCGTGGAACATGCGCACGCCGGGGGGATAATTCTTTCCCCACGTGTAGTGATAGGAATCGGCCATGCGGTAGTGGATGTTGTGGGGTCCCCCGTGGGCGTCGACGATCTCCCTGGCCTTGCGAAGTGCGGGGGCGTAGCGACGGTTGAACCCGACGGCGACCATGTTCCCGGTCCGTTCCTCGGCTTCGACGATCTTCGCGCAGTTCTCGCGCGTGTCGGCCAGGGGCTTCTCCACGTAGACGTGCTTGCCGGCCTCGAGGGCCTCGATGGTGAGGGGGGCGTGACTGTCCTCGCGCGTGACGATCACGACGCCGTCGATCTCCTCATCGTCGTAGAGCTTCCGGTAATCGGTCTCGACGTTCGGGATGTCGTACTTTTTCTGCGCGGCGAGCGCCGCCTCCTCGTTGAGGTCGCAGACGGTCTTGAGCCGGGCGTGCGGCGTGAACATGAGGTTGGGCAGGTGCTGGGCGTTGGCGAGATACCCCGCACCGATGAGTCCCAGAACGGCCTGTTTCATGGGTGAGGCTCCTTTCGCGCGAAGAGTGCGGTCAGGTGACTGTTGTAGCGACCGGGGTCGATTTGTCAACCAAAACGCCCGCCGGGATCGCGTGATTTTGGGTGGCGAAGCACGGGCGGTGCGACTATAGTGTCCCCGTCTACCGGTCAAGTCCCTCGAGGAGGAAACCATGTCGGTGCGCAAGCTGGATCTCTCGCCGTCCGTGCTTCATCAGCACCTCATGGCCGAAACGAAGCAGACGCTCGCCTGGCGCGGGGGCGACGTGAAGTCCTGGCAGCGTCGGCTGCGTCGCAAGGTGGCCGAACTCACCGGATGGAACCGCATGCCGACGAGACGGCCGCCGCTCAACGTCCGATCGCTCTGGAAGCAGGAGCGCCGGACCGGCACGATCGAGAAGATCGCGTTCACCGCCGAACCGCACGCGGACGTGCTCGCCTACGTCTGCATCCCCAAGCACGCGGCGCCCCCTTACACGTGGATGATCTG